>NZ_CP049989.1:3600000-3900000 GCF_011388215.1 Hydrogenophaga crocea
CTGGTCCTTCGGACGCGCCTGATGCCGCGCTTCTTCTGCGACGCCGCCCTCGGCCCCGGGGCCGAGCTCGCGCTGCCGCCCGGCGCGGCGCGCCACGTGCAGGTGCTGCGCGCGCAGCCGGGCGACACCATCACGCTGTTCAACGGCCGGGGCGGCCAGTGGCAGGCCACGGTGCGGCGCATGGGCCGCAGCGAGGTGGTGGTGCAGGTGCAGTCGCACGAGGCCGTCGAGCGCGAGGCCGCGCGCGCGGTCACGCTGGCCATCGGCATGCCGGCCAACGAGCGCATGGACTGGCTGGTGGAGAAGGCCACCGAGCTCGGCGTGGCCCGCCTGGTGCCGCTGCACACCCAGCACGGCGTGCTGCGCCTGAGCGGCGAGCGCGCCCAGAAGAAGCAGGCGCACTGGCAGGCCATTGCCCAGGCCGCGTGCGAGCAGTGCGGCCGCAACCGCGTGCCGGTGGTGGACGCGGTGCGCGACCTGGGCACGTTCCTGCGCGAGGCCACGGGCCGGCGCACCGTGCTCTCGCTGGCCGAGGGCGCCGTCCCCGCGCGCGAGGCCCTGGCCGGCGACGAGGCCCTGACGGTGCTGATCGGCCCCGAAGGCGGGCTGTCGGCGGCCGAAGACGCGCAGGCGCGCGCGGCGGGTTTCGCGCCCGTGGCCCTGGGCGCGCGCGTGCTGCGCGCCGAGACCGCGGCGATCGCGGCCCTCACGCTCGCGCTGGGCTGAGCGGGCCCGCTCAGGCGGGCTGCGCTGCGAGCTGGAACACCGCCACGGTCTCGCGCAGCCGGCCCGCCTGGTCCTTGAGGCTTTGCGCGGCGGCCGCGCTCTCTTCCACCAGCGCCGCGTTCTGCTGCGTCATCTGGTCGAGCTGGCTCACCGCCACGTTGACCTGGCCGATGCCGTCGCTCTGCTCGCCGGCCGCGGCCGTGATCTCGCCGATGATGTCCGTCACCCGCTGCACCGAGGCCACGATCTCGCCCATGGTCTGGCCCGCGTCGGCCACCAGCTGGCTGCCGGTCTCCACCTTCTCCACGCTCGCCCCGATCAGGCCCTTGATCTCCTTGGCCGCCTCGGCGCTGCGCTGCGCGAGGTTGCGCACCTCGCCGGCCACCACCGCGAAGCCACGGCCCTGTTCACCGGCACGCGCCGCTTCCACCGCCGCGTTGAGCGCGAGGATGTTGGTCTGGAACGCGATGCCATCGATCACGCCGATGATGTCGTTGATCTTCTTGGACGCGCTGTTGATCTCGTCCATGGTCGTGACCACCTGCGAGACCACCGAGCCGCCGCGCTGGGCGATCTCCGCGGCCGAGGCCGCCAGCTGGTTCGCCTGGCGCGCCGCGTCGGCGCTGTTGCGCACCGTGCTCGTGAGCTGCTCCATGCTGGCCGCCGTCTCCTGCAGGTTCGACGCCGTCTGCTCGGTGCGCGCGCTCAGGTCCTGGTTGCCGCTGGCGATCTCGCTGCTCGCGGTGCCGATGCTGTCCACCCCGAGGCGGATGTCGCCCACGATGCGCGCCAGGCCGTCCTGCATGCGCTGGATGCCCGCGAGCACACGCGCGGTCTCGTCGCGCCCCACGCTGTGCACGCGCGCGCTCAGGTCGCCCGAGGCCACGCGCTCGATCGCCCGTGCGGCCTCGTCCAGCGGCCGCGTGATGCGCCCGCTCACCACCACGCCCAGGCCCAGGGCCAGCACCAGCACGGCCAGCGCGGCCACGCCCGTGACCCACATGGCGCGGCGCTGCAGCGCCCCGAGCCCGTCCACCATGGCGTCCACGCGCGCGCCCACGGCGTCGCTGATCTCGTTGAAGGCCGCGTCGGCGGCGCGCACGTCCGCCTTGGCCGGCTCCATGGCCTGGTTGGCGCGCCAGGGGTCGTTGATCTCGCCGCGGCCAATCGCCTGGTGGATGGCGTTGACCGCGTCGCGGTACTTCGCGAGCCCGGCGGCCATGCGGTCGAGCGCGGCCTGCTCCGGCGCCTGCAGGGCGGGGCGCAGGGCCTGCAGGCGCTCGAGGCCCGTGGCCACCTGTTTCGACCAGGTGCCGTGGTAGCGCTGCAGGTCGTCTTCGTTGGCCATGTTGAGGAAGAGGTCCTTCTCGAAGCGGCGCATGTTGCCGACGTCGGCGCGCACCTCGCCGAGCGCGCGCAGGGCGGCCACCTCGACCCGTACCAGCCGCTGGCTCGCGTCCACGGCGCGGTCCAGGCTGATCTGGGCCGACACGGCCACGGTGACGATACCCAGCGCGCACAGCGCCAGCAGCAGCGCGAGCTTGGCGCGCACGGAAATGCGGGAAAGCCAGTTCATCGAATCTCCAGAGCGGTGGGCAGCGGCGTGCTGCGATGCGTCAATTTCGGATGATCCCCGGCCGTCTTGAGGGCGGACTTGTTCTGTATAAACGCCCACTTATGAATAAAAACCTCTGGCTGCTTGCCGCCGCGCAAGGCCTGTTCCTGACCAACAACGTGGTCTTCATCACCATCAACGGCCTGGTCGGGCTGTCGCTGGCGCCGCTGGGCTGGATGGCCACGCTGCCGGTGATGGGCTACGTGGTGGGCGGGGCGCTGAGCACGCCGCTGGTGGCGCGTGCGCAGCAGCGGCTGGGGCGCCAGGGCTCGTTCCAGCTCGGCCTGCTGGTGGCCCTGCTGTCCTCGCTGGTCTGCGCCGCAGCGGTGTTCGTCGGCAGCTTCTGGCTGCTGGTGGCGGGCACGCTGGTGGCGGGCTTCTACAGCGCCAACGGCCAGCTCTACCGCTTCGCGGCGGCCGAGCTCGCCGCGCCGCCCGACCGCGAAAAGGCGGTGTCGCTGGTGCTCGCGGGGGGCCTGGTCGGCGCGGTGCTGGGGCCCAACCTCGCGGTGCACACGCGCGCGCTCACCGCGGCGCCGTTCGCGGGCGCCTACCTCGCGCTCGCGGTGCTGGCCGTGCTGTCCATGGGCGTGATGGCCTTGCTGCGCTTTCCACCGCCGCCGCCGCGCGGCAGCGCCGGCGACAGCGGCCGGCCCCTGTCGGTGATCGCGCGGCAGCCGGTGTTCATCGTGGCCGCGCTGGGTGCCGCGCTGGGCTACGGCGTGATGAACCTGCTCATGGCCGCCACGCCGCTGGCCATGCAGGTCTGCGGCCTGCCCTTCGAAGACGTGGCCCTGGTGCTCGAATGGCACGTGATCGGCATGTTCGCGCCGGGCTTCTTCACCGGCCACCTGATCCGCCGCTTCGGCGCGCTCCCGGTGATGGGCGTGGGCGTGGCGCTCAACCTGGCCTGCGTGGGCATCGCGCTTTCGGGCGTGAACCTGCACCAGTTCCTGGCGGCGCTGTTCCTGCTCGGCGTGGGCTGGAATTTCCTGTTCACCGGCAGCACCACGCTGGCGCTGAAGGCCTGGCGGCCCGAGGAGAAAGACCGCGCGCAGGCGGCGATCAACTTCGGCGTGTTCGCAACCATGGCCTTCACGTCCTTCGCCTCGGGGGCGCTCGTGACCACCCGGGGCTGGACCTGGCTCAACCTGGGGTCGCTGCTGCCCCTGGCGCTGCTGGGCGCGGCGCTGTGGTGGCTGGCGCGTGCACCTGAAGCCAGGCGCGCAGGGTAGACAGCACCGGGGCCTTGCCCACCTCGTTGAAGATCTCGTGGTACAGGCCGTCGAAGCGGCGCGCGTGCACCACCTGGGCGGGGGCGGCCGCCGCGAAGGCCTCGCTGCCCGCGGGGCTCACCAGGCGGTCGTCGCCCGCGTACATGAGCAGCGTGGGCACGGTCCAGCGCGGTGCGGCGCGCACCACGAGCGGCCCGTTCTCGTCGATGAAGCGCGCCAGCCGCGCGCTGATGCGGTCGTGCACGCGGCGGTCGCGGCGGTAGGCCTCGACCACCTTGGGGTCGTGCGAGATCTTGTCCGGGTCCAGGCCATTGCCCAGCGGCTTGTCGGGCGCGATGCGCATCATCAGCCCGATCAGGCCGCGCTTGAGGCCCGAGAGCCCGGTGTCGAGCGCGGGTGAGGACAGCACCAGCAGGTCGACCGGGGCCAGGGCGCGCTGCACGAAGGCCGAGGCCACCAGCCCGCCCATGCTGTGGCCGAGCAGGATCAGCGGGCAGTTCCAGCGCTCGGCCAGGCGCCGCCGCGTGTCGTCCACCACCTCGAACAGGTCGTCGAGCAGCGTGTCGTCCTCGGGCAGCACGCCAGGCTCGCCGCCCGAGTCGCCGTGGCCGCGCTGGTCGTAGGCGCGCACGAAGAAGCCCCAGTCGTTGAGCTGCTGCGCGAGCTCGTTGTAGCGCCAGGCGTGTTCACCCAGGCCGTGCACGATCAGCACCACGCCGCGCGGCTGCGCGCGCGAAGACAGGGGCCAGTCGTAGAGCGCGAGGTTGTAGCCGTCGCGCGCGGTGAAGGGGGCCTGGGTGGTGTCGGTCATGGAGGCCCGGGTTCAGGGCATGCGCGCGATCACCTGCGCCACGCTCGCGGTGAGGCGGCGCGCGTAGTCGAGGTGCAGGAACTCGTTGGGGCCGTGCGCGTTGCTCTTGGGGCCGAGCACGCCGCAGACCATCATCTGCGCGCTCGGGAAGCCCTGGCTCAGCATGTTCATGAGCGGAATGGTGCCGCCCTGGCCGATGGTGCCGCAGGCCGCGCCGAAGTGCGCCTGCGAGGCGTCCTGCAGCGCCTGCTCGAACCAGGGCGTTGTGGGGGGCGCGTTCCAGCCGCTGGCCGCGCCTTCGCCCGCGAACGTGACCTTGGCCTGGTAGGGCGCGTTGTCTTCGAGCAGGGCCTTGAGCTGCTGCACAGCGGCCGCCGCATCCACCAGCGGCGGCAGCCGCAGGCTGAGCTTGAAGGCGGTGTAGGGGCGCAGCACGTTGCCCGCGTCCTTGAGCGCCGGAAAGCCCTCGGCGCCGGTCACGCTCAGCGTGGGGCGCCAGGTGCGGTTGAGCAGGGCCTCGACCGGGTCGGTGGTGGTGGGCAGCGCGAACAGCGTGCTGCCGCCGCAATCGTGATGGGCCCAGGGGAAGCGCTTGTAGATCTCTTCACCCAGGATGGCCGCCGTGGCGCGCGCCTGCTCGATGCGCTCGGCCGGCACCTCGCAGTGGAAGCTCGCGGGCAGCAGGCGGCCGGTGGCGCTGTCTTCGAGCCGGTCGAGCACCTGGCGCATGATGCGAAAGCTCGAGGGCACCAGGCCCGAGGCGTCGCCCGAGTGGATGCCCTCGGTGAGGATCTCGACCTTGAGCACGCCACTGGCCATGCCGCGCAGGCTGGTGGTGAGCCAGAGCTGGTCGTAGTTGCCGGCGCCGCTGTCGAGGCAGATCACCAGGCCCACGTCGCCCAGCCGCGGGCGCAGCGCGTCCACGTAAGGCAGCAGATCGCCCGAGCCGCTTTCTTCGCAGGTCTCGATCAGGCCCACGATGCGCGGGTGCGCCACGCCCTGGGCCTGCAGCGCCTGGATGGCCGCGATGCTCGCGTACACCGCGTAGCCGTCGTCGGCGCCGCCGCGGCCGTAGAGCTTGCCGTCGTCGATCTTGGGCGTCCAGGGACCCAGGTCGCTGCGCCAGCCGGTGAACTCCGGTTGTTTGTCGAGGTGGCCGTACATCAGCACGGTCTGGCCCGAGGCCGGGGCCGGCGTGCCGTCACGGCCGGCGCTGGCGGGCAACTCGAAGAACAGCACCGGCGTGCGCGGCCTGCCCCGCGCGTCGTTCAGGCGGATCACCTCGAGCGACAGGCCCGGCACCTTCTGCGCCGCCACCCAGTCGGCGGCCGATTGCAGCACGCGCTCGAGCAGGCCATGGGCGGCCCAGTCGGCATCGAACGCGGGGGATTTGGCCGGCACGGCGATGTAGTCGACCAGGGCCGGCACGATGCGCTCGCGCCAGGCGGTGTCCACGTGCGCCTGCAGCGCGCCGGGCTCGAGGGGAAGGGGCTGGGGGAGGCGAGCGTTCATGGCGATCTCCTGAGCGGGAGGCCGGCAAGCGCTGGTTGCACTCCCCCGGGTACCCGACCGGGGAAGTATAGGCAGACCGTGACAGGGCCGTGATGGCCGCGCCGTGGCGGCGCAGGGTGGCGCGCCCTCAGGCCACGCGGAACACCCGCACCACCTCGGCCAGCCGGTCCGCCTGCTCGCGCAGGCTCTCGGCCGCGGCCGCGCTCTGCTCCACCAGCGCCGCGTTCTGCTGCGTCATCTGGTCGAGCTGGCCCACGGCCGCGTTCACCTGCCCGATGCCCTGCGACTGTTCCTGGGCCGCGGTGGTGATGTCGGCGATGAAGCTCGAGATCTTCTGGGCGTTGTCCACGATCTCGGTGATGGTGCTGCCGGCCTGCGCCACGAGCTCCGTGCCCGCGTGCACCTTCTCCACGCTCGCGCCGATCAGGCCCTTGATCTCCTTGGCCGCCTCGGCGCTGCGCTGCGCGAGGCTGCGCACCTCGCCGGCCACCACCGCGAAGCCGCGGCCCTGCTCGCCGGCGCGCGCCGCTTCCACCGCCGCGTTGAGCGCGAGGATGTTGGTCTGGAACGCGATGCCATCGATCACGCCGATGATGTCGCCGATCTTCTGGCTGCTGTGCTGGATGTCCTGCATGGTCTGCACCACCTGGCCCACCACCTGGCCGCCGCGCGTGGCCACGTCGGCGTTGGCCGCGGCCATCTGGCTCGCCTGGCGCGCCGAGTCGGCGCTGTGGCGCACGGTGCTGCTGAGCTGGTCCATGCTGGCCGCCGTCTGCTGCAGGCTGCTCGCGGCCTGCTCGGTGCGGCCCGAGAGGTCCTGGTTGCCGCTGGCGATCTCGCTGCTCGCGGTGCCGATGCTGTCGGTGCTGCTGCGCACCTCGTGCACGATGCGGCTCAGCGAACCCTGCATGGCGCCGAGCGCGCGCATGAGCTGCGCCACCTCGTCGCGGCCCTGGTCGTCCACGCGCTGCGTGAGGTCGCTTGCGGCAATGGCGTCGGCCAGGCGGCGCGCGCGGTCGAGCGGGCCGCAGATGCTGCTCATGTTGGCCAGCGTGGTGGGCACCACGATCACCATGGCCAGCACCAGCGCCACGCCGAACACCCAGGCGGTCATGCGGTTGGCCGACGCGCTTTCGTCTTCGAGCGCCTTCACCTCTTCGGCGAGCGCGCTCTCGAGGCGTTCGAGCGTGAGCAGCGCGGTGTTGTAGCGCTCGTGCGCGCGGCCGAGCATGCGGTTGGCGATGGTGGCGGTTTCGTAGCCGCCGTCGGCAAGCTGGCGCGACACCGGCTCCACCGCGGCCATGTAGGCCTCGAGTTCCTTCTGCAGTTCGCGCACCAGCGGGTTGTCGGCGTCTTCTTCGCCCGCAAGCATGCCCTGGGCCTGCACCACGGCGTCGTCGTAGGCGGCCTGCCACTTGGCCTTGGCCGCGGCCACCTGCTCGGGCTTTTCATAGGCGATGACCATGTCCTTCTCGTGCCGGACGATCTCGCCCATGGCGGCCTTGAGGTGCGACAGCGTGGTGGTCTCGCGGAAGGCGTGTTGCGAGAACTCGTCGGCCACGGCCGACAGGCGCGACATGCCCCACAGGCCCGCGCCGCCCACCGAGGCGAGCAGGGCCAGCACCACGGCGATGGCGCCGATCATGCGAAAGCGGATGGTGAACTGGCGCATGAAGTTCTGCATGCGAATCTCCCCTGATCGTTGTGTAGGACGCGCGCGCGGTCAGAAGCTTTCCCATTCGCCGTCATCGGCGGCGCGGGCGGGGCTGCTGACGGGCTCGGCGCGGGGGGCCGAGGCAAGGGCGGGTTTGCGCAGCGGTGCCGCTGCCGGCGCCGCCGCAGCCACCGGCTTGGCCGCCGGCGCCTTGGCCGGGCCTGCGGGCGCCTTCTTCGGCGCGCTCGCCACGGGTGCCGCACGCACCACCGGAGCCGGGCTCGCGGCCGACGCGAAGGCATGGCCATCGAGCTTGAAGACCTGCACCACCTGGGCCAGGCGGTTCGCCTGTTCCTTGAGGCTCTGCGCGGCGGCCGCGCTCTCTTCCACCAGCGCCGCGTTCTGCTGCGTCATCTGGTCGAGCTGGCTCACCGCCACGTTGACCTGGCCGATGCCGTCGCTCTGTTCGCCGGCCGCGGCCGTGATCTCGCCGATGATGTCCGTCACCCGCTGCACCGAGGCCACGATCTCGCCCATGGTCTGGCCCGCGTCGGCCACCAGCTGGCTGCCGGTCTCCACCTTCTCCACGCTCGCCCCGATCAGGCCCTTGATCTCCTTGGCCGCCTCGGCGCTGCGCTGCGCGAGGTTGCGCACCTCGCCGGCCACCACCGCGAAGCCACGGCCCTGTTCACCGGCACGCGCCGCTTCCACCGCCGCGTTGAGCGCGAGGATGTTGGTCTGGAACGCGATGCCATCGATCACGCCGATGATGTCGTTGATCTTCTTGGACGCGCTGTTGATCTCGTCCATGGTCGTGACCACCTGCGAGACCACCGAGCCGCCGCGCTGGGCGATCTCCGCGGCCGAGGCCGCCAGCTGGTTCGCCTGGCGCGCCGCGTCGGCGCTGTTGCGCACCGTGCTCGTGAGCTGCTCCATGCTGGCCGCCGTCTCCTGCAGGTTCGACGCCGTCTGCTCGGTGCGCGCGCTCAGGTCCTGGTTGCCGCTGGCGATCTCGCCGCTGGCGGTGTTGATGCCGTCGGTGGCCTGGCGCACCTGGCCCACGGTGTTCACCAGCGAGCCCTTCATCTCGGCGAGCGCGCGCAGCAGGTCGCCCAGCTCGTCGCTGCGCTGCACGCGCACCTCGCGCGTCAGGTCGCCTTGCGCCACGTCGCGCGCCACGGAAACGGCTTCGGTCAGCGGTGCCGTGACCGAGCGCGTGATGCGCCAGGCCAGCAGCACGGCGCCCGCGATCGCGAGGGCGGCCATGCCCAGCAGCAGGCCGATCTGGCGGTTCACGGTCGATTCGGAGGCGGCCACGGCCTCGCCCACCAGCTGGAGCTGGAAATCGAGCAGCTCGCGCTGCTTGCCGCCATAGGCCTTGGCCGCGGGCAGCAGCGCGGTTTCCAGAATGCGGTCGGCGCTCGCCGTGTCGCCGGCCTTGAGCGCGTCGAAATAGCCCTTGCGCACGTCGATGTACTTGGCGCGCAGCTGCGTGATCTCGGCCAGGTAGGCCTTGCCGCGCTCGCTGCTCACCTCGGCTTCGAGCATCTTCTGCACCGCGTTGATGCGCTCGGTGGTCTCGGCCATCAGCGGCTTGAAGTAGGCGTCGACCGCCGGGTCGTTGCGCGACTTGGCCACCGCGAGCACGCGGTTGATGTTGAGCTCGGTGTTCGCCATCCACTCCTGCGTGTGGGCGGCGCGCTTTTCCATTTCAGCGATGCGCTCGGTGCCGGCCTGGGAAACCTTCAGGCCGTACCACGCCAGGGCCGTGATGCCGACCAGCAGCACCAGCACAGCCACGAAGCCGGCGTACAAGCGCTGGCCGATCTTGAGGCTTTGAAACACGTTCATCGATCTCTCCGGGAGAAGACCGCCACGGGGGCGGTCGGAATCAGCTCGTCAGAAGCTCTCCCACTCGCCGTCGGCCACGGAGGCCGCCGCGGGGGCAGGTTTGGGTTGGGGGGTGGCGGCCTGGGACGGCTGGCGCGCCGGGGCCACGGCCTTCACGGGGGCAGCGGCTTTCGCCGGGGCCGCGGGCTTGGGCGTGGCCACCGGGGCGGCCGCCACCGGCGCGCGGACCGGGGTCGCGGCGGGCGTGTGAATGGCCGAGGGCGTGTGGTCGTCGTGGCCGATGCGGAACTGCTGCACCACCTCGGTGAGCCGGCCCGCCTGGTCCTTGAGGCTCTGCGCGGCGGCCGCGCTCTCTTCCACCAGCGCCGCGTTCTGCTGCGTCATCTGGTCGAGCTGGCTCACCGCCACGTTGACCTGGCCGATGCCGTCGCTCTGTTCGCCGGCCGCGGCCGTGATCTCGCCGATGATGTCCGTCACCCGCTGCACCGAGGCCACGATCTCGCCCATGGTCTGGCCCGCGTCGGCCACCAGCTGGCTGCCGGTCTCCACCTTCTCCACGCTCGCCCCGATCAGGCCCTTGATCTCCTTGGCCGCCTCGGCGCTGCGCTGCGCGAGGTTGCGCACCTCGCCGGCCACCACCGCGAAGCCACGGCCCTGTTCACCGGCGCGCGCCGCTTCCACCGCCGCGTTGAGCGCGAGGATGTTGGTCTGGAACGCGATGCCATCGATCACGCCGATGATGTCGTTGATCTTCTTGGACGCGCTGTTGATCTCGTCCATGGTCGTGACCACCTGCGAGACCACCGAGCCGCCGCGCTGGGCGATCTCCGCGGCCGAGGCCGCCAGCTGGTTCGCCTGGCGCGCCGCGTCGGCGCTGTTGCGCACCGTGCTCGTGAGCTGCTCCATGCTGGCCGCCGTCTCCTGCAGGTTCGATGCCGTCTGCTCGGTGCGCGCGCTCAGGTCCTGGTTGCCGCTGGCGATCTCGCTGCTCGCGGTGCCGATGCTGTCGGCGGCGCTGCGCAGGTTGCGCATCATGTCGAGGAAGCGCTGGCGCATGGCCTCGACCTCGCGCACCAGGGTGCCCACCTCGTCGCGGCGATCGCTGTGGAAGGCGCGCGTGAGGTCGCCCTGCGACACGCTGGTGACCGCGCTGGTGAGCTCGCGCAGCGGCAGGCTCACGTTGCGGCGGATCAGCACGAACAGACCCAGGCCCAGCAGGCCCGCGGCCGCGGCCAGCAAGCCCCAGAACACGTACATGGTGCGCCAGTGGCGGGCCATGGCCTCGCCCTCGGACACCTCGGCCAGCACCCACCAGCCGCCCGCGCGGGTGGTGCGCTTGACGTGCCAGGGGTCGCTCATGCCGTCGTTGAACAGGGGCACGGCGTCGTGCACGGACATGCTGTCGTCGCCGCGCAGCGCGTCCAGCGTGGGGCCGGCCTGCGGGTAGACCTCGAGCACCTTCTTGCCCGCGGCGCGCGGGTGCGAAATGAACACGGCCTCGTCGTTGGACTTGCGCGGGTCGATGATGACCGTGCCGCCGCTCTCGAAGTAGGTCGACTCGGCCACCAGCTTGTCGAGCGAGGCCTGGAAGTCGGTGATGTCGAAACCGATGAAGAGGATGCCGACCACCTTGCCGGCGGCGTCTTTCACCGGCTCGTAGTGCGTCATGTAGGCCTTGCCGAACAGCACGGCACGGCCGGTGTACGACTCGCCTTTGACCATCAGCGGGTAGGCCGGGCTGGTGCGCGCGAGCAGGGTGCCCACGGCGCGCGAGCCGTCTTCCTTCTTGAGCGAGGTGGCGATGCGCTCGAAGTCGTCGCCCTTGCGCATGAAGATGGTGGCCACGCCGCCATTGCTCTTGTTGAAGCTGTCGACCTCGCTGTGGTCGCCGTTGAGCAGCATGCCCCAGTGCTTGAGCATGTTGTTGGCCGAGTCGAGTTCGAAGACGTCGGCGAACTTCTGGCGGAACGGGCGGTAGGCACGCTCGGCCATCAGGCGCGCGGTGGCGTCGAAGGCGTCGACCGAATTGGCCACGGCCGCAGCCTTGTCGCCGGCGGCCTGCATCGCGGCCTCGCGCGAGCGGCCTTCGGCCACCAGCGCCATGCCGACGCTGATCACGCCCAGCGTGACGGCCAGCAGGGCCACGGCCTGAAGGGACAGTCGCCGTGCGATCGACACGGTGTTCTTGGCAAGGGTCATGGGGAAAGCCTCCTCCGCAGGGCCGCCGGGAATGGGTTTATTGCAGGACCTGGGCGCTGTCCATCAGGCCCATGTCGGCGCTGGACATCAGCGCTTCGATGTCCATGAGGATCAGCATGCGTTCACCCACGCTGCCGATGCCGGTGATGAAGCTGGTGTCGACCGAAGTGTTCATCTCGGGCGCGGGCTTGATGTGTTCGCCCGACAGCTCGAGCACGTCGGACACCGAGTCGACCACGGCGCCGACCACGCGGCCGCGCACGTTGAGCACGATCACGACCGTGAAGCCGTTGTATTCCACCTTCTCGCAGCCCAGCTTGACGCGCAGGTCCACGACCGGAACGATGACGCCGCGCAGGTTGACCACGCCTTTGATGAAGCTCGGCGCATTGGCGATGCGGGTGGGCTCTTCGTACGAACGGATTTCCTGCACCCGCAGGATGTCGATGCCGTACTCCTCGGCGCCCAGGCGGAAGGTCAGGAATTCGGCACTGCCCTGTTGGGCGCTGGCGGCGCGGGCGCCGTCCTGGCGGGCGATGTGGGTGGCTTCGTTGCGCATGTCCATGGTCGGTCCTCGAAATGGGGGTGGTCTCAGCACTATCGGCGCGCAGCGCCTGGCCTGAAGTCCGGAAAAGGCCGGCATTTCGACCGTTGACGCGGTCCGAACACTGTTCAAGCGGCCCTTCGCGGGCGGCTGGAATACCAAAGCATGCACAGCGCGGGGCAGCGGCTCTGCTACCGTGCGCCCATGACCGAGCACCTGAACCCCACCCCGGCGATCGACAGCGACCACCCCGCGGTGCGCGATTTCGCGCGTGCCCACGATCCGGGCGGCAGCGTGCGCGAGCGCGCCGTGGCCCTGAACCTGGCCGTGCGCGACCGGATCCGCTACGACCCCTACCGCATCGACCTCTCACCCCAGGGCATGCGCGCGAGCACCGCCCTGCTGCAGGGCCACGGCTGGTGCGTGCCCAAGGCGGTGCTGCTGGCCGCGGTGGCACGCGCCGCGGGCATTCCCGCACGGCTGGGCTTCGCCGACGTGAAGAACCACATGTCCACCGAAAAGCTGCGCCAGGCCATGGGCGGCAGCGACCTGTTCGTCTGGCACGGCTACACCGAGCTCTGGATCGACGGCGCCTGGCGCAAGGCGACGCCGGCCTTCAACCTTTCGCTGTGCGAGAAGTTCGGCCTGCTGCCGCTGGACTTCGACGGCGTGCACGATTCGCTCTACCACCCCTACGACCGCGCGGGGCAGCGCCACATGGAGTACGTGAACCAGCGCGGCAGCTTCGACGACCTGCCGCTGGAAGCGATCGTTCGCAGCTTCGCCGAGGTGTACAGCGACTTCGGCCGCCACACGCCCGACGGCGATTTCGCGGCCGACGCGGCGCGCGAGAACACCGCGGGCTGAGGCGCGCGCCGCGCCCGCGGCGCTCAGTTGGAGAAGCGGAACACCGCTGTGCTGGCCAGCAGGTTGGGCAGGAAACGCACCTCGCGCCCGGCCTGCAGGCCGAAGCTGTCCTCGATGGTGAGCCCGTTGCGGCGCGCCAGCACCTCGAAGTCGGCGTGTGTGCCGACGCGGATGTTGGGCGTGTCGTACCACTGGTAGGGCAGGCGCCGCGTCACCGGCATGCGGCCCTGCAGCACCGCGAGCCGGTTGGGCCAGTGGGCGAAGTTGGGGAAGGCCACGATGCCGATGCGGCCCACGCGCGCGGTCTCGCGCAGCATGGTCTCGGCGTTGCGCAGGTGCTGCAGGGTGTCGATCTGCAGCACCACGTCGAAGGCGTTGTCGCCGAACATGGTCAGGCCGTCTTCGAGGTTGAGCTGCAGCACGTTCACGCCGCGGCGCAGGCAGGCCTGCACTTCGGCGTCGTCGATCTCGACGCCGTAGCCGGTGCAGCCGCGCGTGGCCTGCAGGTGGGCCAGCAGCGCGCCGTCGCCGCAGCCGAGGTCGAGCACGCGCGAGCCCGGGGGCACCAGGCGCGCGATGGATTCGAGCACGTCGCGTTCGCTCATCACAGCCCCTTGCCGATGGTGTGGTCGAAGTAGCTGCGCACGGCCGCGTGGTAGCGCGCGTCGTCGAGCAGGAAGGCGTCGTGCCCGTGGGGCGCGTCGATCTCGCAATAGCTCACTTCGCGCCGGTTCTCCAGCAGCGCCTTCACGATTTCGCGGCTGCGCGCGGGCGAGAAGCGCCAGTCGGTGCTGAAGCTCACGAGCAGGAACTTCGCCTGCGCGCGCGCGAGCGCCGCGCTGAGGTTGCCGTCGAAGTCGCGCGCGGGGTCGAAGTAGTCGAGCGCGCGCGTGATCAGCAGGTAGGTGTTGGCGTCGAAGTACTCGCTGAACTTGTCGCCCTGGTAGCGCAGATAGCTCTCGATCTGGAACTCGACATCGGTGGTGGAGTAGCGGTAGGCGAGCTCGGCCACGGCCGCGGGGTCGGCGCCGTCGGCCGCGCGCAGGGTGCGGCCGAACTTCTCGTTCATCACGTCGTCGCTGAGGTAGGTGATGTGGCCGATCATGCGCGCGATGCGCAGGCCGCGCCGCGGCAGCGTGCCTTCGCGCAGGTAATGGCCGCCGTGGAAGTCGGGGTCGGTCACGATGGCGCGGCGCGCCACCTCGTTGAAGGCGATGTTCTCGGCGGTGAGGTTGGGTGCGCTGGCCACCACCACGGCGTGGCGCACGCGCTCGGGGTACTGCAGGGTCCACGACAGCGTCTGCATGCCGCCCAGGCTGCCGCCCATGACCGCAGCCAGCGTCTCGATGCCCAGGGCGTCGAGCAGCCGGGCCTGGGCATCGACCCAGTCCTCCACCGTCACCACGGGGAAGTCGGCGCCCCAGGCCTGGCCCGTGGCCGGGTTGGTGTGCGTGGGCCCGGTCGAGCCGAAGCACGAACCCAGGTTGTTGACACCGATCACGAAGAAGCGGTTGGTGTCCACCGGCTTGCCCGGGCCGATCATGTTGTGCCACCAGCCTTCGCTGCGCGCCAGCGGCTGGCCGTTGGCGTCGGCGTGGAAGCCGGCCACGTGGTGCGAGGCGTTGAGCGCGTGGCACACCAGCACGGCGTTGGATTTGTCGGCGTTGAGGCTGCCGTAGGTTTCGACCACCAGTTCGTAGGCCGGCAGCACAGCCCCGCTGCGCAGGCGCAGCGGCTGGTCGAAGCGGTGGGTGACGGGAGTGACGATCAAGCGCGTTTGCCTGCCAGGCAGGCCCAGAAAACAAAAAACCCGGTGCCGCCAAAAGGCAGACCGGGCATCTCCGAGCTCCCCTTTAGCGGCATTTGTTGAGCGCCCGCAATCCGGAATCAAATCGGCGCTGAGGCGGCAGTATAGCGGCGGTGCTTGTTGTAACGGCGCATCGCGGCCGGCGGCGCGGGGCGCCGCCGGGAAATTTGTCACCCCCTTTTAGACAAACGGCGCATAATGCCCCGGCTGCCGTGGGAGCGGCGGCATGTCAAGTGATCGGTTGGTTTCGCGCGCTGCATTCGTGTGCCGGACGACGGGGCTCCATCGCTTCTTATCAGTGTTTTGAGGAGTCCCTTTTCATGGGCAACAAGCTTTACGTCGGCAATCTGCCTTATCAAGTGCGCGACGAAGACCTGCAACAAGCCTTCGAGGCCTTCGGTTCGGTGAACAGCGCCAAAGTCATGATGGAGCGCGAGACCGGCCGCTCCAAAGGCTTCGGCTTCGTCGAGATGGGCAGCGATGCCGAGGCGCAGGCCGCCATCCAGGGCATGAACGGCCAGTCGCTCGGCGGCCGCAGCCTGGTGGTCAACGAAGCCCGTCCGATGGAAGCCCGTCCCCCGCGCAGCGGTGGCGGCGGCTTCGGTGGCGGCCGTCGCGAAGGCGGCGGTGGCGGCTACGGCGGCGGCCAGGACGGCGGCTTCCGCAGCCCCTACGGCAACGGCGGCCGTCGCGATGGCGGCGGTGGCCGCGGCGGTTACTGATCGCCCCACCCCCCGGGTTCGAAAGCCCCGAGGCAGTCCGCCCCGGGGCTTTTTCGTGGGCGCTTCACAACGCCACGGGTAAACCCCTAGGCCGCGTCAGGCGCGGCCTTCGCCCTGGCGGTGCTTGCGCGGCCGTCCGGCCAGCACGCGGTCGAACCAGGCGTTTGGCAGCGCGCGCAGCAGCTTGGCCACCACACCCATCTGCCACGGGATGACGCGGTAGCTCGCGCGCGCCTCGATGGCCGAAAACGCCTGGTCCGCAAAGGCCGCAGGCGTCATGAGAAAGGGCATGCGGTAGCGGTTCTCGCGCGTGAGCGGCGTGTCCACGTAACCGGGCAGCAGCGTCACCACGGCCACACCGCTGGCGCGCAGCTCGCCACGCAGGCTTTCGCAGTAGCTCACCACCGCGGCCTTGCTCGCGCAGTACGCGCCATGGCCCGGCAGACCGCGGATCGCGGCGACGCTCGCAATGCCCACGAGGGCCCCGCTACCCCGCTCGCGCATGGGCGCCACGAAGGGGTGGAAGGTGGCGGCCATGCCAAGGTTGTTGGTGGCGAAGGTGCGCGCCATCACGTCGAGGTCGTCGCGCTCGGCCGTGTCCATGCCGACGCTGATGCCCGCGTTGGCGATCACGACATCGGGCACACCCTGGCGAGCCAGGCAGGCCCGGCCCGCGGCGACGATGCTGTCGGTGTCGGCCACGTCGGCGCGGTAGACGCAGCAGCGGTCCTCGTCCCAGCCCTGGGCCTGCGCCCAGGCCTGCAGCTCTTCGCTGCGGCGCGCCACCAGCGCGAGGCGGTGGCCGGCACGGGCGAAGCGGGCGGCCAGCGCCTGGCCGATGCCGCTGGACGCACCGGTGATGAAGGCCAGCGGGGCGGCGGTGTCGGTGGGCGGGTTCATGGGGCAGGCCTGGGCAGGAGTTGCACGCGCACGCGGCCTTTGAAATCGGCCTGGCCGGTTTCGCCGTTGTAGACCATGTTCTGCGCGTTGAGGCGGTCGCCGTCGCGGATCAGCTCGACCGGCTGGTCGGAGCTCACGCGCTCCTGCGGCTCGGTTTCGATCAGCAGGTACTCGCCTCGGAACTCCAGGCGCGGCAGCGGCTGGCCCTGGGCGTCGCGCCCGCCTTCGCGGATCACCACGGCATTGCCTTCGAGCACGAAGCGCGTGTTGTCGGCGTTGGTGGTGAGGCGCTGGGCCGTGGCCACGGTGGTGGAGCCGTTGTCGCCGAAGTTGCGCACGCGCGCGCGGTCGATCTCGACGCGGTCGTCGTCGGGGTGGTGGCGCGCCTCGTCGCCCTGCACCTCGGCCCTGAGCTGGCCGTTGGCGTCGAAGTTGCGTACCGAGAAACGGCGCATGAAGTAGTCGGGCTCGCCGCTTGCGGGCTTGGCGGGCTCGGGCTCCGGGGCCTTGGGCGTGGCGCGCAGCAGCCAGTACGAGCCCAGCGCGAGCACGCCCATGAGGATCAGCGGCAGGTAGATCGAAAGCCGGTCCCACCAGGGCGCGCGGCGGCGGCGCGCGGGGGGCGCCGGGGTGCGGTCCAGCCCCGGGATCAGGTCGAAGTCGTCTTCGGCGTTCACCGTGCGCCTTCAGCCGACCCGGCCCAGCTCGGCCGCGTAGGCGCCGCACGCCATCAGCAGCAGATCGCAGAACTCGCGCGCGGCGCCCTCGCCGCCGGCGCGCGCGGTGACGTGATGGGCGATGGCCCGCACCTCGTCGTGCGCGGCGGGCGGGGCGCAGGCAATGGCGGCGCGCCGCATCACCGGCAGGTCGGGCCAGTCGTCGCCCATGGCCGCGACCTGGCTCCAGTCCAGGCCCAGCGCTTCGAGCATGGCCTGGGCCGCGGGCAGCTTGTCTTCGGTGCCCAGGCGCCGCTGGGTGATGCCCAGCGCGTCCAGGCGCAGCCGCAGCGGCTGGCTGTCGCGGCCGCTGATCACCGCGGGCACGATGCCGTGGCGCTGCAGCAGCTTGAGGCCGTGGCCGTCGAGCGTGTGAAAACGCTTGAGGGTCTCGCCGGTGTCGGAGAAGAAGAGGCTGCCATCGGTGAGCACGCCGTCGACATCGAAGATGGCCAGGCGCACCGGTTGGGCGCGCAGCAGCAGTTCGGGCGCGAAACGCAGCGCGGGCGGCAGGGCGGCGCTCATGCTCAGATCACCTTGGCCCGCATGAGGTCGTTGCTGTTGAGCGCCCCCACCAGCCGCCCCTGGGCGTCCACCACCAGCACGCTGGTGATGCGGCGGGCCTCCATGAGCTCGGCCGCTTCCACGGCCAGCGCGTCGGCGGTCACGGTGCTGGGCCGGGCGTGCATCACCTCGCGCGCGGTGAGCGTGCGCAGGTCAACGCCGCTGCCGTGGCGCTCGATCAGGCGGCGCAGGTCGCCGTCGGTGAAGATGCCGATGGCGCGTTCGCCCTCGACCACCGCGGCCATGCCCAGGCCCTTGGCGCTGATCTCGCGCATGAGGTCCATGAGGCCGGTGTCGGGCGCCACGCGCGGCACGTCGGCACCGCTGCGCATCACGTCGCTCACGTGCGTGAGCAGCTTGCGGCCGAGTGCGCCGCCCGGGTGCGAGCGCGCAAAGTCGTCGGCCTTGAAGCCGCGCGCGTCGAGCACGGCCACCGCGAGCGCATCGCCCATGGCGAGCTGCGCCGTGGTGCTGGTGGTGGGCGCGAGGTTGTGCGGGCAGGCTTCGCGCACCACCGAGGTGTCGAGCACGACGTCGGCGT
Source organism: Hydrogenophaga crocea (assembly GCF_011388215.1). Classification (NCBI taxonomy): domain Bacteria; kingdom Pseudomonadati; phylum Pseudomonadota; class Betaproteobacteria; order Burkholderiales; family Comamonadaceae; genus Hydrogenophaga; species Hydrogenophaga crocea. The sequence continues at coordinate 3,618,265 of NZ_CP049989.1, forward strand.
GGCGGCCCAGGGTGGAGTCGGCCCGGCCCGTGAAGGCGATCAGGGGCACGCCCAGGCGCTTGATGAAGGGCAGGATGGCCGTGAGCTCCTGGCTTTCGCCCGAGTTGCTGAGGGCGAGCACGGCGTCGGCCGCGGTGATCATGCCCAGGTCGCCATGGCTGGCTTCGGCCGGGTGCACGAACATGGCGGGGGTGCCGGTGGACGCCAGCGTGGCAGCGAGCTTGCGGCCGATGTGGCCGCTCTTGCCCATGCCCATCACCACCGCGCGGCCGCGGCAGGCCAGCAGCAGGCGCACGGCCTCGACGAAGCCGCCGTCCACGCGCTGCGCCAGCGCCGCGACGGCCTCGGCCTCGATCTGCAGGGTGTCGACGGCGAGTTGCCGCACGCGCGCGGCATCGATCGGGGGCGTGACAGACATGCGCGGGATTATCGCCGCGGGCCTGCAAACCCCGAGGCCGCACGGGCCGTGCGCCCTTACCATCGCCGCATGACCTCGCTCGACCTGGCACTGCTGTACCTGTTGGCCGCCGTGCTGGCGGTGGTGGCCTGCCGCAGCGTCAAGCTGCCGCCGATGCTGGGTTACCTGGCGGTGGGCGTGCTGATCGGGCCGAACGCGCTGGCGCTGGCCCAGAACTCCAGCGGCCTGCGCTACCTCGCCGAGTTTGGCGTGGTGTTCCTGATGTTCGTGATCGGGCTGGAGTTCAGCCTGCCCAAGCTGCGCGCCATGCGGCGCCACGTGTTCGGGCTCGGGCTGTCGCAGGTGGCGGCCACCATGCTGCTCACGCTGGGGGCCACGCTGGCCCTGGGCTGGCTGCTGCCGCGCTGGTGGAACCTGTCGTGGCAGGCCGGCGTGGCGCTCGGTGGCGTGATGGCCATGAGCAGCACGGCGATCGTGATCAAGCTCATGGCCGAGCGGCTCGAGCTCGAGTCCGAACACGGCAAGCGCGTGATGGGCGTGCTGCTGTTCCAGGACCTCGCCGTGGTGCCGCTGCTGGTGCTGATCCCGGCGCTGTCGGCGCCGCCCGAGGTGCTCATGACCGCGCTCGGCCTGGCCCTGCTCAAGGCCGCGGTGCTGCTGGGCCTGCTGCTCACGGGCGGGCGCAGGCTCATGCGCTGGTGGCTCACGCTGGTGGCGCGGCGCAAGAGCGACGAGCTCTTCATGCTCAACCTGCTGCTGATCACGCTCGGCCTGGCCTGGCTCACCGAGCACGCCGGGCTGTCGCTCGCGCTGGGGGCCTTCGTGGCGGGCATGCTGATCGCCGAGACCGAATACAAGCACCAGGTGGAGACCGACATCCGGCCCTTCCACGACGTGCTGCTGGGCCTGTTCTTCATCACAATCGGCATGCTGCTCGACTGGGAGCCGGTGATCGAGCGCTGGGCGCTGGTGCTGTTCCTGCTGGTGGTCTCGCTGGGCATCAAGCTGGTGCTGATCACCGCGCTCACGCGCCTGTTCGGCGCGCCCATGGGCACCGCGCTGCGCACCGGCCTGTACCTGGCGCAGGCGGGCGAGTTCGGGCTGGTGCTGCTGTCACTGGCGGCGCAGAACCGCCTGGTGCCGCCCGAGCTGTTCAACCCCATCCTGGCGAGCATGGTGATCTCCATGCTGCTCACACCCTTCGTCATCCTCTACAGCAACCGCATCGTCACGCGGCTGGTGGGCAGCGACTGGCTGATGCAGTCGGTGCAGATGACCGCGATCGCACGCAAGGCGATCAACGCCGACAAGCACGTGATCATCTGCGGCTACGGCCGCTGCGGGCAGAACCTGGCGCGCCTGCTCGAGGCCGAGAACATTCCCTACATGGCGCTCGACCTCGATCCCGACCGCGTGCGCCAGGCCGCGGCGGCCGGCCATTCGGTGGTGTTCGGCGACGCGGCGCGGCTGCAGGCCCTGATCGCCGCCGGCCTGCACCGCGCGAGCGCGGTGGTGGTCACCTACCTCGACACCCCCAGCGCGCTCAAGGTGCTGCACCACGCGCGCGAGCACGCGGCCCGGGTGCCGGTCGTGGTGCGCACGCTCGACGACGTGGACATCGAGCGCCTGCGCGCGGGCGGCGCCACCGAGGTGGTGCCCGAGGCCATCGAGGCCAGCCTGATGCTCGCCAGCCATGCGCTGGCCCTGGTGGGCGTGCCCATGCGGCGCGTGATCCGCGTGGTGCAGGAGCAGCGCGACGCGCGCTACGAACTGCTGCGCGGCTACTTCCACGGCGCCGACGACGAAACCGCCGACGACCTGCAGCACGAGCGCCTGAACAGCCTGACCCTGCCCGGCGCGGGCCGCTGGGTGGGCAAGCCCCTGGGCAGCCTCGCGCTGCCGGCCATGGGCGTGCGCGTGGTGAGCCTGCGCCGCGCCTCGGGCCACACCGCCCCGGCCGACGACGCCACCGTGCTCGCCGGCGGCGACACCCTGGTGCTCAGCGGCCAGGCACCGGCGCTGGCCCTGGCCGAGGACAAGCTGCTGGGCGGCTGAGGCCGGGCCCGACCGGCATTTCCGAGAACGATCAGGGGGGATTGCGACCACTCGGTCGCGTCTTCAACGCATTCGTTCGTATGCTGCGGGCCCCTACCGACCCAGGAGACCCTGCCCATGGACCGCCGACATTTCCTCGGCGCCGGCATTGCCGGCGCCAGCGTGCTGACCTTCTCCTCCGTGCTCTCGCAGAGCGCGCCCAACGTGGGCACCCCCACGCCGCCCGCGCCCGGCTTTCGCCGCATGAAGGTGGGCGCGATGGAGGTCATCGCGGTCAACGACGGCGTGCTGCGCCGCCCGCTGGGCGACGAGTTCGTGCGCAATGCGCCGCTGGAACAGGTGAAGTCGCTGCTGGCCTCGCAGAACCTGCCCACCGACTACGTGGACATTCCGTTCACGCCCTACCTCGTGGTGGCTGGCAACACCAAGTTCCTGATCGACACCGGCTTCGCCGACAACGGCCCGCCCACGGCCGGTCGCCTCAAGGCCAACCTTGCGGCCGCGGGCCACGACATCGCGAGCATCGACCACGTCATCATCAGCCACTTCCACGGCGACCACATCAACGGCCTGCTCAACAAGGACGGCTCGCAGGTGTTCCCCAAGGCGCGCATCCACGTGCCCGCGCCCGAGATGGCCTTCTGGAGCGACGACGCGCGCATCGCCACCCTGCCGCAGGGCGTGCAGGGCGCGGCCGCCAATGCCAAGCGCATCTTCGGCGCCTACGGTGACCGCGTGGTGCGCTTCGAGCCCGGCGCCGAGCTCGCGCCCGGCATCCGCTCGGCCGCGGCCTTCGGCCACACCCCGGGCATGAGCGTGTTCACCGTGAGCTCCGAAGGCCAGTCGTTCATGTACGTGGCCGACGTCACCAACGTGCCCTCGCTGTTCGCGCGCAGCCCCGACTGGGCCGTGACCTTCGACATGGACGCCGAGATGGCGCGCCAGACGCGCCGCCGCATCTTCGACCAGCTGGTGAAGGACAAGATGGCCATGGGCGGCTTCCATTTCCCGTTCCCTGCCATCGGCACGCTCGAGGCCGCGGGCAGCGGCTACCAGTTCAAGCCCATGGCCTGAGCCTGAGCGGACGGCGGTGTCCCCATAATCCCGGGGATGGACACCGCCGCTTACCTCCGCTCGCACATCCGCACCGTTCCCGACTGGCCCGCACCGGGCGTGATGTTCCGCGACATCACGCCGCTGCTGCAGGACCCCAAGGTGTTCCGCGTGCTGATCGACACCTTCGTGCACCGCTACATGACGCCCGAGCTGCGGCCCAGCGTCATCGCGGGCCTGGACGCGCGCGGCTTCATCATCGGCTCGGTGCTGGCCTACGAGCTCGGCGTTGGCTTCGTGCCGATCCGCAAGAAAGGCAAGCTGCCTTTCACCACGGTCGAAGAAACCTACGAGCTCGAATACGGCAGCGCCACGGTGGAGCTGCACACCGACGCCGTGAAACCGGGCGACCGCGTGGTGCTGATCGACGACCTGATCGCCACCGGCGGCACCATGATGGCCGGCCGGCGCCTGCTCGAAAAGCTCGGCGCCACCGTGACCGAGGGCGCCGCCATCGTCGACCTGCCTGAACTCGGCGGTTCATCGAAACTGCGCGAGAGCGGGCTCGAGCTGTTCACGCTGCTGGACTTCGCGGGCCACTGAACCCGCCCCCCCCGCTCAGAGCTTGCCGTGCTGCGTCTCGCTGAGCGCGGCGAAGTCGCTCATGGCCTCGGGCATGGGCAACTGCGGCTCGTGCGGATGGCGGTAGGCCGGCTCGGGCGGCGCCGTCATGGCCGCGCGGAAGGCGCGCACCTCGTCTTCGCTGACGCGCTGTGCCGGGCCTGCGCTGCGCGAGACCGGCGGCCGCGGGATCGAGGTGTCCATGGGCTCGGGCCGCAGCGCCGACTCGCGCCGCGTCTGCGCCGCCACCGAAGCGCGCAAGGCCTGCCCGACCTGCTCGGGTGAGGGCTTGCGGCGCCAGTAGATCGCGCGCACGTCCATGGTGTGGCGCGCCTTGGCACTTTGCTGGATCCAGCGCTCGATCTCGAGCAGGAACTCGTCGGGCAGCGACTGCGCGGGCAGCGCGAGGTCGACCAGCACGATGAAGCTGTCGCCGTTGCTGTCGAGGTTGAGCACCTTGAAGCTGTAGCTGGTGGACAGCACCCCGCCGCGGATCAGCGATTCGCGCACCACACCGAACAACTGTTCGCGCCGCAGCAGCCGGCGCCCGCGGCGCGGCGAGATCAGCGGCATGGTGGTGGTGCGAAACGCGTTGCGCGCGCGGTCGAACGCGTTCTTGCTCTTGGCGTTGCCGGGTTTCCTGGCCTGCAGCCAGCTCATGAAGGACATGGTCGGTGTGTGCACGTGACGGCGGCGGTGCTCAGCGCACGGCGCTCAGGTGACCGCCACCCGCTTGGGCTTGTTGTACATGCGGCGCGCGAGCACCGCGGACATGGCGATGGCGACCTCGAGCGCGATGGGAGGGTGGCGCACACCGAGCTCGCGAAAGCGCAGCGGGGTCATGCACCAGATGCGGCAGTCGCTGCCCGCGTTGACGGTGGCGCTGCGCGGCAGGTGGCTGAAGAAGGCGCCTTCGCCGAGCAGCGAGCCCGCGCCGACGACGGCGATGCGCACGCGTTCCTTGGAGTCTTCGTAGTGCACCGTGAGCGTGCCGCTCTCGACGAAGTACACGGTGCGGTCCTTCACACCCTGCTCGATCAGCACCTGGCCCTGCTGCAGGGCCACGGGCTGCATGTAATTGGCCAGCGTGACCCAGTGCGCCTCGCTGAGGTTCAGGGGCACGGCGTCCAGCGCACTGCTGTGGCGCATCGCCTGCGCCAGGTGCTGGATGTCGAACTTGGTGGACGTGGCCGCGGCACTCATGCGGCAAGTGAACCGCACTCACCCGCCGGGCGCAAGGCGTGCGTAACTGCTGATTACAGTTGCACTCCCAGCGGCGAGCCACAGCCCCTGGGCGGTGGAACCGGGCTCATTTGCCGATGCAAAAACGCGAAAAGATGACCCCGAGCAGGTCGTCGGCGGTGAACTCGCCGGTGATTTCGCCGAGCGCGTGCTGCGCGAGGCGCAGTTCCTCGGCGAGCAGGTCGAGCTGGTCGGCCGCGCGCGTGAGCAGGCCCTGGGCCTGCTCGAGGTGTTCGCCCACGCGCGCCAGCGCGCGCAGGTGGCGCTCGCGCGCCATGAACAGGCCCTCGCTGCCGCTCTGCCAGCCCGCGAGCTGCAGCAGGCGCTGGCGCAGTGCGTCGAGGCCGGTGCCGTGCTTGGCCGAGAGCACGATGTCGCTGTCGCCGCGCGGCAGCTCGTCGCCGGCCTGATCGACCTTGTTCCACACGTGCAGCACCGGCACGCCCTCGGGCAGACCGCGCAGGATGTTGGCATCGCCCACGCGGTAGCGCGGCTCGCGCCAGCGCGTGAGGTCGTGCAGGAACAGCACCGCATCGGCGCCGTGGATGCGCTGCCACGCGCGCTCGATGCCGATGCGCTCGACCTCGTCGACCTCGGGGCTGTCGCGCAGGCCCGCGGTGTCGGTCACGTGCAGCGGCACGCCTTCGATCTGGATGGTCTGCTGCACCACGTCGCGCGTGGTGCCCGCGATGGGCGTGACGATGGCGAGCTCGGCGCCTGCGAGCGCATTGAGCAGCGAGCTCTTGCCCGCGTTGGGCTGGCCCGCGATAACCACCTGCAGCCCGTCGCGCAGCAGCGCGCCCTGGCGCGCCTCGGCCTGCAGCTGCGCGAGCGCGCTGCGCAGGCGCTGCAGCTGGCCCTCGGCGTCGGCCTTCTGGAGGAAATCGATCTCTTCTTCGGGAAAGTCGAGCGTGGCCTCGACCAGCATGCGCAGGTGGATGAGCGCGTCGCGCAGCGCGTGCACACGCTGCGAGAACGCCCCCGCGAGCGAGCGCGCGGCGCTGCGCGCCGCGGCCTCCGTGCTGGCGTCGATCAGGTCGGCCACGGCCTCGGCCTGCGCGAGGTCGAGCTTGTCGTTGAGGAAGGCGCGCTCGGTGAACTCGCCCGCGCGCGCCAGGCGCAGGCCCGGCAGCGCGGTCTGCGCCACTTCGAGGCAGCGTGCCAGCAGCAACTGCAGCACCACCGGACCGCCGTGGCCTTGCAGCTCCAGCACGTCTTCACCGGTGTACGAATGCGGCGCCGGAAACCACAGCGACAGACCGTGGTCGATGGCCTGGCCGTCGGCCGCGCGCCAGGGGCCGTAGGTGGCCTCGCGGGGCCGGGGCTCGCGCCCGATCAGCGCGCGCACGAAAGGCGCCAAGCCCTTGCCCGAGACCCGCACGATGCCCACCGCGCCCCGGCCCGGGGCGGTGGCAATCGCGACGATGGGATCAGCGTGTTGCGGGAGCAAGTGGCGCGCGGCTTACTTGAACTTCGGCAGGTTGAACTTGAGCGGCACACCCATGCGGTGGTTGATGTGCGCCTGCTGCAGGATGGTCAGCACGTTGTTCGTGATCCAGTAGAGCACCAGGCCCGACGGGAAGAAGAAGAACATGACCGAGAAGATCAGCGGCATGAACCACATCAGCTTGGCCTGCAACGGATCGGGCGGCAGCGGGTTCAGCGCGGTCTGGATCATGGTCGTGACGGCCATCACCAGCGGCAGGATGTAGAACGGGTCGGGCGTGGAGAGGTCGGTGATCCAGCCCAGCCAGGGCGCGTTGCGCATTTCCACGCTGGACAGCAGCACCCAGTAGAGCGCGATGAACACGGGGATCTGGATCAGGATCGGGAAGCAGCCACCGAGCGGGTTGACCTTCTCTTCCCGGTAGATCTTCATCATCTCCTGCTGCATCTGCTGCGGGTTGTCCTTGAGGCGCTCGCGCATTTCCATGATGCGCGGGTTGATCGCCTTCATCTTGGCCATGCTGCGGTACGCGCTGGCGTTGAGCCAGTAGAACGCGGCCTTGATCAGCACCACCAGCAACACGATGGCCCAGCCCCAGTTGCCCACGAAGCCGTGGATCTTCTCGAGCAGCCAGTACAGGGGTTTGGCCAGGATGGTGAGCCAGCCGTAGTCTTTCACGAGCTCCAGGCCCGGGGCCACGCGCTCGAGCATCTTCTCGTCCTGCGGGCCCACGAACAGGCGCGCCTGCGCGGTGTGGGTCTGGCCCGGCGCGATCTCGGGCAGGGTGGTGAGCGTACCCACCGAGTACAGGTCGTCGGCCACCTTGCGCACGAAGTTCTCGCGCGCCTCGCCGTTTTCGCCCAGCCAGGCGCTCGCGAAGTAGTGCTGCACCATGGCCACGTAGCCGTCGCTGGTGTTGCGCACGTAGCTGGCCTTGTCGCCGCCGATGTTCTTGAACTCGATCTTCTGGTACTTCTGCTCGGACGTGTAGACCGCGGGGCCCGTGAAGGTCGAATAGAACGGCGTCTGGCTTTCGGTGGTGTTGCCGTCGCGCACGAGCTGGCGGTAGAGCTGCGGCTTGACCGGCGCGCTGCCGCGGTTGATCACCTCGTGCGTCACCGCGATGTCATAGGCGCCGCGGCGCAGCGTGTAGGTGGTGACCAGCTGCACGCCGCCCACCTCGGCCGACTCGTAGCGCACCTTGAGCTCGTCCTGGCCGTCGGCGAGCTGGCCCGGGTTGCCCACCAGGGTCATGGGGGTCTTGTGGGTGGGAAAGCTGCCGCCCACCAGGCCGCTCTGGGCCACGTAAGTGCGGTTGCCCTCCTGCGTGAGCAGCGTGAAGGGCGTCTGCACGTCGCGGTCCTTGCCGCCCGTGGCCTGCGCGTGGCGCAACAGCTGCGCGCCCACCAGGGCACCGCCTTCGCTCTGGAAGCTCAGACGCAGCACGTCGGTGCGCACCTCGTGGCGGACATTGGCCGCGCCCGGGGCCACGGCATCAGCGCCGGGCACGGCGGTCGAGCCGGCCGCGCCCGCGGCCTGCGGCAGGCTGGCGGCTGGCGGGGTGCCGGCACCGTTCGCGGCGGCCGGGGCCGTGGCGGCCGGCGGCGTGGCGCTGGGGAAGAAGGTGGCGGGTTTGCCGTTGTGGATCTGCCATTTGTCCCAGATCAGGACCATGGAGAAACCGAACACCACCCACAGGATGGAGCGACGGATGTCATTCATGAAGCGTTCTTCTTGGCAGGGTGGCGGGGAATCAGGCGGGTGAACAGCCCGGCGGGGCGCTCGGTGGGCACGGGATCGTGGCCACCTTCACACCAGGGATGGCAGCGCGCCAGGCGCTGCAGCATGAGGCGCCCGCCCGTGGCCGCGCCATGGCGCCGCAAGGCGTCGAGCGCGTAGGCCGAGCAGGTGGGTTCAAAACGGCAACCGTTGCCCAGCCAGGGGCTGAGCAGCAGGCGATAACCCTGCACCAGGGCGATCAGGGCACGCTGCGGCCATTCACGCCACATGGCCGGGGGCCGCGGGAGCAGGGCGCGGCAATGCACGGGCCCAGAGCTGCAGCAGCTCTTCGCGCACCGCGCGCTTGAGCGCGGGAGAGCTGGCGCTCACGAAACGGGCCTTGTCGAAACCCAGGCGCAGCCGCACCACGTGCGCGGCCGCGGGCAGGGCGCTGGCCGCCGGGGCGGTGGCGTAGATCTGGCGGCGGATGGCGTTGCGCGTGACGGCGCGGCGCGCCCAGCGTTTGGGCACGAGCACGCCCAGCCAGGGGCCGGGTTCGGGGAACAGCGGGCTGCCTCCCTCGGCATTGCCGAGGGCCAGACGGTGCAAGGCGAAGTGGGGCGTCTTGGCCACGGGGGCGTTGGCCAGCACGGCCTGAAACTGCTGCCGGGACCGCAGGCGTTGGATCACCGGCGGGCTGTGGCGAGCGGGCTCAGACGGCCAGGCGCTTGCGGCCCTTGGCGCGGCGGGCGTTGATCACCGCGCGGCCGCCGCGCGTCTTCATGCGCACGAGGAAACCGTGGGTGCGGGCGCGGCGGATCTTGGAGGGCTGGTAGGTGCGTTTCATGTTGGACCTGTCCGGAATCGGGGAAACCCGCGATTATCGTCAGAAACCCCTTGTGCCGGCAAGCTTTGTCCCCGAAAGGCCTGCGCGGCCGCCGCGGCGCGGGCGCGGACCCGGCGGTGGGACGAACGGCGGGCGCTCCGCTTGTGGATAACTCGTCTGCATGCCTACAATGCGCGCCCGGGGTGCCGCCCCTTGTCCACAACGATAAAACGCCTCCCTCCCGCTTCATGTCAGAAGGCACCCTCATGTCCGCCGCGCCGCGCGACGACCGCACCGACCGCTCCCTGTGGGCGGCGTGCGTCGACCGCCTGGCGCAGGAAATCCCCGAACAGCAGATCAACACCTGGATCCGCCCCCTGAGCGCCACGGTGTCGCCCGACGGCTCCAAGGTGGTGCTCGCGGTCGGCAACCGCTTCAAACTCGACTGGATCCGGGCCCAGTACGCGGCCCGCATCAGCGCCTTGCTCGAGGCCGAACAAGGCCATCCCGTCACGCTTGAGTTAGCGCTCGCTCCCCGTGAAGCGCCCGTGCGTACGACGCCCGTGAGCCGCCCGATCTTCGACGCCGAGGCCGAGCAGGCGCTGGGCGAGCTGCCCGAAGTGGCGCCCGCCGAACCCGCCGCCGGCAGCGCACCCAAGACCCGTCTGAACCCCGCGCTCACCTTCGCCACCCTGGTCGAAGGCTCGGCCAACCGCATGGGGCGTGCCGCCGCCATGCACGTGGCCGGCAGCCTGGGCCAGCTCTACAACCCGCTGTTCATCTACGGCGGCGTGGGCCTGGGCAAGACGCACCTGGTGCACGCGATCGGCAACCACCTGCTCAGCGAACGCCCGTCCGCCAAAGTTCTCTACATCCACGCCGAGCAGTTCGTCTCGGATGTGGTCAAGTCCTACCAGCGCAAAACCTTCGACGAGTTCAAGGCGCGCTACCACTCGCTCGATCTGCTGCTGATCGACGATGTGCAGTTCTTCGCCAACAAGGACCGGACCCAGGAAGAGTTCTTCAACGCCTTCGAGGCGCTGCTGGCCAAGAAGAGCCACATCGTGCTCACCAGCGACACCTACCCCAAGGGCCTGGCCGACATCCACGAGCGCCTGGTCTCGCGCTTCGACTCCGGCCTCACGGTGGCGATCGAGCCGCCCGAGCTGGAGATGCGCGTGGCCATCCTGATCAACAAGGCCGCCGCCGAGGGCGCGGTGATGCCCGAAGAAGTGGCGTTCTTCGTGGCCAAGAACGTGCGCTCGAACGTGCGCGAGCTCGAAGGCGCGCTGCGCAAGATCCTGGCTTACAGCCGCTTCAACCAGAAGGACATCTCGATCCAGCTCGCGCGCGAGGCCCTCAAAGACCTGCTGTCGATCCAGAACCGCCAGATCGGGGTCGAGAACATCCAGAAGACGGTGGCCGACTTCTACAAGATCAAGGTCGCCGACATGTATTCCAAGAAGCGCCCCGCCAGCATCGCGCGGCCGCGGCAGATCGCCATGTTCCTGGCCAAGGAGCTGACCCAGAAGAGCCTGCCCGAGATCGGCGAACTCTTTGGCGGCCGCGACCACACCACGGTGCTGCACGCGGTGCGCAAGATCGCGGGCGAGCGCCAGCAGAACACCGAACTGAACCAGCAGCTGCACGTGCTGGAACAAACCCTCAAGGGCTGACACGGTCGGCCCCGAAACACCAAGAAAACACCGTTCAAAAAGGTGAAAATACGGCGGTTTACGCCGCCCGGGGAGCCCAGGGGCCCCCTTCACCAGGAAAGAGCCGCCGATGATCGTTTTCAAATCCACCCAGGACAAGGTGCTGGCTGCGCTGCAGTCGGTCTCGGGCATCGTGGAGCGGCGCCACACGCTGCCGATCCTGGCCAACGTGCTGTTCCGCAAGACGGGCGGCGCGTTGCAGCTCACCACGAGCGACCTCGAGATCCAGATCCGCACCACCGCGGACCTGGGCGGTGACAGCGGCGCCTTCGCCACCACGCTGGGCGCGCGCAAGCTCATTGACATCCTGCGCACCATGCCCGGCGACCAGACCGTGAGCCTGGAGCACACCGGCGGCAAGCTGGTGCTCAAGGGCGGCAAGAGCCGCTTCACGCTGCAGAGCCTGCCGGCCGAAGACTTCCCGCTGGTGCAGGAAGCCGCGAGCTTCGGCCCGGTGTTCAGCGTGCCCCAGAAAACGCTCAAGAGCCTGCTCGGCCAGGTCTCGTTCGCGATGGCGGTGCACGACATCCGCTACTACCTCAACGGCATCCTGTTCGTGGCCGAGGGCAAGCAGCTCAGCCTGGTAGCCACCGACGGCCACCGCCTCGCGTTCGCGTCGGCCACGCTCGACGTGGAAGTGCCCAAACAGGAAGTGATCCTGCCGCGCAAGACCGTGCTCGAACTGCAGCGCCTGCTGTCCGACAAGGAGGGCGCGATCGAGATGCAGTTCGCGGCCAACCAGGCCAAGTTCAGCTTCGACGGCATGGAGTTCGTCACCAAGCTGGTCGAGGGCAAGTTCCCCGACTACAACCGCGTCATCCCCAAGAACCACAAGAACATCGTCACGCTGGGACGCGCGCCGCTGCTGGCCTGCCTGCAGCGCACCGCCATCATGACGAGCGAGAAGTTCAAGGGCGTGCGCCTGAACCTCGAGCCTGGCACCCTGCGCGTGGCCTCGAGCAACGCCGAGCAGGAAGAGGCCGTGGACGAACTCGACATCGACTACGGCGGCGACGCCATCGAGATCGGCTTCAACGTGACCTACCTGATCGACGCCCTGCAGAACATGGGCCAGGACATGGTGCGTGTGGAGCTGGCCGACGGCAACAGCTCGGCGCTGGTCACCAACCCCGACGACAACGCCTTCAAGTACGTCGTGATGCCCATGCGCATCTGAACGCGACGCCCCAGCTTGCAGCAAGCCCGACCCGCTCCACAGCGGGTTTGGCGTTTTTAGCGATAGAGAAAGTTCCTATGTCCGACGCCGCACAGAGCCCCGAAAGCTCCAATTTCCAGCCCAAGATCGACCCCAACCAGGCCGGTGCGAGCGAGGGCTACGGCGAGGGTTCGATCCAGATCCTCGAAGGCCTGGAGGCCGTGCGCAAGCGCCCGGGCATGTACATCGGCGACACCTCCGACGGCACCGGCCTGCACCACCTGGTGTTCGAGGTGGTCGACAACTCCATCGACGAAGCGCTGGCCGGCCACTGCGACGACATCGTCGTCACCATCCACACCGACAACTCCATCAGCGTGGTCGACAACGGCCGCGGCATCCCCACCGGGATCAAGATGGACGACAAGCACGAGCCCAAGCGCAGCGCGGCCGAGATCGCGCTGACCGAACTGCACGCCGGCGGCAAGTTCAACCAGAACAGCTACAAGGTCTCGGGCGGCCTGCACGGCGTGGGCGTGAGCTGCGTGAACGCGCTCAGCAAGTGGCTGCGCCTGACGGTGCGCCGCGAAGGCAAGGTGCACCAGATCGAGTTCGCGCGCGGCTTCGTGCAGAACCGCATCGTCGAGGCCACGGCCGACGGCATCGAGGTTTCGCCCATGAAGGTCACGGGCGCGACCGAGAAGCGCGGCACCGAGGTGCACTTCCTGCCCGACACCGAGATCTTCAAAGAGAACAACGACTTCCACTACGAGATCCTGAGCAAGCGCCTGCGCGAGCTCAGCTTCCTCAACAACGGCGTGCGCATCCGCCTGCACGACGAGCGCAGCGGCAAGGAAGACGACTTCTCGGGCGCCGGCGGTGTCAAGGGCTTCGTCGAGTTCATCAACAAGGGCAAGACCGTCCTGCACCCCAACATCTTCCACGCGCTCGGCGACCGCCAGAGCGACCAGGGCACCAACATCGGTGTCGAAGTGGCCATGCAGTGGAACAGCGGCTACAACGAACAGGTCCTCTGCTTCACCAACAACATCCCGCAGCGCGACGGCGGCACCCACCTCACCGGCCTGCGCGCGGCGATGACGCGGGTGATCAACAAGTACATCGAAGAAAACGAGCTGGCCAAGAAGGCCAAGGTCGAGGTCACCGGCGACGACATGCGCGAGGGCCTGTGCTGCGTGCTCAGCGTGAAGGTGCCCGAGCCCAAGTTCTCGAGCCAGACCAAGGACAAGCTGGTGTCGAGCGAGGTGCGCGGCCCCGTGGAAGACGTGGTGGCGCGCCTGCTCACCGACTACCTGCAGGAGCGCCCCAACGACGCCAAGATCATCTGCGGCAAGATCGTGGAAGCCGCCAAGGCGCGCGAGGCCGCGCGCAAGGCGCGCGAGATGACGCGCCGCAAGGGCGTGCTCGACGGCATGGGCCTGCCCGGCAAGCTCGCCGACTGCCAGGAGAAAGACCCGGCGCTGTGCGAGATCTACATCGTCGAGGGCGACTCCGCCGGCGGCTCGGCCAAGCAGGGCCGCGACCGCAAGTTCCAGGCGATCCTGCCGCTGCGCGGCAAGATCCTCAACGTGGAGAAGGCGCGCTACGAGAAGCTGCTCACCTCCAACGAGATCCTCACGCTCATCACCGCGCTGGGCACGGGCATCGGCAAGGCCGGCAGCGCGGGCGACGGCAAGAGCGGCGCCGATGATTTCGACGTGTCCAAGCTGCGCTACCACCGCATCATCATCATGACCGACGCCGACGTGGACGGCGCCCACATCCGCACGCTGCTGCTCACCTTCTTCTACCGCCAGATGCCCGAGCTCGTGGAGCGCGGCCACATCTACATCGCGCAGCCGCCGCTCTACAAGGTCAAGAGCGGCAAGGAAGAGCTCTACCTGAAAGACGCCGCCGCGCTCGACGGCTTCCTGCTGCGCATCGCGCTCAAAGACGCCAGGGTGCTCACGGGCGGCGCAACCAACAGCGTCCTCGAGGGCGAGACGCTCGAAGAGCTCGCGCGCAAGCACCAGGTGGCCGAGCAGGTCATCGCGCGCCTGTCGGCCTTCATGGACGCCGAGGCGCTGCGCGCCGTGGCCGACGGTGTGGCCCTGGGCCTGGACGACATGGAAGCCGCGTCGGCCAGCGCGCAAGAGCTGCAGACCAAGCTGCGCGAGCTCAGCACCACCGGCGTGCCCGCCACGGTCACGGCCGAATTCGACCAACGCACCGACAAGCCGGTGCTGCGCATCAGCCGCCGCCACCACGGCAACATCAAGAGCAGCGTGATCACGCAGGACTTCGTGCACGGCGCCGACTACGCCGCGCTCGCCGAAGCCGCCAACACCTTCCGTGGCCTGCTCGGCGAAGGCGCCAAGGTGCAGCGCGGTGAAGGCGACAAGCAGAAAGAAGAGCGCGTGAGCGACTTCCGCCAGGCCATGCAGTGGCTGATCAGCGAAGCCGAGCGCACCACCGCGCGCCAGCGCTACAAGGGCCTGGGCGAGATGAACCCCGAGCAGCTCTGGGAAACCACCATGGACCCGGCCGTGCGCCGCCTGCTGCGCGTGCAGATCGACGATGCGATCGAGGCCGACCGCGTGTTCACCATGCTGATGGGCGACGAGGTGGAGCCGCGGCGCGACTTCATCGAGACGAACGCGCTGCGGGCGGGGAACATCGACGTTTGAGGACGGGGGCAGCCGGGCGCATGAGGGGGACAACGCCCCCTAAGTCCACAGCATGCGGGCTGCAGCCAAACCAACGTGGGTGAACGCGTGAGCCAACATGGCGCACTCGAGGCCCTTGCGCCAGAACAGCCATCCATAGGCCATCCCCGCCATCGCATTCAAGAACACCGTCCTGACGACCAGCGGACCGGTGAGCGTGACACTTTGCGCCAAGGCCGGCAGATGACCCGCGGCGAAGACCAGTGCAGCCAGGGCCATCGCGGCCCACATGGTGGCTGCCGATGGTTGCGCCGCCGCGGCTGAGCGTCGCCCCTGAATGGCCAGGAGCAGCCATGCAACGAGCGCCATCAAACCCCAGCGCATCATCACCTCTTCAGCAAGGCCTCCGTACAGGATGCCAATGGCCAGTGCGTGCAGTGGTGGTGTGGCCTTGGCCTCGGCAAGCACTTTTCGCCATTCATCGCCCAGGGCGTTGGCCAATGCGGCATCGGTCATCGCGAGAGCCGCTGCAAGACACAACCCAACGACCAGCGCCAGGCCAGGTGCCACCCGAGCACCGACATCCCCAGCCAGCCGGCTGTGCAGCCGCAGCCGAGGCGTGACGGCCGCTCCCACCAGGGCCGCCACGGTCACCAGCAGCAACGGGTTCACAAGAAGCAGCGCCCTGAGCGCCGCTTGAGGCAATTCCCGCAATGGGGGGGCTTGCTCAAACAAAGTGGCTGGTGGGGTCTGGACCAGCAGCCCAAGGACGCCGACCAGCCCGAGCGCCCAAACAGGCAGAAAGCGCCGGGCAAAGCCTGCAGGCGCAGCGGGCGGTTTCATGACCGTCCTTTCTGCCAGCCGTCGTGGTCGGGGTCGTTCCAAACGCGAGAGCGCACGCAGCGCTGCGTATCCGCCTCCACCTTGCGTTCGGGCGTCGTGGGCGTGTCAACGTGGGCACAGCCGGCCAATGCCAGGGTGAGTGGGCCGTGGCTGCGCGAGAAGGCAAGGCTCATGGCAGGTTCATGGAGTAAGTGCAGAACCGCGTGTCCCGAACGAAGCCAAAGGACGTGTAGAGCGATTGTGCGTTGCTGTTGTCGAGTGCGGTTTCAAGGGTGAGATGGGCCGCGCCACAAGCGGCCGCGTGGTCGCGCGCTGCCGTCAGCAGGGCACGCCCCACGCCCTTGCCGCGAGCGACCTCGACCGTGTAAAGGTCGTTGAGGGTGAACGCTCTCCGACAGGCTATCGAGGAAAACGTGGGATACAGCTGTGTGAAGCCAACCGCCTGCCCCAGGTCGTCGCGAGCGATAAAGACCGTCGAATCGGCCCGCGTCAGTCGGTCCTGAAGGAAGCGCCTGGCCAGCTGAGGGTTGGAGGTCTGGCCGTAGAAGACACGGTACGCGTCAAAGAGACCGGCGAGGTCTTCGATGTCGGCCGCCTCAGCCTGACGAACGTTGATGGTCGAGTTCATGCGATGTTGGGTTCTGGCGCATCCCGTGGGTGCCATGCGCCCGTGGTCGCTCGGGGCGCGCGGCAAGAGCGGGGCGAAAGAGATGATTGACCGTCCTGGCCGCGGCCCGGCACCGAGCCGCAGAAGCAAAAGTGGGCGGGTTCGTGGCCTGCGGGGTCATGCTCACTTCTTCAAGGGCGAGCAGGCGCTGGGCGTCGCCGGCGCGCAACCCCCGGTGCAGACCGCCTTGGCGTAGCGGTCCAGCGCCGCGCTGCCCCTGGACTGGGTGGAGCACCACACCTCTCCATGGATATCTGCCACGCAGCGGCCCGCGCCGCACACCGGATTCCCGTATCGGTCCAATGCGGCGTCCCCGCCTTCCGACGAACACAGCCAGTTCCCGTACCGGTCAGCGACACAGCGGCTGTCTGGTGCAGGGCAGAGGGTGTTGCCGTAGCGGTCCTGAACGCAGCGCGCCTCGGCGGACCCCAGGAACAGCAACGTGAACGCCAGGGAAAGGACAGGGAGAGGTCGGAACGGCATGGTCATGAACGTGTTGAGGAACGGGATTCGAGCTGCTGCCTGGTCGCAGGGTTTCGTGCGGGGCCTATTCGGGGCGATTCGCACCGCCTGTGGTCAGTCGTTTGGTGAAGAACTGGATGACTTCGGCATTGAAATGGCGGTGGAACGACTCGCGGTCGAAAGAGGGCGCGTCTGCACAGATGGCGGGCAGGGCCTTGGCCAGGTGCTCGGGACATGGCGCGAGAAACGCGTAGTGGCCTGCAGCGTTCACCCGTCGAACGTCGGCTGCTGCGCCAAGGCCATCGCCGACCGCCTGGGCATGGAAGCGGTGAAGAAGCACTTCGTCCCGCTCGGCCTGCCACAGCTGTATGTCAGGAGCACGCTTGTGCAGTGACGCCGCATCGAAGAGGAAGCCCAGGCCAGGTGCGGCCACCACGGCGGCCTTGATGCGCCTATCGGGCATGGGCGCCTGCACCTGCAGCATGGAGTCCCAGCGCTTCATCATGGGTTCACACACAGCATCCAGCGCATGGTCGCGACAGTGGGTGGGCAATCGCGCGTAATCCGGGCGGCCCCCCATGGCGGTCAGCACGGTGTAACCACCGGCGGAGAAGCCGAACGCGCCGATGCGTTCCTGGTCGACTTGACCTGCGCCCCTCCACGATGACGTCATGTGGTCGATGAGACGCGACAGGTCGTGTACGCGGTCGACGAGCTGCGCCGGCGTGCCGAAACCCGAGGTGTCGTCGGCGTTGTCCGCAGGGTGCGAGATGGCCGCCACGACATAGCCCGCGTCGGCCAACGCCACGGCGGTGTCGATGTGCGCTGCGAAGGTGCCCCCCGTTCCATGGGACAAGACGATGAGCGGCAGGCGGCCCGAGGCCAGCTCACCGCGCAGCGCCAGCGGCACCGAAAACGGCCCCAGTCTTGCTGGTGAAGGGGTCGAGGGCGATGGATACCAAACGCCCCCGGTGGCTTCGCGACCTCGGTCCAGTTCGACCCGCAGCGGCTCGAATCCGGCGGCGTGCGCGGCCCCGAGCCAAAGAGAGAGCGTGGTCAGCAGCAGGCTTGCAAAGATTTGCATGGGTTTGTCGACCTGGATGGCATTCGTTTGGACGCGCGTATGGTTGCTGGTGCAACCACCCAGTGGAAGAACCAGTGGCCATGACATTGGCAAACCAGTTCGGGCTCCTGGCGTTTGGGTGGTGTTGCCTCGATGGCACTGGGGGGCGCGCTGGCGGGTGCCTCGATGGCGGTCTCGCTTGGGGGGTGGGCTGGCGAGTCGGCCTCAGCCAAGGCCTGCCAGCAGGCGACCGCAGGCGGATTCGATTTCTGTCTTGGGCACCAAGCCCACACCCAGCACAAACCCCTGCCGCTGAACGCCGTGGCACAGCGATGACAGTGGCAGCGCCATCACCTCCGCCTCGAGCAAGCGTTGAGCGATGTCGGTATCGGGTGTCTCGCCCTTCCAGCCCACACACAGTTGCAAGCCGCCTTGGGGTGTCGGGATATCCAGACGGGGGTCTTGGGCTCGTTGAAGTGTCTGTGCCAACAGCTGAATGCGCTCGCCTGCTTCCGAGGTGATGCGCCGCAAGTGGCGCTGGAATCCACCCCCTGCGATGAAGTCGCCCATGGCAAGCTGAAGGTGCACCGGCACGGCATAGCCCGAGACCGTGGCGATGGTTTCCACCAGGGCACGCCACCGCTGCGGCACCACCAGGTACGCCATGCGCAGCCCTGGAGCCAGGGTCTTGGAGAAAGTGCCCACGTAGGCCACACAGCCTTGTGTGTCCAGCCCCTGAAGGCTTGGGACGGGGTGCCCGTGGTACTGGTATTCGCTGTCGTAGTCGTCCTCAACCACCAAGGCGCCCACACGGGCAGCGTGCTCCAGAAGGTCCAAGCGCCGAGGCAGAGGCATGGTGACACCGGTAGGGAACTGGTGCGACGGCGTGGTGTAGATGAGCTTCGGGGCAGCAGAGTGCTCCTGGGGCAGCGTGATGCCCGCATGGTCGACCGGCCTGGCGACCACCGCCGCGCCGCGGCTGCGCAGCACCGAGCGAATGCCGGGGTAGCACGGGTCTTCCACCCAGGCGGTGTCGCCCGGGCCGACGCAGGCTTGCGCCAGGACAGAAAACGCCGCTTGAGCGCTGGGCAGTATGAGCACCTGCTCTGGCTCGGCCAACACACCACGCGCCTGTCGCAGGTGCACCAACAGCGCCTCGCGCAGGGCCGGCAGCCCGCACTGGTGGGCGTAGCTCAGGTCGTGGCTGATGGGGCGTCGGGAACGCCTGGCCACCAAAGTCGCCCATTCCTGCGAGGGAAAGCTGCGCAGGTCGGGCAGACCGGTGCGGAAGGCGCGGATGTCCACCGGCGTGGGCGGATCGTCCAGCACCCACAGGTCCGAGCGCACAGGCACCACGGACGACGGCCGGGCGCGGGCGCCTGCATGGGTGTCTATCGACGCCACACGGGTGTGCGCGCCTTGCCGTGTCTCGAGGTAACCCTCCATCGCCAACTGCTCGATGACCTCCACCAGGGTGCTGCGGCCCAGGCCGGTGGCCTTGGCCAGCACACGGGTGCCGGGCAGGCGCGTGCCGCCGGGGAGACGGCCATTCAGGATGGCCGCGCGCATGGCCTGCGTGAGCTGCAACACCACGGATGCGCCGCCCCGGGATTCGGCGGCCAGTTCAAGCAGTGTGCTCAAGGCGAGGGCGGTGGTGGGCTCCATGGGCAAAAGCCAAGACCGTGGGATGTTGCATGGGCTGCGCCCGTCCGCACAACACCAGCCCGGTGTCCAGCAGAGGAAGAATTGCGCTCACAGCCCGCAGTGCCGAAGCGGTCGAACGGCTCGCCTGGCTGGCCGATTATCTGGCGAGAGGCTCTTCAAGAGAGCCCGGCTATTCGGGCCATCGTGGCGCGCCGCTCAGGCGTCCTGGCACGTCCACAGTCCAGCTTGTCGAGATCGATGCCGCCGGCGCTGGCGCCGCACTAGCCCATGAACCCCGGGAGCCAGAGCGAGATCACCGGGAAGGCCACCAGGATGCCCAGGCGCACGATGTCGGCGAACACGAAGGGCCAGACGCCGCGGAAGATCTGATTGAGCGGCACCTTGGGCAGCAGCGCGTTGATCACGAACAGGTTCATGCCCACGGGCGGCGAGATCATGCCGATCTCGATCACGGTGACGATGAGGATGCCGAACCACACCGGGTCGTAGCCCAGGCCGGTGATGACGGGGAAGAACACGGGGATGGTGAGCAGCACCATCGAGAGCTCCTCCATGACCAGGCCGAGCAGGATGTAGATCACCATCATCATCACCACGACCATGATGGGCTCGGGGCTGAACTGCACGATGAAGTCGCGCAGGTCGTTGGGCATGCTGGTGAAGTTCACGAAGCTGGTGAACACCATGGCCGCGATCAGGATGGTGAACAGCATGGCCGTGGTGCGCGCGCTCTCCTGCAGGATCTCCAGCAGCGCGCGCGGCGTGAGCGAGCCGCGCAGCAGCGCGAACACGAAGGCGCCGCCCGCGCCCACGCCCGCGCCCTCGGTGGCGGTGAACACGCCGCCGTAGATGCCGCCGATGACGAGCGCGAACAGCAGCGCCACGCCCCAGACGTTGCGCAGCGCGCGCAGCCGCTCGGGCCAGCTGTGGCGCTCGGCGGCGGGGCCGGCCGCGGGGTCGCGCCAGGTCACGACCACCACGGCCAGGCACAGGCAGACGATGGCCACGATGCCGGGCAGGATGCCGGCCACGAAGAGCTTGCCGATGTCGGTCTCGGTGATGATCCCGTAGATCACCATGATGGTCGAGGGCGGGATGAGGATGCCCAGCGTGCCGCCGGCGCCGATGGAGCCGGCCGCGAGCGCGTCGCGGTAGCCGTGGCGCTTCATCTCGGGGTAGGCCACGCGCGTCATCGTGGCGGCGGTGGCGATGGAGGAGCCGCAGATGGCGCCGAAGCCGCCCGAGGCGATGATGCTGGCCATGGCCAGGCCGCCGCGGCGGTGGCCGACGAAGGCGTTGGCGGCCTGGAAGAGCTCGCGCGCCATGCCCGCGCGCGCGACGAAGTTGCCCATGAGCACGAACAGCGGGATGACCGAGAGCACGTAGGCGAAGCCGGTCTCGAAGATCACCTGGCTGGTGCTGGCGAGCGCGGGCTGCCAGCCGCGCAGCAGGGCCAGGCCGCCCATGCCCACGGTGACCATGCACACCGCCAGCGGGATGCGCAGCGCGGCCATGATGAAGACGGCAGCGAAGCCGATGGATGCTTCGATCATGATGCGCTCCCTTCGCCGGTGGGCTCGTCGGCTTGCGTGGCGGTCAGCGGCATGACCAGGAACAGCAGGTGCACCAGGGCGGTGACCAGAAGAAAGGCTGCCATCAGCCACGCCACGGGCGACAGCGGCAGCTGCAGGTGAAGGGTGACGTCGCCGTATTCGCTGAAGCGATCGGCGCGTTGCACCATGAGCTTGGCCATGAAGGCGAACATGCCGGCACAGATGAGATGCACGAGGCGCGCTTGCAGGCCCTTGAACCACGCGGGCACAAACGCATCGAGCGTGTCGAACACCACATGCTCGCTGCGCAACGAGACCAGCGGCAGCGCGCCGAAGATCACCACGACCATCAGCACTTCGGTGAGCTCCAGCCCGCCGGGCACTGAGTGGCTGAGGAACTTGCGGCCGGTCACATCGGCGAGCGTGAGCCACATGATGGCGAAGAGCGCGATCGCGGCCATGAGGCCGCTCGACCAGCGCAGCGCGCGGTCCAGGAAAGTGAGCATGTTGTGATCGGGTTGAAGACGGCGATGGCGGGCGGCCCGGTATCGGGCCGCCCGCCGTGCGTCAGACAGTGAAAGGCGTGCGCGGGATCAGTTGACCTTCTTGATCTCGGCGCGGAACTCGTCCAGGACCGCCTTGGGATCTTTCAGGCCCTTGGCCGAAGCGGCCGCGGCCCACTTGTCTTCGAGTCCGCTCTGCTTGGCGCGCACCTCGGCGACGAAGGCCTCGCTGGCGCGCACGGGCTGCACGCCCAGCTCTTTCTGCAGGCCTTCGCGCGAGGTCTTGTCGAGCGCGTCCCAGCCCTGACCGAAGAGGCGCGCCACGTACTCGCCCGACAGCTTGTCGACAACGGCCTTGTGTTCCGCGCTCAGGCCCTTGTATTTCTCGGGGTTCATGATGAAGACGAACGAGCTGTTGTAGAGGCCGCCCGGAAAGCGCGTGACGTGCTTGACCATGCTGAGCTTGAACGACGCAAAGGACTCATCGGGCAGGAAGGTGCCGTCCATGACGCCGGTGGACAGCAGTTCGAACGAGTCGGTGGCCGGCTTGAGCGTGACGTTCCAGCCCATGGCCTTGGACAGCTCGCTGATGTTGCCGCCACCGATGCGGAACTTGAGCGAGGCCACGTCGGCGGCCGAGGTGATGGGCTTTCGGGTGTTGAAGATCACCCCCGGCCCGTGCGTGAACACGCCCAGGACCTTCACGCCGCGGTGCTCGCCCAGCGGAACGAAGTGCTTCTGGTAGATCCGCTGGTAGGCCACCGACGTGGCTTCCGAACTGTCACCGAGGAACGGGAATTCGGCGATCTGCGCGAACACGAAGCGGCCCGGCGTGTAGCCGTCGACCGTGAACGACACGTCGGCCAGGCCGTCGCGCACCGCGTCGAACGTGCCGGGCGGCGCGGCCACGGCCTTGGGCAGGATGTTGCACTTGAGGCCGCCTTTGGATTCCTGTTCGAGCGCCGCGCACCACTTCTGCTGGCTCACGCTCGCGGTGTGGGTGGGGGGCAGCCAGGAAGACACCGTGAGCACGGTTTGTCCGAAGGCAGAAGCGGTGCCCAGCAGGGCGGTGACGGCCAGGAGGCGGGCTTTCATGGGATGTCTTTCGAGGGTGGTGGGGGTGGGTGGGTGGGTCAAAATAAGTCCGACCAGTCAGACTGTTTATGAGGAGCGGAATCTAAGGTCATCGGCGCGGCCCAGCTACTGCTGCAAACCCTAGTCGGCCGCCTGCGGCATGGCATCGCGGGCGCACGCAGCGCCCTCGCGCAGCAGGGCGTCGATCTCTTCGGCGCACAGGCCTGCGCGCGCGAGCCAGGTGCGCGTGCCCGAGCCCACGAGCGGCGCCGCGGTGGGCAGGCGGGCGGGCGTGGCGCCAAAGCGGGGCGCGGGCGCGGGTTGCAGCACACCCGCCGCATTCACCAGCGTCTGGCGCGCGCGCAGGTGCGGATGGTCTGCGGCTTCGCCGAGCGACAGCACCGGCGCGACACAGGCGTCCGTGCCCTCGAGCAGTTCGCACCATTGCGCACGCGTGCGCTGCGCGAAGAGCCGTTCGAGCTTTTCACGCAGCTGCGGCCACTGGGCACGCTCCCACTGCTGCTCGAACTGCGGATCGTCGATGCCGCAGCGCGCGAGCAGTTCGCGGTAGAAGGCGGGCTCGATGGCGCCGACCGCGATGTGCTTGCCGTCGGCGCAGGCGTAGGTGCCGTAGAAGTGGGCGCCGCCATCGAGGAAGTTGCTCTCGCGCTGGTCTTTCCAGTGGCCCTTGGCGAGGAAGCCGAACTGCGCGGCCATCAGCAGCGCGGCGCCGTCGACCATGGCCGCGTCCACCACTTGCCCGGTGCCGCTGGTGCGCGCGTGCAGCACAGCGGCGAGCAGACCGAAGGCCATCAGCATGCCGCCCCCGCCGTAGTCGCCCACGAGGTTGAGCGGTGGCATCGGTCGGTCGGCGCTGCCGATGGCATGCAGGGCGCCGCTGAGGGCGATGTAGTTGATGTCGTGGCCGGCGGTCTGCGCCAGGGGGCCGTGCTGGCCCCAGCCGGTCATGCGGCCGTAGACGAGGCGCGGATGGCGGGCGTGGCAGACCTCGGGGCCGAGGCCGAGCTTTTCCATCACGCCCGGGCGGAAGCCTTCAAGGACGATGTCGGCCCGGTCCACGAGCCGCAGCGCGGCCTGCACGGCGCGCGGGTCCTTGAGATTGAGCGCCACCGAATGGCGGCCGCGGTCGACGATGCTGTCGTTGCGCAGCAGCGAACCCAAGGGATCGCCGCCGGGTTCAACGGGTGGCCGGTCGATGCGCACCACGGTGGCCCCCAGGTCGGCCAGCAGCATGCCGGCGAAGGGTGCGGGGCCGATACCGGCGAACTCGATGACGGTGAGGGATGAAAGCGGTCCTGACATGGGTCGAGGTGATTCGGGGAATGACGGCTTGTACGGCGCAGCCGCGGGGCGCCCTGCGCGCGATGGCGCCGCTTGGGAAAGAGGGTTCTCGACCTTCCAGTCGGACTATCATGGCGGCCCGTCCCGTTGTGCTCTGCACGGCATCGACCCGCTTCCACCCTGATCCCATGACGCGCGAACGCTCCGACAACTACGACGAGAAGAAGGAACTGATCCTGCGAAAGGCAGCGGCCTTGTTCGCCCAGAAGGGCTACGAAGTCACCACCATGATGGACGTGGCCAAGGCGTGCAACGCGTCGAAGTCGCACCTGTATCACTACTTCCCGGCCAAGGAGGACCTGCTCTACGCCATCGTCAAGGAGCACACCCTCGTGCTGCTGAACAAGCTCTCGCAGGTTCAGGCGATGAAGGCGCCGGCCCGCGAGCGCTTCGAGCACTTCGTCGTCGGCTTCGTCGAGGTGGCGGCCGATTCGCGCAACGAGCAGCTGGTGCTGACCAAGGAGCTTTCGTTCCTGCCGCCCGCCAAGCACAAGGAGATGCTGGCCATGGAGGTGCAACTGGTGGAGATCCTCACGGGCCTGCTCAAGGAAATCAACCCGAAGCGCATGGCGCGGGCAGAGATCCAGGGGCCGTACGCCTTGCTGCTGTTCGGCATGATCATCTGGACCTTCACCTGGTACAAGAAGTCGGGCAAGGTCAAACCCGCCGAGTTGGCCAGTCATATCGCCGATATCTTCCTCAACGGCTTTTGCGCGCCGCGTGCGCAATGAGTGGCGGCGGGCGGGGCCCCAGCGGGCCGCCGCGCCGTCAGACCAGGAAGGACATGGTGTAGAGCGCGCTGTGGTTGTTGGCCAGCACCACCTTCTTGCGCGCCATGCGCCACTGGCCATCGAGGCGGCGCAGGTGGTAGGTGTTGGTGCAGGCCCATAGCACTTCGCCGCGGGTGTGCGATTCGAAGACGATGGCGTTGGCGCGCACGCGCAGGTCTTCATCCTCCTGGCCCAGCACCTCGATGTTGGAGACCACGCGGCACAGGCGCGACTGCGGCATCTGCGTGTGCCGCTTGCCGGTGTAGAACTGCTTGACGCGCAGACCCAGGCGCGAGCGGTTGTCGTAGATGATGGACATGCACGCTTCAGGGTCGAGGTCGTCGCCGTTGGCAGGCACCCAGTAGATGGCGTCGTCGGTCCACAACCGTTCCCACTCGTCGTAGCGGTGTTCGTCCTGCAGGCGCGCTTCCTGGTAGATGAACTGGCTGACCTCCATGAGCTGGAGCATCTGGTCCTGGGTCATGCGGCCTCCATGAGCGATTTGTAGTGTTTCCAGAGGTGGCGCGACGGCATGTCGTCGGTCACGTTGCCGATCACGCAGCCGTCGTCTTCGACGCGTTCGCGATGGCTGCCACGTCCGAGATAGAGCCATTCGGGGTTGCGCTGGGCCACACCGGCCTGCGTGCGCTCGTACATCTCGGCGTCGTCGGCGAGCAGAAAGCCCGCGGGCCCGACCGAGCCCATGGTCTGCTGGCGCATGCGGCGGTTGAGATCGGGCGCACCCTTGAACTGCAGCGCGGTGACGTGCTGCACCGTCTCGCTCACCGACAGCGGCTGCAGCACGAAGAGCTGGATCTCGGCGATGAAGAGATTGGGGAAGATCATCACGTGGCGCACGCCGTCGACCATGATCTCGTGCGCCTTCTGCTCGCCGTAACGCGCGTTCATCTTGGAGACGTAGTCGGGCAGTCGGCTCGCGCTGGTGCCGAACCAGCGCATGGGTTCATTGAACTTGCGGAACTCCGGCCGCAGGTCGAGTTCGGAATGGCCGTTGCCGAAGTAGCGCGTCACCGAGTCGGCGGCTTCGTTGTACAGCGGGCCGATGCCGCTTTGCGCCACCTCGAAGATCGAGGCGTGCGTGACCTGCGGGTGGTAGCCGTCGGTTTCGTTCTCCACCAGCAGCTTCCAGTTGGCCTTGACCTTGTGCTGCAGGAAGCCGGTGTTGAGCTCGATCTCGCCCTCGGGCGAGTTGGCGCAGACGTTGTCGAGTGCAGCCCGTGCCGGGCCCAGGTGTTCCTCGAGCGTGGGCCCATCGGCGGCCAACGAGCCGAAGACGAAGCCTTTGTAGATGCTCATGCGCGCCACCTTGCCCAGGCCGAGCTCCTTGCGCTTGTCGTCGGGGTAGCCGGAGGGATAAGGGTAGCCCTTGAGCGCGCCGTCGTTGCCGAAGTTCCAGCCGTGGTAGGCGCAGGTGAACGAGCGCGCATTGCCTTCGCGCTTGACGCACACACGGTTGCCGCGGTGCGGGCAGCGGTTGTGCAGCAGGTTGATCTGGCCCTCGCGGTCGCGCGTCATGATCACCTCCTCGAGGCCGATCGTCTTGAGCACGTAGTCGTTGGGGTTGGGAATCTCGCTGACGTGGCCCACGTAGACCCAGGTGCGGTACCAGATCTTTTCGAGCTCCTCGCGGAAGATCGCTTCATCGGTGTACAGCGAGCCGTGTACGTATTCCGGCCGGATCAGGCGATCCCATTTGCTGTCGGTGGTGGTGGTGGTGTCCATGGGGAAAGCTCCAGTGCATGCCATTGGATGGTTTTTCAGTCCGGCCGGTCGGTCTAAGTGTTGACGCCGGAGGCCGGTGTGCGCGCGTGCCGCGCGCAACGCGATCAGCCCTGGTTCATGTCCCAGGGAATCGCGCGGTTCTCGGGGTTGACGAGCCAGGCACGGATGTCGTTCTTGCGCAGCTTGCCGTTCACGGTCTTCATGAGCTCCGGCACGAAGACCACATGCTTGGGCGTTTCGGGGCGGCTGAGTTTGCCGTCGCAGAACCGGATGACGTCTTCGGCGCCGAGATCCGCGAACTGCGCGCGGCGCACCGCGACCGCCACCACCGCCTCGCCCCATTCGGGGTGGGGCACACCCACCACGGCCACGTCTTCCAGGCCCGGGTGTTCGCTGACCACGGCTTCCACCGTGCTCGGGAACACGTTCACCGCGCCCGTGATGATCATGAACTTCTGGCGGTCGAGCAGGAAGAGGTAGCCGCGCTCGTCCATCATGCCGATGTCGTTGGTGCGCAACCAGCCGTCGCCCGGCAGGGCTTCTGCGGTGGCCTCGGGCAGGTTGAGGTAGCCCTTCATCACGCTCTCGCCGCGCAGCCAGATCTCGCCCTTGGTGTTGGGGGGCAGCGGCTTGCCCTCGTCGTCGCGGATCGAGCATTCGTAGTGCAGGCCCACGCGGCCCACCGAGCGCAGCAGGCCGGGCTGTGAGGACAAGGCCAGCTGGTGGTCGGTTTCGGTCAGCACCGTGAGCCAGCCGCCGCTGGTCTCGGTCTGTCCGTAGGTCTGCATCATGGCCACGCCGAGCTTCTCGCGCGTTTCGCGGATGAGCTTGGGTGTGGCCGGCGACGAGCCGTACATGAGGCAGCGCAGCGAGCTCAGGTCGTAGCGGTTGTTCTGGATCTCGACCAGCACGCGCTGGATCATGGTGGGCACGATCAGGCTCGTGGTCACGCGAAAGCGCTCGATGTCGCGCAGGTAGGACACGATGTGAAAGCCGCCGTCGGGCACCACCGTGGTCATGCCGTTGCCCAGGCCGAACAGGTTCATGATCACCACGGCCCAGGCCGAAGCCGCGGGCATGTACCAGACGTCGTCGGGACTGAAGCCGAACGAGGCCAGGCAGTGCAGCACCACGTTGGACACGCCGACCTGCTTGATCATGACG
The DNA here is from genome assembly GCF_011388215.1 of Hydrogenophaga crocea. Taxonomy (NCBI): domain Bacteria; kingdom Pseudomonadati; phylum Pseudomonadota; class Betaproteobacteria; order Burkholderiales; family Comamonadaceae; genus Hydrogenophaga; species Hydrogenophaga crocea. The sequence continues at coordinate 3,646,052 of NZ_CP049989.1, forward strand.
CCCTTGGGAAAGCCCGTGGTGCCCGAGGTGTAGCTGTACAGCAGCAGATCGTCGTCGGCGAGCGGCGGCCACTCGGCCTCGCCCTGCGCCTCGCGGATCAGCGTCTCGTAGTCGTGCGGATAGTCGTGCGGACCGTTGAAGCCGATGAGGCGGATGCCCAGCGCACGCACCTCGTCGAGGTGGTCGTTCACCAGGTTCTTGCAGCGTGCGTCCACCAGCAGCACGCGCGTGCTGCTGTCCTTGAGCACGTGGTGCATTTCGGGCCATGCGTAGAGCGTGTTCACGCCCACGCGCACCGCACCGATCTTGGCGCAGGCGAACAGGTGCTCGTAGACCTCGATGGTTTCCTGGCTCAGCACCGCCACGGTCTCACCCTTGCGAACGCCCATGTCCTGCAGAGCCCGGGCGAAGCGTTCCGAGCGCTGATGCATGTCGTGCCAGGTGGCGCTGCGCGGGCCGCACACGTAGGCGGCCTTGTTGGGGTAGTTGCGGGCGCAGCGCTGAAGCAGGTCACGGGGAAACAGGGTCTTCATATCGGGCTCGTGGATTCGTTGCGGCGGCAGCGGCGTTGCGCTGTCTTTTTCCGTCCGACGGGTCGGACTAAATCATAGTGGGTTTGGACCGGTCCCAGAACTTTGCCAGAGCAGATCTCAGGGTAAGTACCGAGGTCGGGCTCAGACACCGGCGGCCAGCGTGGCCTTGAGCGGGATGCGCTCATCGGCCAGGGCCACCGGGTCGACGCGGGGCAGCGCACCCGCACCGAGCGCGCGGCGCACCAGCATGAAATCGGCCGGCCGGTTCACGGTGTCGGCCGCGATCAGGCGGTCGGCCTTCAGGTAGAAGACGCAGAACTGGCGCTGACCGGGGTCTCCGCGCAGCACGCAGCGGTCGTGGCCCTGCGACAGGCCGGCCTGCTGCAGCTTGAGCCCGTGCTGATCGGACCAGAACCAGGGCACGGCATGGTTGGGCTTGCGCTGGCCGCACACCCAGGCCGCGGCCGCGCGCGCTTGTTCCAGCGCGTTGGGCACCGATTCCAGCCGCACCGCGCGGTCATAGAGCGCACTGTGCTGCACGGTGCAGTCACCGGCCGCAACGATGTCGGGGTCGGCGGTCACCGAGCATTCGTCCACCACGACACCGTGTTCGTTGGCCAGACCGGCCGCGAGCGCCGCCTCGGTGTTGGGCAGCATGCCCACGCCCGCCACCACCAGATCGACCGTGAGCGCACTGCCATCGGCGAGCTCGAGCCGCTCGATGCGGCCGCCCGACACCACCACGCGCTGCACCGCGGCGCCGGTGCGGATGTCCACACCCGCGGCGCGGTGCACGCCGGCGATGAAGTCCGACATGGCCTCGCCGGCCACGCGCGCCAGCAGGCGCGGCTGCACCTCGAGCAGGCAGACCTCGGCACCGAGGTCGCGCGCCGACGCGGCCACCTCCAGGCCCACATAGCCCCCGCCGACCACGGCCAGCCGGCTGCCCGGGCGAAGGGCGGCGCGCAGCGCGTCCGCGTCGGCGCGCGTGCGCAGCGCAAAGAGGTTGGCGGGCGGGTGCTGCGGGTCCAGGCCTTCGCAGGCCCAGGGCCGCGCGCGGCCGCCGGTGCACAGCGCGAGCTTGGCGTAGGGCAGCGCCTCGCCGCCGTACAAGTGGGCGGTGCGGCGCTCCCGGTCGATCGCCTGCAGGCGCGTGCCGGGCCGCCAGGTGATGCGCGCGGCCTCGTAGGCCGATGCCTGGCGCAGCGCCAGCGCTTCAAGGTCGGCCTTGCCGCAGAGGTAGGCCTTGGACAGCGGCGGGCGCTGGTAGGGCAGGTCGGCTTCGTCGCCGAGCAGCACGATGGGGCCGCTCCAGCCCGCCTGGCGCGCGGCCAGGGCCAGTTCGCTGCCGGCGTGTCCGGCGCCGGCGATCACGAGATCGGTTGCGGAAGTCATGGCAATGTCCGTCCAGGAGCAGGCGCGGGATCAGGCGTCCCAGAGGCCGACGATGGAGACCGAGCAGACGTTCTGCGACGGCTGGCCGCCGAGGTTGTGCGTGAGGCCCAGCGAGGGCTGGGCGAGCTGGCGCTGTCCGGCGCGCCCGAGCAGTTGCAGGTAGATCTCGTAGAGCATGCGGATGCCGCTGGCGCCGATGGGGTGGCCGAAGCACTTGAGCCCGCCGTCGATCTGGCAAGGCACGCGGCCATCGGCGTCGAAGGCGCCATCGAGCACGTCGCGCACGCCCTGCCCGGGCTCGGACAGGCCGAGGTCCTCCAGGGTCACGAGTTCGGTGATGGAGAAGCAGTCGTGCACCTCGGTCAGGCTCAGCGCCTCGCGCGGGCGCTCGATGCCGGCTTCGGCGTACGCGCGCCGTGCGGCCACGCGCGTGGTGTGCAGGTAGCTGCCGTCCCAGTCGTTGCCTTGCATTTCCCACCCGTTGGAGGTCACGACCTGCAGCGCCTTGAACGCCACCAGGTCGCGTTTGCCGAGGCCGCGTGCGATGTCGGGCGTGGTCACGATCACCGCGGCCGCGCCGTCGGACACGCCGCAGCAATCGAACAGGCCCAGTGGCGCCGCGATGATGGGCGCGTTCAGGCACTGCGCTTCGGTGATCGGCTTGCGCAGGTGGGCCTTGGGGTTGAGCGCGCCGTTGGCGTGGCTCTTCACCGACACATGGGCCAGCGCGCGCTTGAGCAGCGCGGGCTCGATGCGGTGGCGATGGGCATAGGCGGTGGCCAGCTGCGCGAAGTTCGCCGGCGCCACCGCATTCGGATACCACTGCGGGATGTAGGTGCCCACCGTGGCCATGGGAAGGCCGGCGTAGCCGGTGTCCTTGAGCTTTTCGACGCCGAGCGCGATCGCGATGTCGCAGGCGCCCGACGCGACGGCGTACACGGCGCCGCGCACGGCCTCCGAGCCGCCGGCGCAGAAATTCTCGACCCGCGTCACGCCGATGTCGGGCAGGCGCAGCGCGATGCCCATGGGCGTGCCGCCGCGGCCGGTGCCGACGTCGTCCATGTGGGTGGAGAACCAGGCCGCGTCGAGCTGCCCGGCCTCGATGCCGGCGTCGGCAAGCGCCTCGGCGCAGGCCTCCACCATGAGGTCTTCGGGGCTGGCGTCCCAGCGTTCACCGAACTCGCTGCAGCCCATGCCGAGGATGACGACCTTGTTCTTGATGCCTGTGGCCATGTGGGTGCTCCTCAAGTGGCGGACGCGGGGCCCCGCAGCGGGGTGGCTTTCCAGAAATAGCGCGTGAAGCCGCGGCGGTCGTCGCGGTCCTTGATGCGGAACACCAGCTCCATGGCCGTGCCCACCTCGACATCGCCGACCTCGAGATCGGTGAAGTCCATCAGCAGTCGGCCGCCGCCATCGAAGTCGATCTGGCCGTAGTGGTGCGGCGGCGCGGGGTGCCACGAGAGGTATTCGGCCGACCAGCTCGCGATGCGCGCACCACGGTCGGCGAGCGGGTACGGCTCCTGCGTGTCTTGCAGCCACTGCCCCGGCGCCAGCGAGAGCCGCCCCGGCGGGAACTGCACCTGGCCCGTGACGCGGCAGCGCCCGCCCACCAGCCCGAGCAGGGCCTGCCGGTGCCGCCAGGCCGTGCTGAGCGCGGTCTTGCGGTCCTGCTCGCCGCGCATGCCGCGCTCGAGCGCCAGCGTGCCTTTGAAGGCCAGGAACTTGGTGTACTGGCGCTCTTCGACGCCGCGCGCGAGCCAGCCTGAAACGCCGCGCGCGGGCCGTGCGTGGCGCACGTGGTCGGTGACACGGAACACCAGCGCCTGCGCGCCGCTGCCGAACTGGGCGAGCAGGATCAGCTGGCCCGGCTGCGCGCGCTCCAGCGTGTGCGCGAGCATCAGCAGCGCATGCGGTGTGCCGGTGTCGCCCACGGTGTCGGCGAGGTTGTCGGCCAGCGCCGCCGCGCGCACGCCGCACCGTTGCGCGATCTGGCCGTCGAGCCGCGCGAAGGGCGTGGGAAAGATGAAGTGGTCCACGGCCGCGGCATCGACGCCTGCTTCGGCGAGCGCCTGCGCGACGGCCTGGGGCACGAGCCGGGCGATGCCTTCTTCACGCACCCAGCGCTCCTCCCAGTGGTAATCCACGGTTTCACCGGTGGCGCGGAAGTGGTCGACGAAGTCGACCGAGACCACGCCGCTGCCCAGCCATTGCGCCAGCACCGCGCCGCTGCCGACCACCAGCGCGGCCGCGCCGTCGCCCACCTCGAGCTCCTGTGCGCTGGCGGGGCGCGTGTGGCGCTGATCGGCGGCCAGCACCAGGGTGTCGCCCAGGCCGGCACGGGCGCGCGCCAGACCCTGGCACAGCGCGGAGAGGCCTGCGCGCGGCGTGCCGCCCAGGTCCAGGGCCTCGATGCCGTCGTCGAGCCGCAGCGCGCCGGCGGCAATGCCCGCGTTCAGGCGCTCGGCGAAAGGCAGGGTGTTCGAGGCCAGCAGCAGCGCGCGCAGGGCCTGCCGATCGGGCGCGGCGCCCAGGCAGTCGCGGGCGGCGGCCACGGCCATGGTCACGCTGTCTTCGTCCCAGTTGGCCAGCGAACGGGTGCCCGGGCGGCCGCGCAGTTGCGGCGCGTACCAGGCGTTGGCCTCGCCAACGGCCTGGCGCGACAGGCGCAGGCGCGGGATGTAGCCGCCATAGGCGGTGATGCCGATCATGCAGGGGTCCTTTGGGTAACCGGCGTGCAGCCGAGGTGGCCGGCCAGGAAGGCGCCCGCCTCGCGCAGGGCGCGCGAGGCCTCGGGCAGCTCGGCCGGGAATTGTTGGAACACATGGACCATGCCGGGCCACACCTGGCATTCGGCCTGGCCGCCGGCCTCGCGCACGCGGCGCGCGAAGTCCACCGAGTCGCTGAGCAGGGTTTCGCGGTCGCCCACCTGCAGCAGCAGGGGCGGCAGGGTGCGCAAGGCCACCGGTGCCGCGCACAGCGGTGAGGCGCGCGGGTCGTCGGGGTCGCCCGCTTCGCCCAGGTAGTTGCGGGCCAGGGCACGCATCATGGGCCGCTGGTGCAAGGGGTCTTGTGCGGCGCGCGTGTCGTAGCTCTCGCCGCGCGCGCCCATGTCGGTCCAGGCGGACAGCGTCAGACCGGCCGCGGGCCGCGGCAGGCCCTGCGCGGGCAGGCTCAGGAGCAGGGCGAGCGCGAGGCCGCCGCCGGCCGAGTCACCGGCCACGGCCACCCGATCGCCCGCGAGGCCTTGGGCCTGCAGCCAGCGCATGGCGGTGCAGCCGTCGTCCAGCGGCACGGGCCAGCGGTGTTCGGGCGTCATGCGGTAGCCAATGCCCAGCACGCACGCGCCGCTGGCGGCCGACAGCGCGGCCATCAGTTCGCGGTGCGAGCGCGGGGAGCCGAGCTGGAAGCCGCCGCCGTGCAGGTAGGCAATGGCGCGGTCGGGGCGCGCGCCGGGCGCCGCGACCCATTCGCAAGGCACGCCGTCGGCATCCACCGCGTGCACCGCGGCCGGCACGTCGGCCGGGAACAGGGCGTCCCAGTCGGCCCGCATCTGGGCGATCGGCGTCTGCCGGTTCCAGCGACCGTAGGTGGCGCGGATGCGCGCCACCACCCGGTCCACCGCGTCGACCGCGTCGACCGCGCTTGCCGGGTCGCGGGCTTCGTGGGCTTCGCTCATGCGCCGCACCCCATGCCACCCGACACGCCCAAGGCTTCGCCGGTGATGAAGGCCGCGGCATCCGAGGCCAGGAACACCACCGCGGCCGCCACTTCGTCGGGCGTGCCCAGGCGACCAAGCAGCGTGGCGCCGGTCATGGCGTGCAAGAGCTTCTCGCCCTTGCTCGCCACCCCCCGCTGCACCATGGGCGTGTCGATCGGCCCGGGTGCGACGACGTTGGCGGTGATGCCGTGGTGGCCGTTTTCGCGCGCGATCGAGCGCGTGAACGCGATGACACCGCCCTTGGCCGCCGCGTACACCGCGCCGCCCCGCGAACCAAGGCGACCGGCCTCGGACGCGATGTTGACGATGCGCCCATGGCGGGCGCTCTGCATGCCGGGCAGCACCGCGTGGGTGGTGTTGAGCACGCCCTCCAGATTCACCGCGAGCAGGTCGCGCCATTGCGGCGGCGCGGTCTGGGTGAAGAAGGCGTGCTGATCGGCGCCCGCCGCGTTCACGAGGATGTCGAACGGGCCGTGTGCCCGGACAACCTCTTGCACGCGATCGAATTGCGTCACGTCGAGGGCCACCGCTGTGGCGCCGCAGGTGGCGGCGCGTTCGCTGGCGCGCCCGCCATCGAGATCGGCCAGCACCACCTGCACGCCGGCGCGGGCGAACTGGCGCACGCAGGCCCAGCCGATGCCGCTCGCGCCGCCGGTGATCAGCGCACGGCGCACCGTGCCCGGTGTGTCGCAACGGCGGTCCATTCAGCGGCCCTTGAACACCGGGGCGCGCTTGTCGATCACGGCAGACAGGCCTTCGCGTGCGTCGGCCGTGCCGGACAGCATGGCCTGGGTCTGGTTTTCGTCGGGCATCGCGGCTTCCACGCCGCGGCCCACGCCGCTCCACAGCAGCCGCTTGGTGTGCGCGAGCGCCGCGGGCGCGCCCTGCGCGAGCTGACGGGCCAGCGCCAGCGCCTCGGTCGCCAGTCGATCGTCGGGCACGACCCGTGTGACCAGCCCCATGGCCAGCGCTTCGGCGGCACCGATGACCGGGTTGAGCATGAGGATCTCCATGGCCTTGCGCAGGCCCACCAGCTGGGTGAGCGTGACCGACACGCCGGCGTCGGGCACCATGGCCACGCGCGTGGCGCCGGCCAGGAATTTCGCGCTGTCCGCGGCCACCACGAAGTCGGACGAGCACACCAGGCCCATGCCGCCACCGCCGGCCGCAAAGCCCTGCACAGCGCACACCACGGGCGGGTTCAGGCGCAGCAGCAGCGAGGCCACCGCCTGCAGCGTCGCGGTCACGACGCGGATGTAGTCGGGCAGCGACTCGCCCTTGGACAGAAAGGTGTGCACGTCGCCACCGGCGCAGAAGTTCTTGCCTTCGCCGGTGAGCAGCACCGCACGCACCCGGCCGTCGCCGTGCACCCGCATCAGCACGTCGTGCAGGGCCTGCAGCAGCGCGAGGTCCATGCCGTTGGCCGATTCGGGGCGGTTGAGGTGCACGTGCGCGACGGCGTCGCTGTCCAGGCTCAACAGGACGGGGCCCTGGGCGACCAGGGCTTCGCGGGAGGCGGGAATCGGAGTGCTCATGGCAGGGCTGGTAGGGCGGGGCGGTTCGCGGCGCGCTGACCGCGGATTCGTTCGGACACCCTGGATGTTCCCGGGCTCTGCGTGCAATAATAGTCCGACTGGTCGGTATATGTCAAACCCGGTCGAGAACCTCTTTTTCTGGAACGCCGATGCCCAAAATCGTCTTCATCGATCACCTCGGAACCCGCTACGAGACGGAGGCGCCGGTCGGGCGCAACCTGATGCAGGTGGCCTTGGACCATGGGGTGCCCGGCATCCTGGGCGACTGCGGCGGCGCCTGCAGCTGCGCCACCTGCCACGGCTACATCGGCGAGCCCTGGGCCGCACAGTTGCCCGAGCGCTCGGCAACCGAGGTGTTCATGCTCGAAGCGGTGGTGGACGAGCGCCCCGACAGCCGCCTGTGCTGTCAGATCAAGGTGCGGCCCGAGCTCGAAGGCCTGGTGGTGCGGCTGCCCGCCGAGCAGGCCTGAACGCCGACGCGGCCAGCGCGTTCAGCGGCCGGTAAAGCGCGGCTCGCGCTTTTCGATGAAGGCGGCGAGGCCTTCACGCAGGTCCTCGCTGTCCTGGTGTTCGAGCATTGCGGCCTGCTCCAGCGCCAGGGCGGCGGGCAGGTCGAGGTGCTGGCCGGCGTGCAGCAGGGCCTTGAGGCGTTGCTGCGCGAGCGGGCTGCGCGCGCACAGGGCATCGACAAGCGCCTGGGTGGCGGGCAGCAGCGCCTCGTCGTCGGCCACCTCGTGCACCAGACCGGCATCGCGCATGGCTTCTGCGCTCCAGGTGTCGCCCGTGTGCAGCAGGTAGCGGGCGCGGCTGGCGCCGATGGCGCGCGGCAGCCGCGCCGACGCGCCGCCACCGGGCAGCAGGCCGTAGCGCGCGTGGCCGTCGCCCAGGCGCGCGCTGCGGGCGGCCACCACCAGGTCGCAGCACAGCACCAGCTCCAGGCCACCGGCCAGCGTGGTGCCGTTGACCATGGCAACCACCGGTTTGGCACAGGCCTCGAGCCGGTTCAGTGTGTCGTTGAGCCGGCGCAAAAAAGGTTCGGCAGCCCCCGCGGCGCGAATGGCCTTGAGGTCGGCACCCACGCAGAACGCGCGCCCCGCGCCGGTGACGACCAGCACGCGCACCGCGGGATCGTGCGCCGCCAGCGCGAGGCCCTCGTCCAGGCGGTCCAGCACATCGGCCGTGATCGCGTTGAATGCCGCCGGGCGGTTGAGCCGCATCCACAAGGCATTGCGCTGGATGTCGAGCACCACACTGGGTTCGTTCGCGGTCGTCATGCCTGTGGATGGCCAAGCCGGTTGCGCGCACGGCGCGGGACGGCGAGTGTGCACCATGTCCCGCGCTGGCAAGCACCGGCCCGGGTTCACGACCAACACAGCCGACCGGTGCCCGCGCCGAAGTCCATCGGTGTAAGGAGTCCTGGAGTGCTCGCGAGGGGCGATCCCATCAGCGCGCTTTCCGGCCTTTCCCGGGCTCGACCTTGGCCGATCATGTCCGAAGGCGCGAGCACGGAAATCGAGCGCCGCCATCCAGGACCCGCCAGCGGGCCTCTGCCGATCCCCGACACCAAGGACAACACCATGGGCCTCCTCCAACGCCTTTCCATCTCGCAGCGCCTCACGGCGGGCTTTGCCGTGCAGGTGCTGCTCATGGCGGCCATGGGCGGCATGGCCATCTGGCAGACGCGCGCGATCGACGCCGAGGTGCAGACCGTCACCGACGACCTGATGCCCAAGCAGCGGCACCTTCAATCGGTGAAGGACGAGGTCAACCAGATCGCGCGCGCCATGCGCAACATGATGATCATGGACGCGCCCGACGACATCCAGAAGCAGCGCGCCCTCATCAACGACAGCCGCAAGCGCATCGCGGACGACATCCGCTGGCTGCAGGAGCGCATCGCCACGGCCGAAGGCAAGGCCTTGCTGGCGCGGCTGATGTCGGCGCGCGAGGCCTTCATCGCGAGCCAGAACCGCTTCTTCGACATCCTGGGGCGCGGCCAGCGCGAGGACGCGCGGCGCGTGCTGCTCGACGAAACGCGGGCCCTGCAGATGACCTACATGGAACAGATCGACGCACTGATCGGCTTCCAGGAACAGCTCACCGACCAGGGCTCCCAGCGCATCGACCACACGGTGGCACAGGTGCAGCAGGCCATGCTGGGCCTGCTCGCTGCCGGGGCGCTGGTGGGCGCGGGCCTGGCCCTGTCCATCGTGCGCAGCGTCACGCGGCCGATCGCGCACGCGGTCACGATCGCTGACCACATCGCGGCCGGCGACCTGACGCAGCCCATCGTGATCGACAGCCGCGACGAGACCGGCCGCCTGCTCGGGGCGATGCAGAAGATGCAGGCCGCGCTCAGCGCCCTGGTGCATTCGGTGCGCCTGAACGCCGAGGGTGTGGCCAGCGCCAGCGCGCAGATCGCCCAGGGCAACCTCGATCTCTCGTCGCGCACCGAACAGCAGGCGAGTGCGCTCGAGCAGACCTCGGCCTCGATGGAAGAAATGGGGTCGACCGCGCAGCAGAACGCCGACAACGCGCGCGCCGCCAGCCAGCTCGCCGCCAAGGCCAGCGGCGTCGCGGTGCAGGGCGGCGAGGTGGTCGATCAGGTCGTGCAGACCATGCGCGACATCAACGACAGCAGCCACCGCATCAATCACATCATCGGCGTGATCGACGGCATCGCCTTCCAGACCAACATCCTCGCGCTCAACGCCGCCGTGGAAGCCGCGCGCGCCGGTGAACAAGGCCGCGGCTTCGCGGTGGTGGCCGGCGAGGTGCGCAGCCTCGCGCAGCGCAGCGCCGAAGCGGCCAAGGAGATCAAGGGCCTGATCAACGCCAGCGTGGCCCGGGTGGCGCAGGGCACGGCCCTGGTGGACCGTGCGGGCGCCACCATGCAGGACGTGGTGCGGTCCATCCAGCGCGTGACCGATCTCGTGGGCGAGATCAGCAGCGCCAGCCAGGAACAGAACGCCGGGGTCAACCAGGTCGCCGAGGCGGTCAGCAGCATGGACCAGACCACGCAGCAGAACGCCGCGCTGGTCGAAGAAAGCGCCTCGGCCGCGGCCAGCCTGCGCCAGCAGGCCGATCAGCTGGTGAGCACGGTCAGCCAGTTCCGCACCCAGGCCGAGGGCATGGACGGCCTCAGCGCGTGCCGCCCAGCCGGTGCGTGAACGCCACCACCAGCGCCGAGACCAGGAAGAAGGCCTGAAGCTCCAGACGCCAGCCACCGGTGTTGGTGATCTGCAGGAAGTGGCCCATGTGGGCGAGGAACAGCGCGAAGCCCATGTTGATGGCGATGACCAGCGCGGCCGGCACCACCCAGAAGCCCGCGAGCAGCATCAGCGGTGCGATGAGTTCGCCCAGGTAGGCGCCGTAGGCGAACCAGCCGGGCAGGCCGCGGGCCACGAGCATGGCTTCGATGCCGCCCACGCCGCCCGTGACCTTGGCCCAGCCGTGGAAGAGCATCAGCAGGGCCAGGGTCCAGCGCAGCAGCAGGGCACCCGCGCGCGGGTGGTCGAACAAGGCATTGAGTGCATTCATGGCGCGCGAGTCTATGCGCTGGCCATGACCACTTCTCCCTCGCGCGAGATCGCCAGGCTCTTGTACGCGCCGGCGTAGTGGCGGCGCATCTCGAGCAGGTCCTTGAGGTAGCGCTTGCCGAGCTGGGTCTTGTCGGAGTCGCTCAGGATCTTGCCGGCCACCTGGAAGAACTTGTGCTCTTCTTCGCGCAGGTGGTGGTGCACCTTCTCGCTGAGCGTGCGCGCCGTCTCGAGCCATTCGGCCGTGCTCTTGTCGGGCACGCTCAGGTCTTCGCAGAGCTCCTCGATCCGGTGGTGCTCGGCGAGCGCGTGGCGCGACGAACTCAGGCCCGGGTTGGTCATGAGCATGGGCACGTAGAGGAAGCGCTCCTCGGCGGCCGCGTGGGCCTCGAGTTCGACCTTCAGGCGCAGGAAGAGCGCGTCGCGCTCGCCCGGCTTGACGCGGGTGAGCGAGCGGCACAGCTTTCGTTGCAGTTCATGGCTTTCGCGCAAGGCTTCGAAGATGTTCATGGGGTTCGGAGGCGATGCTTGATGGAATCGTCATGCTGCACGGACCCACCGCTGGCGACTATCGGCGCGGACCGCCCGCGGCCGTGCGCGTTGTCCTACAAGGCGGACGACCCTGGGGCCGCGGCGGCCCGCCGCGGTGGGATGATGCGGGGCCCGCCCGGCCCCTCCCGACACCATGGACGATTCGCAGATTCACATCCCCGACAGCTTCGTGCGGCTGTTCGTGCGGCCCGACCGCCCCGTGCCGCGGCACCGCGCCGCAGAGATCGCGCAGCGCTTCGAGATCTGCGACGACATGGCCGCCGCGCTGGTGCCGCGCGCACAGGAACTGCAGTTCGGGCTCGGCATCACCGAGGCGGACGTGCTCGACAAGCTGCTCGAGAGCCTGCTGGCCCTTGCAGCGCCGGGCGCAGACGGCGCGCCCGGCACGCTCAGCGCACCCGAGGCGCGCTGGGTGGTCTGCCACCTGGCCGAGCAGCTCGGCTGGCTCGATCACCTGAGCCCCGCGCTGCGCGCAGCGGTGGCGGAACCGCCCCCATGAGCGTGTGGCGCACGGCTTCACCCCACCAGGTTGCAGCGGGCCGTGCAGCGGCGCAGCGAGAGCAGGTCGTCGTTCCATTCGCCACCCGCGTGCGCGCGCAGGTAGGGGCGCTGCCCCGGCTCTTGCACCACGGCGATGTTCGAACGCCGGCCCGTGACCCGGTTGAGCAGGTAGTAGGTCTCGGTGTTGAGCTCGATGCGCCGGATGATCAGGGCGCTGGGCAGACGCCAGCGGTGGTTCAGATTGCCCACATGGGTGATCTGGTGGTGCCACAGACCGTTGCGGGGTTTGGAAATGCAGCTGATCTCGAACTCGTGCACGCCGGGACTCCCTGGGTTTTGGTGCATCATTTGCATTGATGCGTGTAAGTCAAAAGCATACTTGTGGTCGCTTGGTCCGAGCAACCAGAATCCGCCCTCATTTCCCTCGATACAACATGCTTTACGCCGTGAAGGATCTCGCCGAGGTGCGGGCTGGTCATGCCTTCCGCGGCGGCGTGCCGGTGGCCGAGACCGGCAACGCCCGGGTGGTGCAAATGCGCGACATCTGCCTCGACAGCGGCGTGAACTGGGCCGGTGTCGCCGCCACCCGCCTGCCGGCCACCGCGCGCGCGCCCGAGTGGCTGCAGAACGGCGACGTGCTGTTCGCTGCCCGGGGCGGCCGCAACTACGCGCTGTGCCTGTCCGACGTGCCCGAGCGCACGCTGTGCGCGCAGTATTTCTTCGTACTCCGGCGCAAATCGCCGGCCGTGGTGCCCGAGTACCTGGCCTGGCACATCAACCGGGCCCCGGGCCAGCGCTACCTCATGGGCAAAGCCGAGGGCACGGACCAGCTCAGCATCCGCCGCGCCGTGCTCGAAGACATGCCGGTGGCGCTGCCCGACACCGAGCGGCAATGGCTGCTGGTGAACCTGGCCCGCGCCGCCGCCTGCGAGCGGCGCCGGCTCGAATCCCTGATCCGCCTGCGCGAGCAGGAACTCGATGCGCTCGCGCACCAACTGCAGGCCGTGGCCCAATGCCCTGAACCCCATCCATGAACGACACCGCCATCAGCCAGAACGCGATCAATGCCGCGGTCTGGTCCGCCTGCGACACCTTCCGCGGTACGGTCGATCCCAGCATCTACAAGGACTACGTCCTCACGATGCTGTTCCTCAAGTACATCTCCGACGTCTGGCACGACCACTACACGCGCTACCAGGCCGAGCACGGCGACCACCCGGAACTGATCGAGGAACTGCTCAAGAACGAGCGCTTCGTGCTGCCGCCCCAGGCCAGCTTCCCCGCGCTGCACGCCGCGCGCCACCTGCCCGGCAACGGCGAGCGCATCGACAAGGCGCTGCATGCGATCGAAGAGGCCAACCTCGGCAAGCTGCGTGACGTGTTCCAGGACATCAGCTTCAACTCCAACAAGCTCGGCGACGAGGCCCAGAAGAACGACATTCTTCGCCACCTGCTCGAGGACTTCGCCGGCCCCGAGCTGAACCTGCGCGAGAGCCGGGTGGGCTCGCTCGACGTGATCGGCAACGCCTACGAATTCCTCATCAAGAACTTCGCCACCACCGCGGGCAAGAAGGCCGGCGAGTTCTACACGCCGCCCGAGGTGTCCATGCTGATGGCCCGGCTCATGGACCCGCAGCCCGGCGAGGAAATCTGCGACCCCACCTGCGGCTCGGGCTCGCTGCTCATGAAGTGCAGCCAGCTCATCCGCGCGCGCAGCGGCGGCCGGCGCTACGCGCTGTACGGCCAGGAGGCCATCGGCAGCACCTGGGCGCTGGCCAAGATGAACATGTTCCTGCACGCCGAAGACAACCACCGCATCGAATGGGGCGACACGCTGCGCAACCCGCGGCTGCTCGACAGCGAAGGTCGGCTCAAGCGCTTCGACATCGTGGTCGCCAACCCGCCGTTCTCGCTCGAGAAATGGGGCCACGAAGGCGCGGCCCACGACCCGCACCAGCGCTTTCGCCGCGGCATCCCGCCGCGCACCAAGGCCGACTACGCCTTCATCCTGCACATGGTCGAAACCATGAAACCCGATCGCGGCCGCATGGCGGTGGTGGTGCCGCACGGTGTGCTGTTCCGCGGCGCGGCCGAAGGCAAGATCCGCCGCCGGCTGATCGAGGAGAACCTGCTCGACGCCGTCATCGGCCTGCCCGAGAAGCTGTTCTACGGCACCGGCATTCCCGCGGCCATCCTGGTGCTGCGCCAGCGCAAGCCCGACGACACCGTGCTGTTCATCGACGCCAGCCGCAGCTACCAGGACGGCAAGAACCAGAACCTGCTGCGCCCCCAGGACCTCGACACCATCATGGACACGGTGCAGGCGCGCCGCAGCGTCGACAAGTACGCCCACCTGGCCACCGCGGCCGAGATCGCGGGCCACGACTTCAACCTGAACATCCCGCGCTACGTGAACACCTTCGAAGCGGCCGAGCGCATCGACCTCTCGGCCGTGCGCGCCGAGCGACTGAAGCTGCAGGCCGAGCTCGCGGTGCTCGAACAGAAGATGGCCGGCTTCCTCAAGGAGCTCGGCTACGAATGAGGCGAAACATGCTGCCTGAAGGCTGGAGCCGTTGCCGGCTCGGCGACCTGATGGCGTTCCGCAACGGCTTGAACTACACGCGCAACGAGAGCGGCGAGTGCATCAAGGTGGTGGGCGTGAGCGACTTCCGCGCGCGCACCGTGCTCGACGGCGCCGCCGGGCTCGACACCGTGGCCCTGCGCGATCGCGTGGGCCCCCAAGACCTGCTGCAGGCCGGCGACCTGCTGTTCGTGCGCTCCAACGGCAACAAGGCGCTGGTGGGCCGCTGCCTGTTCGTCGCGCGGCTCGACGAGCCCGTGACCTTCTCGGGCTTCACCATCCGCGGCCGCGTCACCTCGCCGCGGCTGGACCCGGCCTTCGCGTCGGAGCTCATGCGCACGGCACGCACCGTGGCACAAATGCACCTGGGCGGCAGCGGCACCAACATCAGCAACCTGAGCCAGGACATCCTGCAGAACGTCGAGGTCTGCCTGCCCGGGGTGGGCGAGCAGCGCCGCATCGTGCGCGTGCTGGCCACCTGGCGCGAGGCCATCGACGCCACCGACAACCTGCTCGAGAACGCGCGGCGCGAAAAGCACGACCTGATGCAGGCCTTGCTGTCGGGCCGCGTCGCCGCGCTGCAGCAGCGCGGCGCCTGGGAGCAGGTGGAGTTCGACGACGTCTTCGAGCGCGTGGCGCGCAAGAACGACGAAGGCAGCAGCAACGTGCTCACCATCTCGGCCCAGCACGGCCTGGTGAGCCAGCGCGACTTCTTCCACAAGAACGTGGCGAGCGAAGACCTGAGCCACTACACCTACCTGAGCACGGGCGACTTCGCCTACAACAAGAGCGCCTCCGCGGGCTACCCGGTGGGCGCCATCAAGCCGCTCGTGGCGCACGACTCGGGCGTGGTCTCGAGCCTGTACATCTGCTTCCGTCAGCGGTCCGACGCGCAGGTCGACGCCGACTTCTACCGCCACTACTTCGAGGCCGGCATGCTCAACGAGCCCATCGGCTTCATCGCCCAGGAGGGGGCGCGCAACCACGGCCTGCTCAACGTGAGCGTGAAAGACTTCTTCAAGCTGCCGCTGCACCTGCCCCCGCTGCCGGTGCAGCGGCGCATCGCCGAGGTGCTGGGCGTGGCCGAGGATTACGAGCATTCGGTCGCTGCGCAGGCGCGGGCGCTGCGCGACGAACTCGGCGCGTTGCGCGAAGACCTGCTGAGCGGCCAGCGGCGGCTGCGTCCGGTCGAGGAACCCGGCGAGCCATGCCCCCGCTGAGACCGGCGTGAGCGCGACCCCCGTCCCCGGGCGGCGCGGCCCCGTGGCCGCCTCGCTGGCCCTGCTCACGGCAATGGGCTGGCGCCCGCTGAGCACGGCCGACGCGCGCCGGCTGCGTGGTGGCGTGCGCGACGCGGTGCTCAAGCCGCGCCTGATCGAAGCGCTTCAGGCGCACCGCTTCGAGTACAAGGGCGAATACCACCCGCTGTCGCCCGGCGGCATCGACCAGGTGGTGCGCCAGGTGATGTCGCTGAACCTGCACGAGGGCCTGCTCGCGGCCAATGAGCGCTTCTACCGGCTGCTCACGCTGGGCGTGACCGTCACCGAGTTCATGCCCGACAGCAAGAAGCACCAGCCCACGGTGCCCTTGCTCGACTGGCAGCGCCCCGAGGCCAATCTCTGGGACGTCTGCGAAGGCTTCGAGCTGCTGCCCGCGCGCGGCACCGAGCCGCTGCGCTGCGACCTGGTGGCCTGCGTGAACGGCCTGCCGCTGGCGGTGATCGAGTGCGCCGACACGGTAGAGGCCGCGGTGCAACGCCAGCGGCGCCGCCAGCGGCTCGACGCACTGCCCCAGCTGCATGCCTGCGCCCAGCTGCTGCTGGCGCTCGGATCGTCCGCCGCGGCGGGCGCGGGCGACGCGCGCTACGGCACCACGGGCACGCCGCCGCGCTGCTGGGCGCGCTGGCACGAAGGCCCGCCCGATCCGCTGGGGCCGGTGCACGCGCTGCTGTCGCCCGACCGCCTGCTCGAGCTGCTGCGCCACTTCGTGCTGTTCGACCGCCGCCTCGGCAAGGTCGTGGCGCGACCGCACCAGGTGTTCGGCGTGCGCGCGGTGCTGGCTCGCATCGCCCAGCGCCGGCCCGACGGCGCGCGCGAAGGCGGTGTGCTCTGGCACACCACGGGCTCGGGCAAGAGCTTCACCATGGTCTTCCTGACCAAGGCGCTGCTGCTGCACCCGGGCACCCAGGCCTGCCGCGTGATCGTGGTGACCGACCGGCTCGACCTCGAGAGCCAGCTCGCGCGCAACTTCCTCGAAAGCGGCGCCTTCGGCTCGGCGCTGGCCGACCGCGAGGGCGAGCGCGCGCGCGTGGCCTCGGGGCGCGAGCTGGCGCGGCGCATCGGCCAGGGCCGCGAGCGCATCATCTTCACGCTGGTGCAGAAGTTCGCCACGGCCTCGCGCCTGCCCGAATGCCGCAACCCCTCGGCCGACCTGATCGTGCTGGTGGACGAAGGCCACCGCAGCCAGGGCGGCGAGTGGCACGACCGCATGCGCAGGGCGCTGCCGCGGGCGGCCTACCTCGCCTTCACCGGCACACCGCTGCTCAAGCGCGAGAAAACCGCCAACCGCTTCGGCCCCATCCTGCACGCCTATACGCAGCAGCGCGCGGTGCGCGACGGCACCGTGGCGCCGCTGCTCTACGAAGAGCGCAAGCCGCGGCTGGCCAGCGGCGACGAGGCCGCGCGCCGCGTCGAGCGCATCGCGCGCGACATCGCGCAGCACTTCCACGACACCATCAAGACGCGCAGCCAGGGCCTCAAGGGCCAGGTCGCCACCGGCAGCAAGCTCGACGCCATCCGCTACCAGCGCTGCCTCGACGACACCGGCCTGGTGAGCAGCGCGGTGCTGATCTCGCCGCCCGAGCGCCGCGAAGGCGTCAGCGAGGTCGACGAAAGCCAGCTGCTCGAGGTGCGGCACTGGTGGAACACCCACGTGGGCCGCGACGCCGAACGCTACGAGCAGAACCTGCTGCGCGACTTCGGCAGCGACGGCGCGCCCGACCTGCTCATCGTGGTCGACCGCCTGCTCACCGGTTTCGACGAGCCGCGCAACACGGTGCTCTACATCGACAAGCCGCTCAAGGAGCACCGCCTGATCCAGGCCGTGGCGCGCGTGAACCGGCTGCACGAGGCCAAGCGCCACGGCCTGCTGGTGGACTACCGCGACATCCTGCGCGCGCTGGACACCGCCGTGCGCGACTACCAGGACCTCGCCACGCGCACCCAGGGCGGCTACGACATCGACGACATCGCCGGCCTGTACCGCGCGGTCGACCCGCGGTCGCCCGAGGACACGCCGGTGCGCGAGCCCAAGCGCATCTACGCCGTGCTGCCCGCCGACACGGTGCCCGACGACAGCGCCCGCGCGCGGCTGAAGCAGGCGATCGAGACCGCGCTCGCGCTCGATCCCGATGCCGAGAGCGGCTTCGAGGGCCGGCCGCTGGCGCGCGCCTGTTACGGCATCGTGCGCCTGGCCGCGGCGCGGCCCGGCGGCCCGCCGCTGCCCGCCACGGCCACGCTGATCGAACAGGCCCGCGCCATGGACACCGAAGTGCGCAACATCGTGGCCGAGCATTCGCTCAACCCGCAGGATCTCGACGCCGCGGTGCGCCAGGCCTTGCTGCCGCGGCTGTTCGCGCTGCTGGGGCTCGAGCGGGCCCGGCTCGCGGTCGCGCAGGTGATCGAGCTCGCGCGCGAAGGCCTGGCGCGCGAGAGCGACTGAGCGCGCCTACAGCGCCCGCGCCTGCACCGTGCCCCCGGCGCGCACGAACACGCCTGCGCCCAGGTGGTGAATGGTCTGCAGATCGGCGTTGTGCGCGTCGAAGACCCAGCGGCCGTTGGCGAACACGCGCGGATCGGCCGCGGCGGCCACCACCTCGGCAAAGCAGGTGTCGTAGGCGTCTTCGGTGTGGCGCTCGGGGATCAGGCGGCATTCGAGCCAGGCCGCGCAGCCGGCCTCGATCAGCGGCACGCCCAGCACCGGCCCGGCCGTGGCGCTCAGGCCATAGCGCGCGAACTTGTCGCCGTCGCGGCCGCTGTGCTGGCCCACGCTCCAGGTGAGGTCGGCGAGCGCCAGGCCCGGCAGGCACAGGCCGAAGGCGCCGCTGGCGCCCACGAGTTCGCGCGTGAAGGTGTGCTTGTCGATCACCACCGCGATGCGCGGCGGCGTGAACTCCACCGGCATGGACCAGGCCGCGGCCATCAGGTTGCGCCGGCCACCGTGCGCGCTCGTCACGAGCACGGTGGGGCCGTGGTTGATGAGGCGGCTCGCGTGCTCCAGGCGCACCGGCGCGAAGCCGCTCACTTCGCGAACAGCCGGTTGATGTCGCCGAAGGCCTTGACCTCGATCGCGTTGCCCGAGGGGTCGAGGAAGAACATGGTCGCCTGCTCGCCGGGCTGGCCCTGGAAGCGGATGTAGGGCTCGATCACGAAGGCCGTGCCCAGCGCCTTCAGGCGCTCGGCCATGGCCTCCCAGTCGGCCATGGGCAGCACGATGCCGAAGTGGCGCACCGGCACGCCGTGCCCATCGACCGCGTTGGTGCCGGCATTCCCGCAGGCCTCGGGCGCGAGGTGGGCCACGATCTGGTGGCCGTAGAAGTTGAAGTCGATCCACTCGGGCGAGCTGCGGCCTTCGGGGCAGCCGAGCAGTTCACCGTAGAAGCGGCGCGCGGCCTCGAGGTCGTGCACCGGGAACGCGAGGTGGAAGGGCGACAGCGGCGCCGGGTTGGTGGTGGGCGCGGTCATGGTGGGTCGGGTGGCGGTGGCGGTGCTCATCGGGGCCTCGTCGGAAAGGGGGGAGAACGGCGATGCTAGTCGCGCTCCAGCCAAAAGAAAATCAATGGTTTTTTGAGCCGAGCATCACTATGCTTTGTGTATGATCGCCGAGCTCAAGACCTTCATCGCCGTGGCGCGCGCGGGCACCTTCGCGGCCGCGGGCCAGCAGATCGGCCTCACGCAGGCGGCCGTGAGCGCGCAGATCAAGCGGCTCGAAGCCGGGCTTGGCTTCACCCTGTTCGACCGCACCGGCCGTGCGGCGCGGCTGAACCCCCGCGGCCGGCAGACGCTGGCGCAGGCGCAGGAGCTGATCGCGCTTTACGCGCAGCTGGGCTCGCACCAGCGCAGCAAGGCAACCACGGTGTTCGTGGCCCTGGGCGCCATCGCTTCGGTGCAGCAGGCCTTTCTGCCGGCGGCGCTCGCGAGGTTCCACCGCGCGCTGCCGGGCAGCCGCACGCGCGTGGTGCCGGGCGTGTCCACCGCGCTGCTCAACGCGGTCGACGCGGGCGAGATCGACGCGGCGGTGATCATCCGGCCGCCATTCGCGCTGCCCAGCGATCTGCGCTGGGTGCCGCTGGCGCGCGAACCCTTTCGCCTGCTGGTGCCGCGCGCCGTGCGCGGCGACGACTGGCGGGCGCTGCTCGCCAACCAGCCCTTCGTGCGCTACGACCGCGGCTCCTTCGGCGGCCGCCAGGTCGACCGCTTCCTGCGCGCGCGCCAGGTGGCGGTGAACGAGGTGTGCGAGCTCGACGAGCTCGACGCCATCGTGCAACTGGTGGCCAACGGCCTCGGCGTGGCGCTGCTGCCGCAAACCGCGGACCGGCGCCGCTGGCCCGCGGGCGTGCGCGCGATCGACCTGGGCGCACACACCTTCCACCGCGACATCGGCATCGTGCACCGCAGCGAGCTGACCGAGGCCGCGCAGCGCCTGGTGCAAGGCGTGGTCGAGGCCTACGCGGCCTGATCAGCCCGCGTCGCGCACACCGAACACCTGGCGCAGGTAGGCCAGGAAGGTCGCGTCGTCGCACAGCGCCTTGCCCGGCGTGTCCGAGATCTTGGCCACGGGCTGGCCATTGGCCTCGCGCAGCTTCATCACGATGTTGAGCGGCTGCAGGCCCATGTCGTTGGTGAGGTGGGTGCCGATGCCGAAGCCGAGCTGCGCGCGATCGCCGAAGTGGCGGTGGATGCGCAGCGCGGTGGCGATGTCCAGGCCGTCGGAGAACACCAGCCGCTTGGTATGGGAGTCGATGCGCAGCCGCGCGTAGTGCGCCAGCGCCTTCTCGCCCCAGGCGATCGGGTCGCCCGAGTCGTGGCGCAGGCCGTCGAAGAGCTTGGCGAAGTAGAGGTCGAAGTCGGCCAGGAAGGCGTCCATGCCGATCACGTCGGTGAGGGCGATGCCGAGGTCGCCGCGGTACTCCTGCACCCAGTCCTCGAGCGCGGCCTTCTGGAAATCGCGCAGGCGCACGCCCAGGGTCTGGTAGGTCTGCAGGTACTCGTGCGCCATGGTGCCGATGGGCACCAGCCCGAGCTCGCGCGCCAGCATCACGTTGGACGTGCCCTTGAACACCTGCGGCGCCTCGGCCGCGAGCGTGGCCACCACCTCGCGCTGCCAGTCGCCGCTGAAGCGGCGGCGCACGCCGAAGTCGGTGATCTCGAAGGGGTGGCGCAGCGGCGGCTCGCGGCCCACCGCCTGCAGCCGCGCCACCTTGTCGCGCAGGCGGCGGCGGCCTTCGGCGAGCGCCGCAGCGGTGTCGAAACGGCGGAAGTAGAGCTCGTTGACGATCGCGAGCACGAAGATCTCGAAGGCCATCACGTGCACCTGCGGGCCGCGCGCCTCGATCGTGAGCTGCCCGTGCGCCACGCTGGCGCGGATGAACTCGCGCTGGAACTGGAAGATGCGCAGGAAGTCGACGAAGTCCGACTTGATGTAGCGCAGCCCGCCCAGCCAGGCCAGTTCGTCGGCGCGAAAGCGCAGCGTGCACAGGTGGTCGAGCTCGCGGTTCAGTTCGTCGAGCAGCGCGGCCAGCGGGTAGGCGCTGCGGTTGCGGCAGACGAAGGTGTAGCGCGCCTGCGTCGTGGGGTGCCGGTGCAGCATGGCCTGCCACATCGAGAACTTGTAGAGGTCGGTGTCGAGCAGGCTGTGGATGACGGGCTTCATGCGGCGATCTTCGCTCAGGCCGCCGGGCACCGTCCGGGGGATGCCGCCGCCCCGGCAGTCGTGCTAACGTCACGCCTTGCCCACCGCCCGGCCCGCTTCGCGCCATGACCACCAGCCCGCCCCTCACCCCGCCGCCGCGCGTCGCGCTGGGCACCGGCCTGGCCGCCTTGCCGGCCGGGGCGATGAACGTGGTGTTCACGCTGGAGCCCGGCGACGCCGAGCCGGCCCGCCTGAAGCTGTGCGCGCGCGACCTGCAGCAGCTCTCCGACAGCGCGCTGCGCACCACGCAGCTCACGGGCCACGTGTTCTTCGCCTTCAACGGCCTCGAACGCGACCCGCGGCAGGTGCACACCATCCCCGAATGCCGCGACCTGCTGCGCGCGCTGCACGAGCGCTGGCCCTACTGGATGCACTTCCTGGCGCCCGAGCCCGACCTGTGGACCGTGCTGCTGCTGTGCCTGTTGCCGCTGGGCCCGGGCGTGCGGCTGCCCAACGGCCGCATCGGCCACGAGCTCGACCGCAAGGCGCTCAAGAACCTCGTGCTCGACCTCACCATCGCCATGCACGAGCTGCACGACCACCACAAGCTCGCGCTGGCCGAGCGCCAGCGCATCTTCAAGGCCTCCATGCAGGCCATGGAACGCGCCACCGGCGCCCGGCTCTGAGGGGGCACGCGGCTTGCCAGCGCAGCGCGTGAGCCAGACCCCCTCTCTCCCCATCGTCATCGTCGGCGGCGGCGCCGGCGGCCTCGAACTGGCCTGCAAGCTGGGCCGCCGGCTCGGTCCGCAGCGCGTGACCCTGGTCGACCGCCAGCTCTTCCACGTCTGGAAACCCTCGCTGCACGAGGTGGCCGCGGGCACGCTCGACATCCACCAGGAAGGCCTGTCGTACGAGATGCTCGCGCACGACAACGGCTTCGCGTTCTGCTATGGCGCGCTCACCGGGCTGGACACCGCGCAGCGCCGCCTCACCGTGGCGGCGGTGCCCGACGGGCACGGCGACGAACTGATCCCCGAGCGCTCGCTGGCGTATGGCGAACTGGTGCTCGCGCTGGGCAGCACGGCCAACCACTTCAACGTGCCGGGCGCGGCCGAGCACACGGTGGCGCTGAACCAGCCCGCCGACGCCGAGCGCTTCCGCCTGCGCCTGCTGCGCCTGCTCACCATGGCCGAGCGGCGCAAGATCGACGGCGGCGAAGGGCGGGTGCAGGTGGTGATCATCGGCGGGGGCGCCACGGGCGTGGAGCTCGCGGCCGAGCTGCGCGAGGCGGGCCAGGTGCTCACGCGCTACGGCTTCCAGCACCTCGATGCGCGCCACGACCTGCGGCTCACGCTGCTCGAGGGCGCGGACCGCATCCTCGCGCCGCTGCCCGAGAAGGTGTCGGCCTCGGCCACCGCGCTGCTGCGCGAGCGCGGCGTCGAGGTGGTCACGCAATGCCGCGTCGCGCGCATCGGCCCCAGCGCGGTCGAAGACAGCGCGGGCCGTGTGTTCCCGGCCGACGTGGTGGTGTGGGCCGCGGGCATCCAGGCGCCGCCGCTGCTGGCCGCGCTGGGCCTGCCGGTGGCGCGTGGCGGCCAGGTCGAGGTGGACGGCACCCTGGCCGTCAAGGGCGTGCCGCACCTGCACGCGCTGGGCGACAACGCGGCCTGCGCCCAGGCCGACGGCCGTCCGGTGCCGCCGCGCGCGCAGGCCGCGCACCAGCAGGCCAGCTACCTCGCCGGGCGCCTGCTGCGCCTGGCGCGCGGGCAGGCGCCGCGTGCCCGGCCCTTCGTGTACCGCGACCACGGCTCGCTGGTCTCGCTGGGCACGCGCAGCTCGGTGGGCAACCTCATGGGCAACCTGTTCGGCGCGAACTGGTTCGTGCAGGGCCTGCTCGCGCGGCTGATGTACACGAGCCTGCACCTCATGCACCACCAGGCGGTGCTGGGCACGTTGCGCACCGCCGTGCTGGCGTTCGCGCGTTTCCTCGTGAAGCGCGCGACGCCGCTCGTGAAGCTGCACTGAGGCCCGGCGACCGCCGGGCCTGCAGCGCGCGGGTCAGAGGGCCGCGCGCACGCGCGACCAGTGCATCAGCCCCTCGGGCACGCCCTCGCGCTCGAACACCGGCGTGTGGGCCCCGCCCGCGGCGTCGAGCCGCGCCACGGCCCAGGCCAGCAGCGTGAGCGCGAGCGCGTGCAGCAGGTCGTCGGCGGTGTCGAGCAGGGTGGCGCCGCCTTGCGCGCAGCGCGCCAGCCACGCGGGCAGCACGGCGCGCGCCTCGTCGAACAGGCGACGCAGGCCGGCGGCTTCGCCGAGTTCGGCCTGCAGGCCGTCGAGCAGTTCGGTGAGCGCGGCGCCGCCGTCGGCGAGCAGCTTGCGCTGCGCGAGGTCGATCGCCTGGATCTGGTTGGTGCCCTCGTAGATCATCGCGATGCGCGCGTCGCGCACCGTCTGCTCGATGCCGTATTCGTGCACGTAGCCGTAGCCGCCCCACAGGCCCAGCGCCTCGGCCGGGCCGTGAAAGCCGTGGTGGGTGCAGAAGGCCTTGATCACCGGCGTGAGCAGCGCCGCGAAGCGGCGCTCGCGCGCGCGCACCGCCTCGTCGCGGTGGTGGTCGGCGAGGTCGAGCGCGAGCGCGGCGCGGTAGGCGAGCACGCGCTGGGCTTCGGTGTAGGTGCGCAGGCGCTGCAGCGTGCGCCGCACCGCGGGGTGCTGCGCGATGGGCTTGCCCATCTGCACGCGCTCCTCGGCGTAGCGCTGCGCGTTCTGCGCCGCCATTTCCTGGTGGCCCAGGCCCTGCAGGCCCACGTGCAGCCGGGCCGAGTTCATCATGAGGAACATCGCCGCCAGGCCGCGGTTGGCCTCGCCCACCAGCCAGCCCGTGGCGCCTTCGTAGCGCATGGCGCAGGTGGCGCTGGCCTTGATGCCCATCTTCTTCTCGATGCCGTCGCAGACCATGGCGTTGCGGCTGCCGTCGGGCAGCCACTTGGGCACGAGCGCGAGCGACAGGCCCTTGGTGCCCGCGGGCGCATCGGGCAGGCGGCACAGCACCAGATGCACGATGTTGTCGGTGAGGTCGTGCTCACCGCCGCTGATGAAGATCTTGCTGCCGCTGATGCGCAGGCTGCCGTCGGCCTGCGGCTCGGCACGCGTGCGCAGCTGGCCCAGGTCGCTGCCGGCCTGTGGCTCGGTGAGCGCCATGGCGGCCAGCCATTCGCCGCTGGCGATCTTGGCCAGGTAGCGCGCCTTGAGCGCGTCGCTGCCGTGGTGCTTGAGCGTTTCGTAGGCCCCGTGCAGCAGGTCGGGGTACATGTTCCAGCCGTGGTTGCAGGCGTCGAGCATCTCGCGCAGGGCGGCGTCGAGCAGCAACGGCAGGCCTTGCCCGCCCCAGGCGGGGTCGCAGGGCAGGGCGGGCCAGCCGCCTTGCACGAAGGCCT
Organism: Hydrogenophaga crocea; assembly: GCF_011388215.1. Taxonomy (NCBI): domain Bacteria; kingdom Pseudomonadati; phylum Pseudomonadota; class Betaproteobacteria; order Burkholderiales; family Comamonadaceae; genus Hydrogenophaga; species Hydrogenophaga crocea. Next base: position 3,670,752 of record NZ_CP049989.1, read on the forward strand.
GGTAGGCGGCGCGAAAACCCGGCGGCGTCTTCACCGAGCCGTCGGCCTCGCGCACGCAGCCGGCCAGGTCGCCCGGGCCGTTGAGCGGTTGCAGCACCTCGCTCGCGAAGCGCGCGGCTTCCTGCAGCACGGCGTCGGCGGTGTCGATGTCGAGTTCGGCGAAGGCCGGGCACTCGGCCCACAGCGCGGGCGCGCCCAGCACCTCGTCGATCACGCGCCGCATCGATGCGAGCGGCGCTTCGTATCCCCAGCTCATCCTTTTTTCGCCCCCAGGTAGGTCTCGATCACGCGCGGGTCGGTCGCCAGTTGCGCGGCTGGGCCCGAGAGCACCATGTCGCCGGTTTCGAGCACGTGGCCTTCGTCGGCCACGTTGAGCGCGGCGCGCGCGTTCTGCTCCACCAGCAGGATGCTCACGCCGCGTTCGCGCAGCGTCTCGACGATGCGGAAGATGTCGCGCACGATCAGCGGCGCCAGACCCAGGCTGGGCTCGTCGAGCATGAGCAGCCTGGGCTGGCCCATGAGCGCGCGGCCGATGGCGAGCATCTGGCGCTCACCGCCCGAGAGCGTGCCGGCGGCCTGCGCGCGGCGCTCCTTCAGGCGCGGGAACAGCTCGAAGACCTGCTCGAGCCCTTCGCGCCAGCGCGGCGCGCGCTGCTTCATGGGGCGCCAGCCGCCCAGCACCAGGTTGTCTTCCACGCTCATGGTGCCGAACAGCTCGCGCTTCTCTGGCACCAGCGCCAGGCCGGCCATCACGCGCTCTTCGAGCGTGAGGCGCGAGACGTCTTCGCCGTTGAAGCGCAGGCCGCCGCGCTGCGGCAGCAGGCCCATGAGCGCGTTGAGCAGCGTGGACTTGCCCGCGCCGTTGGGGCCGATCACGGTCACCACCTGGCCCGCGCGCACGCTCAGCGTGATGCCGCGCAGCACCTCGGCCTTGCCGTAGCCGGCGTGCAGGTCGTTCACTTCCAGCAGGAGGTCGCTCATGTCAGTGCTCCGTGCCGAGGTAGGCCGCGCGCACTTTTTCGCTGGCCTGGATTTCTTCCGGCGTGCCTTCGAGCAGCGGGGTGCCGAACTCCATCACCAGGATGCGGTCGGTCAGGTTCATCACGAAGTCCATGTCGTGTTCCACGAGCAGCAGGCTCAGGCCTTCGCCCTTGAGCTGGCGCAGCACCTCGGCCAGCGCCTGTTTCTCGCGGTGGCGCAGGCCGGCCGCGGGTTCGTCGAGCAGCAGCAGGGCCGGGTCGCTCGCGAGGGCGCGCGCGATCTCGACCAGGCGCTGCGGGCCCAGGGCCAGGTTGCCCGCGAGCTCGTGCATCTGCTCGCCCAGGCCCACGCGCTGGAGCTGGCGCGCGGCCTCGGCGAAGGCGCGGGCCTCTTCGGCGCGGTCCAGGCGCAGCATGGCCGCGGCGGTGCCGCTGCGCGTGCGCAGGTAGGTGCCCAGGGCCACGTTCTCGAGCACGGTCATGTCGGGCACCAGCTTCACGTGCTGGAAGGTGCGCGAGAGGCCGCGGCGCGCGATCTCGCGCGAGGGCAGGCCGTCGACCCGTTCGCCGCGCAGCCAGACCTCGCCGCCCGACAGCGGCAGCACGCCAGAGATCAGGTTGAAGGTGGTGGACTTGCCGGCGCCGTTGGGGCCGATGAGGCCGAAGATCTGGCCGGCCTGGATGTTGAAGGCCACACCGTTCACGGCCACCAGGCCGCCGAAGGTGCGGCGCACCGACTTCACCTCGAGCAGCGTGCTGCCCGCGGCGGGCTTGTCGCGCGCCGGCAGCGTGGCCGTGGTGTCCACGGCGCGCGCGCGGCGGCGTGGCAGCAGGCGCTCGATCGAGGGCCACAGGCCCTCGGGCGCGAACTTGAGCACCAGCACCAGCACCACGCCGAAGACGATGATCTCGTAGCTGCCCGAGGTGCCGAGCAGCGCGGGCAGCCAGGTCTGCAGCTGGTCTTCGGCGAGCTTGACCAGCGCCGCGCCGGTGAACGCGCCCCACACGTGGCCCGCGCCGCCGAGCACCGCCATGAACAGGTACTCGATGCCGAACTTGATGCCGAAGGGCGAGGGGTTCACGCTGCGCTGCATGTGCGCGAACAGCCAGCCCGAGACGGCCGCGAGCAGCGCGGCGATCACGAAAATCAGCATCTTGTGGCGGAAGGCCGAAGCGCCCATGGCCTCGGGCATGGTGGAGCCGCCGCCGCGGTTGGCGTTGAGCGCGCGCATGATGCGGCCGGGCCGCGAATCGAGCAGGCGCGTGACGGCGATCGCCGCCGCGATGGCCACGGCCCAGATCAGCAGGTAGATGCGCCGCTCTTCCTGCAAGCTGATGCCGAACAGTTCGATGGCGGGCACGCCCAGCAGGCCGTCGTATTTGCCCAGGGCTTCGAGGTTGCCCATGGTGTAGAAGAGCGAGAGGCTCCAGGCGATGGTGGCCAGCGGCAGGTAGTGGCCCGACATGCGCAGCGTGACCCAGCCCAGCACCACGGCCACGGCCAGCGTGATGGCCAGCCCCGCGAGCAGGCCGATCCAGGGCGACAGGCCCACCTTCACCGCCAGGTAGGCGCTGGCGTAGGCGCCCAGGCCCGCGAACGCGGCCTGGCCGAACGAGGTGAGGCCACCAATGCCGGTGAGGAGCACCAGGCCCAGGGCCACCAGGCCGAACAGGCCCACGTAGTTGAGCTTGGTGATCCAGTAGTCGGGCACCGGCAGGAAGGGCACGGCGGCCATGACCACCACGAAGGCCAGCAGGCCGTAACGACGCAGGTCCATGTCAGTGTTCTTCATCGTGGGGATCAACGAACGAGCGCCACAGCAGCACCGGCAGGATGGCGGTGAACACGATGACTTCCTTGAAGGCACTGGCCCAGAACGAGCCGAATGCCTCGATCAGCCCCACGCCGAGCGCGCCGACGAGCGCGAGCGGGAAGCTGGTGAGGCCGGCGAACACCGCGGCCACGAAGCCCTTGAGGCCGATCAGGAAGCCGCTGTCGAAAAAGATGGTGGTGGTCGGACCGATGAGCAGGCCCGAGAGCGCACCGATGAAGGCCGCGAGCGTGAAGCTCAGCGAGCCGGCGGCGTCGGTGGAGATGCCCATGAGCCGCGCGCCGGTCTGGTTGACCGAGGTGGCGCGCAGCGCCTTGCCGGTGAGCGTGCGGTCGAACAGCACGAACAGCGCGGCGATCAGCGCCACCGAGGCGATGAGGATGATGAGCGCCTGGCCGCTGAGCGCGATCGGGCCGAGGCTGAAGCGCTCGTCCCAGAAGCTCGGGTTGCGGAAGCCCTCGGCGCCGAAGAAGGCCAGGCCCAGGCCGGTCAGCGCGAAGTGCACGCCCACCGAGACGATCAGCAGCACCAGCACGCTTGCGCTCGCGAGCGAGCGGTAGGCCAGCCGGTACACCAGCGGGCCCATGGGCGTGACCAGGGCCAGCGTGAGCGCGGCCTGCACCAGCATGGGCGGCTTCTGCGGCGCGAGCCACACGGTGAGGCCGCAGGCCACCAGCGGCAGGGCCGCGGTGCGCACGGCCAGCTTCGCCCAGCGCGCGAGCGGCCAGCTTTCGCGCCAGGCGCGCACGGTGTCGAGCACCAGCGCCAGCGCCACCATGAGCAGCAGCAGCCACACGGTGCCGGGCACGGCGCCGCTCTGGAACAGCGCCATGGTCAGGGCCGCGAAGGCGACGTACTCGCCCTGCGGGATGAAAACGATGCGGGTGACCGCGAACACCAGGACGAGGGCGATCGCCACCAGCGCGTAGATCGCGCCGTTGATGACGCCATCGACCCCGAGGATCGCGGCAATGTTCAGGTCCATGGGTCGCGGTCTCCCGTCAATCCTTCAAATGCCGATCAGTGCTCGAGCTTCCAGTCGCCGTTGACGACCTTCATCACCACGCCCGAACCGGTCTTGAAACCCCAGTGGTCGGTGGCGGTGAAGTCCAGGATGCCGTGCGTGACGGGCATGGCGGCCTCGGCCTCGATCGCGTCCTTGAGGGCGGCGCGGAACTCGGGCGTGCCGGGCTTGGCCTTCTTGAGCGCCACCGGCACGACCTTGTCGAGCAGCAGGTAGGCGTCGTAGGAGTGCGCGGCGAACTGGTTGCGCATGCCGGCGCCGTGGATCTTTTCGTACTCGGCGTTGAACTTCACGCCCACGGCCTTGCTGGGGTGGCTGTCGGGCAGCTGCTCGGCCACCACCACGGGGCCCGAGGTCACGAAGGTGCCCTCGACGGCCTTGCCGCCCACACGCATCAGGTCGCGCGTGGCCGCGGCGTGCGTCTGGTAGTACTTGCCCTTGTAGCCGCGCTCGACCAGACCCAGCTGCGGCATGGCCGCGCCGCTCCCCGAGGCCACGATCACCATGGCGTCGGGGTTGAGCGAGGCGAGCTTGAGGGCCTGCGCGGTCACGCTGGTGTCCGAACGCGCGAAGCGCTCAACGCCCACCATCTTGATGCCGGCCTTCTCGAGCAGCGGGTTCAGGGCCTGCAGCCACTGCTCGCCGTAGGCGTCGGTGTAGCCCAGGAAGCCCACGCTCTTGACGCCCTGCTTCTTCATGTGCTCGACCATGGCCTCGGCCATGACGTTGTTGCTCTGCGGCATGCGGAAGCTCCAGGCGTCCTTGCCCGGGGGCAGGCCGATGGGCGAGAGCGCGAGCTGCACGGTGTTCGATTCGATCGCCACCTCGGCCATGGGAATGGCCACCGGCGTGGCGACCGCGCCCACGATCACGTCGACCTTGTCCTGGTTGACGAAGCGGCGCGCGTTCTGCACGCCCTTGGTGGGGTCGGTGGCGTCGTCGAGCACGATCACGTTGACCTTCTCGCCGCCGATGGTGGACGGCCACATCTTCACGCCGTTGGCCACCGGAATGCCCAGGCCCGAGGCCGGGCCGGTGAGCGACGCGCTCACGCCGATGGTGATGTCGGCCCAGGCGGCGCCGGTGAGCGTGGCCGCGACAGCGACGGCCAGGGTGTGCTTCAGCAGTTTCTTCATGCGTTGTCTCCGGTGGTGTTGCGTGTGCTCGTGGCCCGCACACGCGAGGGCGTGAAATCGGCTCAGGCGGCCGCGGGATTCTCGACCAGCAGGGCAATGCCCTGGCCGCCGCCCACGCAGGCCGAGGCGATGCCCCAGCGCGCGCCGATGTCGCGCAACTGGCGCGCGACGGTGATGGTGAGGCGAACGCCGGTGGCCGCCAAGGGGTGGCCGAGCGCGATCGCGCCACCGTGCACGTTGAGCCTGTCTTGATCGAGCTGCAGCTCGCGCGCCACGGCCAGCGCCTGCGCGCCCTGCGCCTCGTTGATCTCGAAACGCGCGATGTCGCCCAGCGCCAGGCCAGCGCGTTCGAGCAGCAGGCGGATGGCCGGCGCGGGGCCGATGCCCATGATCTCGGGCGGCACGCCCACCACGGCGGCGGCGGCCAGGCGCGCCAACGGGGCCTTGCCTGCGGCCTTCACACCCGCGGCGTTGGTCACGACCGCGGCCGCGGCCGCGTCGGTGAGGGCCGAGCTGTTGCCGCCGGTCTGCACGCCGTCCTTGAACACGGTGCGCAGCTTGGCCAGCACCTCGGGCGGGGTGGGGCGCGGGTGGGTGTCGCGGTCGGCCACGGCGGCCTTGCCGCTCAGGCGCAGGCGGCGCGGCTGGTAGCCGTCGCGCTGGAATTCCTCGTTCGCCACGGGCACGATCTCGCCGTCGAACCAGCCCGCGGCCTGCGCCGCCACGGCGCGCTCGAAGCTGCGCGCGGCGAAGGCGTCCACGTCTTCGCGCGTGAGGCCATAGCGCTGCGCCAGGTTCTCGGCGGTGCGGATCATGCTGATGTCGGCGGCCGGATCGGTGAGGGCCTCCCACATGTAGTCCTTGAAGCCGATGGGCGCGCCCAGGCGGAAGCCGCCGCGGTGGTCGAAGGCCGCGATGGGGTTGCGCGTCATGGACTCGGTGCCGACCACCAGCACGTGGCTGGCCACGCCCGCGCCGATCTGCTCGCCGGCCTGGCGGAACAGTTCGAAGCCGGTGCCGCAAATGCGCTGCGCCATGAGCGCGGGCACCTCGACCGGCACGCCCGCGTACAGGCCGATGTGGCGCGGCACGTAGAACTGGTCGAAGCCGCCCGGGGCCATGTTGCCCGCGATCACCGAGTCGATGCGCTCGGCGGGCACGCCGGTGCGCGCGAGGATCTCGCGCGCCACCTTGATGCCGAGGTCGATCGGGTTGGCGTCGGCGAACGCACCCATGTAATCGACCATGGGGGTGCGAACCCCGTCAAGGATGAAAACGTCGTCGAAGGTCTGGCTCTGGCCGCGGCTCATGGGAGGGCTTTCTCGGGGGTGGCGGGGCGCACCACGCGCGCCGTGTCGTTGTCGTCGTAAAGGGCTTCGACCAGGGCCGCGCGGCGCTGCAGCACGGCACGCTGGTTGAGGTAGCCCTTGTCGGTGATTTCGCCGGCGTCCACGCTCGGGGCTTCGTCGAGCACCAGCGCGCGCGTGGGCGATTGCGAAGAGCCGCCGCCTTCGGCGCGCAGCGCGGCCAGGCCGCGCGCGATGTGCGCGTGCAGCTCGTCGCGCGGCAGCCGGGCCGCGGCCGGGGTGGGGAACACGAGCACGCCGATCTGGTCGCGGTCGTGGCCGGTGATGACCACGTCCTGTGCGTGCGGCGCGAGGGCCGACACCACGCGCAGGCGCAGCGTGCCCACCGACACCCAGGTGCCGGTGGTGAGCTTGAAGTCTTCGGCCACGCGGCCGTTGAACACCACGCCGCGCTCGGGCGCTTTCGGGTCGGCCAGGTAGCCGGCGTCGCCGATGCGGTAGTAGCCCTCTTCGTCGAAGGCCTGGGCGCTGAGCTCGGGCGCGTGGCGGTAGCCGGGGAAGATGTTCACGCCGCGGATGCGCAGCTCGTGCTTCTCGCCGTTGGGCACGAACTTGAGTTCGACACCGGGCAGCACCCCGCCGATCACGCCCGCGCGCTCCATGCGCCAGTGCGCGCTCGTGACCGCGGGCGCGGTCTCGGTGGAGCCCCAGGAGGTGGTGAGCCAGACCTCGCGGCCCAGCACGCGCCTGGCGAGCCGCTGCAGCCGTTCCCAGCTGGCCTGCGGCAGCGCGGCACCGGCGTAGAACACCGTGCGCAGCCGGCCCAGCACGCGGCGCGCCAGGTCCTCGTCGGCCTCGAGCAGGGGCATGGCCATGTCGAAGCCACGCGGCACGTTGAACCAGATGGTGGGCTGCACCTCGGCGAGGTTGGCCACCGTCTTCTCGATCAGGCCCGGCGCGGGCCGGCCTTCGTCGATCACCAGCGTGCCGCCGTGGCACATCACCATGTGCAGGTTGTGGTTGCCGCCGAAGGTGTGGCTCCAGGGCAGCCAGTCGACCAGCACCGGCTTTTCATGGCGCAGGAAACGCCAGGCCTGCGCGATCATCTGCTGGTTCGCGCACAGCATGCGGTGTGTGTTGATCACCACCTTGGGCGTGCCGGTGGAGCCCGAGGTGAGCAGGTACTTGGCCGTGGTGTCGGGCGTGATGGCCTCGAAGGCCGTGCGCACCGCGGGCGTCTCGTCGCCAGCCAGCAGTTGTTCAAAAGCCAGGGCCCCCGGGATGCGGTCCTGCACGGTGTCGGCGCCCTGGCTGAACACCACGGGCACCTGCAGGCCGCTGCTGGCGATCGCGGGGCCGTACACCGCGGCGTCGGACGCATAGACCAGCGCGGGCTGCAGCGTGTGCAGGATGCCGTGCACCTTGCTGTACTCGCGCGTGAGGCGGCAGTAGGCGCTCGACACGGTGCAGCTCGCGCGGCCGATGTGCTGCGCGGCGAGCACCAGCAGCAGGTGGTCGATGCCGTTGTCGGACAGCACCACCACCGGCGCGTCGGGCGCGAGGTCCAGGCCCAGCAGGGCCTGCGCGACGCGGCCCACCTGCGCGCGCAAGGCGCCCCAGCTCAGGCGGCGCCAGCCGCCCTCGGGCGTGCGCTCGGCCAGCGCGGGCGCGTCGGGCGTGTGGCGGGCCCAGTGCTCGAGCCATTCGCCCACGCAGCGCGCGTAATCACCCAGGGGCTCGGGCGAGCGCAGCACAAAGCTGCCGTCGGCCCGGTGTTCCACCGTGGCCGCGGGCGGTGCGATCCAGGCGGGATCGGCCATCCAGTCGAGGGTGCTCATGGTCTCCATACAGTTATGTATGTTTGATAACCAATGCTATCGAGGGTTTTCACCAGGGGGGTACAGGGTTTCTCCCTAGCTCCGTACATTTCTGTACGGAGCCCTTTGGAGATGCCATCGATAGAATCCGCGCCGTGAGTTCGAGCAGCGACAGCCCCAAGGCCACCGCCCCGGCGCGCAAGACCCGCGCGGGCGGCGAGGCCGCGCGCGTGTCGCTCACGCCCGAGACCTGGATCGAGGCCGCGACCGGGGTGCTGGTGGACCAGGGCATCGACCACGTGCGCGTGGACCTGCTCGCGCAGCACCTGGGCGTCACGCGCGGCAGCTTCTACTGGCACTTCAAGGACCGCGAGGACCTGCTGCGCCGGGTGTTGCAGGCCTGGCGCGAGACCGCCACCGAAAACCTCACGGCCCGGCTCGAGTCCGCGCACGAAGACCCGATGGCGCAGCTGCGCGACGTGCTTTCGCTGCCATTTCGCGGCCGCTCCGCGGCGCGCGCGGCGCGCATCGAGCTCGCGATCCGCGCCTGGGCCCGGCGCGACCAGATGGCGCGCTTCGCGGTCGACGAGGCCGACGCGAGCCGCATCGGCTACATCGCGCAGGTGTTCTCGGCGCTGGGTTTTCCGGTGATGGAAGCGCGCTCGCGCGCCTTCATGCTCTACGGCTACATCGTGTCGGAATCGCTCATGCCCACGCTGAGCAGCAAGGCCCAGCAGGACGAGCGGCGCCGCTTCGCGGAGCGGCTGTTCACGCAGCGCGTGACGCCGGTCTGATCGCTCAAGCGCTGCGCTTGAACAGCGCGAGCAGCCCGCCCGCCACCACGAACAGCGTGCCGAACACGCGGTTGAGGGCGCGCACATGGGCGCTCGACTTGAGCGAACTCAGCAGCCGCGCCGCGAGCGCGGTGTAGCCCGCCATCACCACCAGGTCGGTGAAGCCCAGCGTGAGCGCGATCACCAGGTACTGGGGTGCGAGCGGTTGAGCGAGGTTGAGGAACTGCGGCACCACGGCGAGCAGGAACACCGTGCCCTTGGGGTTGAGCGCGTTGATGATCCAGCCGCGCACGATGAGCTCGCGCGCGCGCCGCGGCGTGGCGTCGGTGCCGGCCTCGGCGATGGGCCGTGCGGGCGCGCGCCATTGCTGGATGCCCAGCCACACCAGGTAGGCCACGCCGGCCCACTTGATGACCGTGAAGGCCGTGGCCGAGGCGGCCACCAGCGCGCCCAGGCCCACGCCCACCACCAGGATCTGCGTCCAGATGCCCAGCACCAGCCCCAGGGTGGTGAGGTAGCCGCGGCGGAAACCGTGCGACAGGCCCGAGCTCATGGCGGCCACGGCGCCCGCGCCCGGCGAGATGCTGATGGCCCAGGACGCGGCGAAAAAGGCGAGCCAGGTGGTGAATTCCATGGTGGTCGGCAAGGGCAACAGAGGGGGCAGCGATGCTACCGGATCCTCAGCTTGAACTGCAGCAGCAGCGCGCCGTCCACGTTCTTCATCGAGGGGATCACGCCCAGGTTGACGCCGAAGCGCCGGCCTTCGATGGTGGCCATGGGCAGGGCCGCGAAGAAGGTGCCGCCGCGCTCGATCGCGGGATAGCCATTGAGCACGCCGATGGCCGCACCGAGCTTGACGGGCCCGATCTGCCAGGGCTGCCAGTTCACGGCCGCGTACTGCGAGTGCTTGCCCAGGCTGTTGTCGTACACGCCCGCCATCAGCGCCACGTCGGGCGAGCGGCGCCACTCGAGGCCGAAGCCGAGGTTGCGCTCGTTGTAGTGCGCGTGGCGGTTGAAGTGGCGCGAGAAGCCGCCGATGTTGACCCACACCGAAGGCGTCTCGGCGGCGGGGATGGCGGGGCCTTCATCGGCGCGTGCGGCAAAGGCCACCAGCGGCAGCGCCAGGGCGATCAGCCAGGCCCGGGACGCGGGCAGGGAAGGGCGGGAAACAGCTGGGCGCGCAAACATCGGTCACCTCGATCACGGTATCCCCGGTGGGGACATGCCTGTGATCTCGGCGCCGCAGCGGCGCCCTGAATGCCACCGGTCGGGCTAACACCCGACCGTGACAAGCGCGTGACGGGATGCTCAGCTGCGCTTGCGCGGCGCAGCGGGGCCGCGACCTTCGAGGTGGCGGAAATTGATGCGGCCCTTGGTCAGGTCGTAGGGCGAAAGTTCCAGCGAAACACGGTCACCCGCGAGGATGCGGATGTGGTTCTTCTTCATCTTGCCGGCGGAATAGGCAATGAGCTGGTGCCCGTTGTCCAGGGTCACGCGAAAACGCGTGTCGGGCAACACCTCGTTGACGATACCCATCATGTCGATCAGTTCTTCCTTGGCCATGCGGATCCTTTTCAGTGGCAACGACGCCACCACGCAAGCCGCCCGGAGCTGCAGCGCAGGCCCGGGTGCGTGGAAGCGAGGAAATGGCCATCGGGGCGATGGCCGGCGAACGGCCCGGGTGCGGAGCCCGGGCAGGCGCGCGGCGGCGCGCGAAACCCCGGGATTTTACCGGGTCGCGCTTCAGCGCTTCTCGGGCAGCTCGATCTTGACCTCGAGCACGTCAAGGTTGTCCTGGCGTTCGAGCTGCACCTTGATGTCGTTGGGGTCGATGCGGATGTACTTGCCGATCACCGCCACGAGCTCGCGCTGCAGCGCGGGCAGGTAGTCGGGTTCCGCGGCGCTGCGGCCGGCCCGCTCGTGCGCGAGGATGATCTGCAGCCGCTCCTTGGCGACGCTGGCGGTCTTTTTCTTCTCGCCGAGCAGGAAGGACAGCAGGGACATGTCACTTCCCTCCGAACAGGCGCTTGAAGAAGCCGGCCTTCTCGGCCTCGATGAAGCGCAGGGGCTTTTCGGCGCCCAGGAAACGGTCGATCACGTCGCCATAGGCCTCGGCCACGTCGCTGCCCTTGAGGTGGATCGCCGGCGTGCCCTGGTTGGACGCCGTGAGCACGCTCTCGCTCTCGGGGATCACGCCGATCAGCGGGATGCGCAGGATGTCCTGGATGTCCTGCAGCGAGAGCATCTGGCCGTCGGCCACGCGCGAGGGGTTGTAGCGCGTGATCAGCAGGTGCTCTTTGATCGGGTCCTTGCCGTCGATGGCGCGCTGGGTCTTGCTCGAAAGCATGCCCAGGATGCGGTCGGAGTCGCGCACGCTGGACACCTCGGGGTTGGTCACCACCAGGGCCTCGTCGGCGTAATGCATGGCCATGAGCGCGCCGGTTTCGATGCCCGCGGGGGAGTCGCAGACGATGAAGTCGAAACCCATCTCGACCAGTTCGTCGAGCACACGCTTGACGCCCTCCTGCGAGAGCGCGTCCTTGTCGCGCGTCTGGCTGGCCGCGAGCACGTACAGCGTGTCGACCTGCTTGTCCTTGATCAGGGCCTGGCCGAGCTTGGCCTCGCCGTGGATCACGTTGATCAGGTCGTAGACCACGCGGCGCTCGCAACCCATGATGAGGTCGAGGTTGCGCAGGCCGACGTCGAAATCGATGACGGCGGTCTTGTGGCCGCGCAGCGCGAGGCCGGTGGCGAAGCTGGCGCTGGTGGTGGTCTTGCCCACCCCGCCCTTGCCGGAGGTGACGACGACGATACGGGTCATGGTGCGGTTCCTTGGATTCGGATGGTTCAGGCAGGCAGCGGATCGATCACGAGCTTCTCGCCGTCGGGCGTGCGTTGCAGGCGCACCTGGGCCGGCTTGCCGTGCAGCTCGCTGGGCAGGGGCACTTCGCTCGTGCGGTAGATGCCGGCGATGGACACCAGCTCGGGTGCCATGGCCAGCGAAAAAATGCGCGCATCGGCAAAGCCGCGCGCACCCGCGATGGCCTTGCCGCGCAGCGGCGCGTACACGTGGATGTGGCCGTCGGCGATGACCTCGGCGCCCGGGTTCACGGGCGCCATCACCACCAGGTCGCGGCCCCGCGCATACACCTGCTGGCCCGAGCGCAGCGGCTTGTCCACCACCAGCGCGGCCGGGTTCACGGGCGGCGGGGGCGGTGGCGCCGCGGCCTCGCGCGCCGGCTGGCGCGGTGCTTCGCGCGGCAGGTTGATGCCATCGGCCAGCGGCAGGCCGGCGCTGCGGGCCGCGGCGCGCTGGGCGTCGTCGAGCGCGTGCACGGCGACTGCGCGCAGGCGGTGCTCCTGCAGCAGGGCCGCCACGGCCGCGAGGTCGGGCGTGCCCGCATCGGCCACGCCCTGCAGATCGATCAGCAAGGGATCGTGGTCGAAGAACTCGGGCTGGTCGCCGTAGCGTTCGCCGAACTCGCGGCGCAGCAGATCCAGATCGCTCGACTTGAGCAGCAGGGCCAGCAGCGGGAGGTGGGCGCTCTTGAGGTCGAAACTGGCGGGCGCTTGGCCGCCCAGGGACACGGGCATGGACGGAGGTCGGGCACGGCGGAAAGGCGCGCAGTGTAGCAGCGGGCACCGGGGCGTCCGGTGAGCGTTCGTGACCGGATGTTGGACAAACCTGTGGAAAGTTCTGGCACAAGCCCGCTGTTGTCCACAGGCGGGGCGCGGGCGGCGGGATTGTCCCCATCGGCGAACACCGGGAACCGGGCCCTCCCCACAGGCTTGTCCGGTTCACAAACGCCTTGCGCCACAAAGGAAAAGGGCGCTTGTCCACAGAAGACAGCGCCCTTCTACTACCTACGACTATCTTTTAAAAAGAAACCATAGATAAGACAGCCGAACTCCTTCAGCCGCGACCAGGGCCCTGGTGCGGGCCGCCGTGGCGGTGGTCGTGGCCGCGGTGGTGGCCGCGCTCGCCGCGCGGGCCGAACGCGGGCTGCTGCGCGTCGAAGGCTTTCTGTTGGGCGGGATTGAGTTGCGCGTAGAAGCTGCGGATCGCGTCATGGCGCTGGGCCATCGCGCGGTCGCGCTCGGCCTTCATCGCGTCCATGCGGTCCAGGCGCTCGGGCGTGCTCAGCTTGCTCCAGGCTTCGCGGTCCATGGGCGGCTGGGCCGGGCCTTGCGGGGGCTGCATGCGCGCCACGAAGGCGTTCCACGCAGGCTCCTGCTGCGGCGTGAGCTGCAGGCTGGCTTTCAGACGGGCCTGGTGCTCGGCCATGCGCTGTTGCAGGCGTTGCTGGTGCTCGGCATGGCGCTGCGCGTCGGCGCGCGGCGCGCCCGGGCGCTCGGCCTTCACCGCGGCGGGCGGCTGGCCGGCGGCCGGGGGGCTGGGCATGTTCTGCGCCAGTGCGGTCAGGGACAGGCCGACGATGGTCGTGGCCAGGACGGTGGCGGCGGTGCGGCGGACAAACAAGGTCTTCATGGTCACTCCTGGAAAGGGCCACCGGGGTGGTGGCGTGGGAATGACTGTGCGCCGCAACCGTGCATCAACCGTGCAACAAGCGCGGCGATTCTGTGTTCTTTCGGTAAAGACCGGTGTCGCCCGCGCCGCCGAGGTCGTCGAGGATGGGGCAGTCGGGCCGCTGGTTGCCCGGGCAGCGCTGCACCAGGTCCTGCAGCGTGCGGCGCATGGCCTCGAGGGCGGCGATGCGTTCGCCCAGTTCTTCGATGTGGCGTTGCGCGATGCGCTTGACGTTCTCGCTGCTGCGCCGGCGGTTGTGCCAGAGGTTCACGAGGTCGCGGATCTCGTCGAGCGTGAAGCCCATGTCGCGCGCGCGCCGGATGAAGCGCAGCGTGTGCACGTCGGCCTCGGCGTACTGGCGGTAATTGCCCTCGGTGCGGTGCACCGCGCCCAGCAGGCCGAGGTTTTCGTAGTGGCGCAGCATCTTGGGCGAGATGCCGCTGAGCTGCGCGGCCTGGCCGATGTTGACCGGCCAGGGCACCGAGGACAGGTCTGTGTTCATCAGGCGCTCACCGCGTAGCCTTCCTCGCGGATGGCCTCGGCGATCTTCTCGCGCGGCTGGGTGCTGGTCACGTCGACGCGGTTGTGCGGCCGGTCGATGCGCACCTCGGCCTGCGGGTCGAGCTGTTTGATGGCGGTGGTCACGGCGCGTTCGCAGTGGCTGCAGGTCATGCCCTGCACGGTGAAGGTCTGGTTCATGGAATAGCTCCGGGGGTTGAAGGGACGGCTTCATTCTCAAGCTTGACACCATGTCAAGGTCAAGCGCAGGGTGTTCCGATCGGTGGTTCTTGACCTTGCCATCGTGGCAAGGTGCACCATGCCGGGCATGAACACCACCACCACCCTGTCCCCGGCCACGGCCGATGCCGAGGTCTGCGAGATCGACCTCGGCATCGGCGGCATGACCTGCGCCTCGTGCGTGGGCCGTGTGGAGCGCGCCCTGCGCAAGCAGCCCGGCGTGATCGATGCGAGCGTGAACCTTGCCACCGAGACCGCGCGCGTGACCGCTGCCGCGGGCGACCCGGCGCTGACCGCGAGGCTCAGGCGCGCGGTGCGCGACGCCGGTTACGAGCCGCGCGCGGTCGAGACCGACGACGACCCCGATCGCGAGCGCGTGCTCGGCGTGCCGCGCAACGCCTGGCCCGTGCTGATCGCCGCGCTGCTGTCGGCGCCGCTCGTGGGGCCCATGGTGGGCGACCTGCTGGGCAAGCACTGGATGCTGCCTGCGCTCTGGCAGTTCGTGCTCGCCACGCCGGTGCAGTTCGTGCTGGGCGCGCGTTTCTACCGCGCGGGCTGGCACGCGCTCAAGGCCGGCAGCGGCAACATGGAGCTGCTGGTGGCCATCGGCACCACGGCCGGCTGGGCCCTGTCGACCTGGCTCTGGTGGCGCGCCGACGCGGGCGAGATGGTGCACCTCTACTACGAAGGCTCGGCCGTGGTGATCACGCTGGTGCTGCTGGGCAAATGGCTCGAAGCGCGCGCCAAGCGCCAGACCACCGAGGCGATCCGCGCGCTGCAGGCCCTGCGGCCCGAGCGCGCGCGGCTGCTGCCCGACGGCGTGCGCCGCACCGAGATGGTCGAGGTGCCGGTGGAAGAACTGCTGCCGGGCGACCGCATCCAGGTGCTGCCGGGCGAGCGCTTCGCGGCCGATGGCGAGGTGGTGGACGGCCACACCCAGGCCGACGAATCCATGCTCACCGGAGAGGCCATGCCCGTGCCCAAGGCGCCGGGCAGCGGCGTCACGGGCGGCTCGCTCAATGGCGAAGGCCTGGTGGTGGTCGAGGTGCGCGCGAGTGGTGCGCAATCGGTGCTCGCGCAAATCATTGCGCTGGTGCAGGACGCGCAGGCCGGCAAGGCGCCGGTGCAGCGCCTGGTCGACCGCGTGGCCGCGGTGTTCGTGCCGGTGGTGCTGGCGATCGGCGTCGTCACGCTGCTGGCCTGGCTCGCGCTGGGTGCGCCGCTGGAAGACGCTCTGCAGCACGCGGTGGCGGTGCTGGTGATCGCCTGCCCCTGCGCGTTGGGCCTGGCCACGCCCGCGGCCATCATGGCCGGCACCGGCGTGGCCGCGCGGCACGGCATCCTGATCCGCGACGCCGAGGCGCTGGAGATCGCGCACCGCGTGCAGGCGGTGGCCTTCGACAAGACCGGCACGCTCACCGAAGGCCGGCCGCGCCTGTTGTTCCTTGCGGGCGAGCCAGGCAGCGACGAGGCCGCGTTGCTGGTGCAGGCGGCCGCATTGCAGGCCGGCAGCGAACACCCGCTGGCCCGCGCGGTGCTGCAGGCGGCGCGCGAGCGCGGCCTGGCCTGGCCCGAGGCGCGCGAGTTGCAGGCCGTGACCGGCCGCGGCGTGCAGGGCACGGTGGACGGCGCGCTGCTGCTGTTGGGCAGCCTGCGCTGGATGGAGGCGTTGGGGGTGGGCATGACCGCGTTGCAGCCCGCGGTGCAGCGCGCGCTCGCGCAGGGCGCGTCGGTTTCGGTCCTGGCGCGCCGCGACGCCCCCGACCGCTTGACGGCGCTCGCGGTGCTGGCCTTCGGCGACGAGCCCAAGCCCGGTGCGCGCGAGGCCCTGGCGCGCCTGCGCGAGCGCGGCCTGCGGCTTGCGCTGGTCTCGGGCGACAACCGCGCCGCGGCCGAGGCCATGGCCGAGCGCCTGGGCCTGCGGCCCGAAGAGGTGATGGCCGAGGTGCTGCCGGCCGACAAGGCCGCGGCGATCCGTTCGCTGCAACAGGGCGGCCGCGTGGTGGCCATGGTGGGCGACGGCGTGAACGACGCGCCCGCGCTGGCCGCGGCCGACGTGGGCCTGGCCATGGGCCACAGCGAAGGCGCGAGCGCCGACGTGGCCCTGCACGCCGCGGGCATCACGCTCATGCGTGGCGAACCGCAGCTGGTGGCGGCGGCTTTCGACATCTCGCGCCGCACGGTGCGCAAGATCCGCCAGAACCTGTTCTGGGCCTTTGCCTACAACGTGGCCGGCATACCGCTGGCGGCGCTGGGTTTTCTGAACCCGGTGGTGGCCGGCGCGGCCATGGCACTGAGCTCGGTGAGCGTGGTGAGCAACGCGCTGCTGCTCAAACGCTGGCGGCCTTGACCTGTGTCAAGACGCAGGGTGGTCGCGCGTGGGATGCTCGTGGCCATTGTGAGGAGATGCCCATGAAACGCGACGCCCTGCGCACCGTTCGCGACGAGCACGCGAGCCTGGCCGCGATGCTGCGCTCCATGCTGGCGATGATCGAACGCGGGCCCGAGACCGACGGGCCCGAGCGTTTCTTCGATGTGCTGCGGGCGATGCTGTTCTACATCGGCGAGTTTCCCGAGAAGCTGCACCACCCCAAGGAATCGGACCTGCTGTTCCCGCGCGTGGCGCGCGCCGCGCCGCACACGCTCGAGGCCATCCAGCGCCTCGAGAAAGAGCACATGGGCGGCGAAGACCGCGTGCGCGAGCTCGTGCACCTGCTCATGGCCTGGGAGTACCTGGGCGAGCCGCGCCGCCAGGCCTTCGTCGACGAGGTGCAGGCCTACGTGAATTTCTACCTCGCGCACATGCGCCTCGAAGAGCAGCTCGTGCTGCCCGCGGCCGAGCAGTCGCTGAGCGACGAAGACCGCCGCCTGCTCGACGCCGCCTTCGCCGCGCACACCGATCCGCTGAGCCCCGAAGGCGCGCGCGACCCGGCCTTCGACCGCCTGTTCACGCGCATCGTGCGGCTCGCGCCCGCGCCGGTGGGCGTGGGCTGAGGTCCCGGCGGGCGCCTGGGCTGGTGTTTGGGCTGGCGTTCAACGCGCCAGTTCGTCCAGCAATTGCTCGAACACCGCGAGCAGCGCGGCCACATCGCCTTCGCGGGTCTCGGGGCTCACCAGCATCATGCTGTGGAAGGGCGTGAGCAGCACGCCGCGGTTGAGCATGAACAGGTGCGTGAGCGCTTCGAGTTCGCTCTGGGCATGGTCGCGCACGTCCTGCGCGTGGCGCGGCGTGTGCGGCATGAACTGCAGTTCGAGCCGCGCGCCCAGGCGCGTCACGGTCCAGGGCCGCTGCGCCCGCGCGATGCGATGCACCAGGCCTTGTTCGAGCTCGGCCGCGAGTGCGAGCATGTGGCGGTAGTTCGGTGCCGTGTGCAGGTGCGTGAGCGCGGCGTCGAGCGCGGCCAATGTAAGCGCGTTGCCCGCCAGCGTGGTGCCGATGCCGCTGTGGCCCTCGGGCGCGGCCGCCTTGGCCGCGGCCATGCGCGCACCCACCGCGTGCGTGAAGCCGTAGACCGCGCAGGGCAGGCCGCCGGCCACGGCCTTGCCCACCACCAGCACGTCGGGGTCGAGCGCATGGGCGCGCGCGTAGCCGCCGAGCGCGGTGGACACGGTGTGGGTCTCGTCCATCACGAACAGCACGCCGTGGCGGCGGCACAGCGCGCGCACGGCGGGCCAGAAGCCGTCGGCGGGCGGCACCAGGCCGAAGTTGGTGAGCGCGGGTTCGGCGAGCAGGCAGGCCACGTCGCCGGCCGCGAGCGCGGCCTCGAGCGCGGCGAGGTCGTTGAAGGGCACCACGCGCGTGAACGCGGCGTGGTTGTGCACCTGGCCCAGCACCGAGGGCCGGGGCAGGGTGCGGCCGGTGGCGGGGTCGAGGTCGACCAGGGTGTCGTCGACCGCGCCGTGGTAGCAGCCGTCGAACACCAGCAGTTGCGGCCGGCCCGTGATGGCGCGCGCCCAGCGCAGCACGAAGCGGTTGGCGTCGCTCGCGCTCAGCGCCATCTGCCACAGCGGCAGGCCGAACACGCGCTGCAGGGCCTCGCCCACGGCCGGGCTGCGCGTGGAAGGCAGCATGCAGGTGAGGCCTTGCGCGGCCTGCTCGGCGATGGCGTGTGCAAGCGGCGCGGGGCTGTGGCCGAACATGGCGCCGGTGTCGCCGAGGCAGAAGTCGGCGTAGCGGTGGCCGTCGGCGCAGGTGAGCGTGATGCCTTGCGCGCTGTGCACGGCCAGCGTGGCGGGCGTGGGCCAGTCGCGCATCCAGTGCAGGGGCACGCCGAAGAGGTAGTGGGCGCGCGCGGCCTCGGCCTGGGCCACGGAGCGCGGGTGGGTGGCGATGAAGCGCTCGCGCTCGGCCTGCTGCAGGGCCGCGATGCGCTGCGAAGCGATGGAGGGGTTCATGCGGCCACTCTACGGCCACACGCAGCGGCCGCACGGAGCCAGTGCGCGGGCGCCGGGGCGGACCGGCGCGACAGGCCCTGCGGGGGCACACGGCCACAATGCCGCGCATGCCGACCCGCGATCACCCCCTTCCCCTGTTGCGCCTGGCGCTGGCGCTCTCGCTCGGGGCCGCGGTCTCGCTGGGCATCACGCGTTTCGCCTACGGCCTGCTGTTGCCACCCATGCGCGAGGACCTGGGCTGGAGCTACACGCTCGCGGGCGCGATGAACACGGTGAACGCGGCCGGCTACCTGATCGGCGCGCTCGCCACGCCGCTGCTGATGCGCCGCTGGCGGCCCGCGACGGTGCTGCTCGCGGGCTCGCTGCTGGCCTCGCTGTTCATGGGCCTGAGCGGCTTTTTTACGGCGGCCGCGCCGCTGCTCGCGCAGCGCCTGCTCGCGGGCGTGGCGAGCGCGCTGGTCTTCATCACGGGCGGCCTGCTCGCGGCGCGGCTGGGCGCGCGCGACCCAGCGCGCAGCGGCTTCCTGCTGGGCCTGTATTACGGCGGCACGGGCCTGGGCATCGTGGTGTCGGCGCTGGGCGTGCCGCCGGTGCTCGCGGCCGCCGCGGCGCAGCCGCACGGCTGGGCCTGGGCCTGGTGGATGCTGGCGCTGGCCTGCCTGCTGGCCACGGCCTTCATGGTGTGGCCCGCGCGGGTGCTCGCGGCGCTGCCCGCGCCGGCGCCGAACGCGCAGGCGCCGGGCCACCGCGTGTTCCGCGTGCGCGATTTCGGCTTCGGCCTCGCGGGCTACGGCTGTTTCGGCATCGGCTACATCGGCTACATGACCTTCGTGATCGCGCTGCTGCGCGAACAGGGCAGCACGGCCGCGGCGCTGACGCTGTTCTACGCGCTGCTGGGCGTGGCGGTGCTGGCCTCGTCGCGCATCTGGGCCGGCCTGCTCGACCGCGAGCGCGGCGGCGGGGCGTTGGCGCGGCTGAACGCGCTGCTGGGCGTGGCGGCCATCGTGCCCGCGCTCACCGCGGCCTGGCCGCTGGTGCTGGCCTCGGGCCTGCTGTTCGGCGCGGTGTTCCTGTCGGTGGTGGCGTCGACCACCGCGCTGGTGCGCCACAACCTGCCGCCCGCGCAGTGGGCCGCGGGCATCAGCGCCTTCACCATCGTGTTCGCGGCCGGCCAGATCGTGGGGCCCACGGTGGTGGGCCTGATCGCCGATGGCCCCGGCGGCCTGGCGCGCGGGCTGGTCTTCTCGGCCGCGGCGCTGTGGCTGGGCGCGCTGCTGGCCTGGCGCCAGCGCGCGCTCTGAGCGTCGGCCCGTCGGTCAGCGGTAGACGTTGACCCAGGGCACGGCGCCACCCACGCCATCGAGCACGTGCCAGGCGGCCGCGGCGCTGCCGTCGGCCGACACCGCGAGCGCGGCGTCGCTGTCGAAGCCGATGTTGCTCGCGAGCGACCACACGCCGCTCTGCGTGCCCCAGTTGCCGGCCGTGTCGCGCACGCGCGAGACCAGGCGGTAGCTGGGTTCGTACGCACCCCAGACGAGCACGATGTTGCCCGTGCTGTCGCGCTGCATCATGGCGCCGCTGATGATGCTGCCCGTGCTGGCGCTGAGCATGCCGGCCGTGCCCACGGTGCCGCCGGCCGTCACGGTGTTGGTGTAGAGCAGGTTGCCCCCGGCGCTGGCCTGCTGCCAGATGACGACCGCGGTGCCGTCGTTGGCGAGCGCGACGCGGCTGAACAGGCTTTCGGCGCCGGTCTGGTCGACCTCGACCGCACTGCCCCAGGCGCCGCCCGCGGCGCGGCGCGCGAGCAGCACGCTGCGGTTTTCGCCGACCACGGGCGAGGTGCGGTGCATCGCGGCGGCAGCCGAGCCGTCGGACGCGATCGCCACGTCTTCGAGCACGCTGTTGTAGCCGCTCACGGGCGTGGTCAGCAGGGCCGGTGTGGCCCAGCCACCGCCCTGGGTGAACACGGTGGCGGCGGCGTACTGGCCGGCGGTCGGGCCCGCAACGATGTTGGTGGTCCAGCCGGCGACCACGTCGCCGTTGGCATTGACGGCCAGGCGCGGCGTCAGGCCGATGCCGTTGATGCCGCTGCCCGCGGGGAAGTCGATGTCCACGTACGGGCCCCAGGTGCCATTGGCGGCCATGCGCGCGGCCAGCGCGCGCCGGGTGTTGAAGACCGCGGGGAAGACGTCGAAGTCCTGGCCCCAGACGGCGGTGGCCACGCCGTTGTTGTCCATCACCAGCGCCACGCGCGAGAAGCTGGAGCCGAGGTCGTCGTCTTCGAGCAGGGTGGGCGTGGCCCAGGCGCCGCCCGCGGTCTGGTGCGAGCCGTACAGGCTGTCGCGCAGGTTGGAGCGGCCGATGAAGGCGATGGCGGCGGTGCCGTTGGGCGCCAGGCCGACGCTCATGCCATGGAAGCTCGGGCGGTCGGCGCTGGTCCAGCTGGCCACCACGTCGGTCGGGCCCCAGCCGGCGCCGGGTGTGTAGCGGCGCGTGAGCAGCGAGCGGTCACCGGTGCCCAGGTCGGCGTCGACCCAGGCCACGATGAAGGCCCCGTTGGCGTTGGCGGCCACCACGGGCCCGGCCGTGCCGTTGGAGGGCCCGTCGGTGGCGCGCAGGCGTTCCGCGGTCTGCCAGGCGCGCGCGGTGGGTGTCGCGGGCGCAGGCGCCGGGGCGGGGGTCGCGGCCGGCGCAGGGGCGGGTGCGGGGCTGTCGCCACCGCCGCCACCGCAGGCGCCGAGCAGCACGGCGGCCATCAGACCGGCGAGCAGCCGGGGCGAGCGGGCGTGGCGTGGCGAGGGCGCGCAGGAAACGGCGGGTGCGGCGGTGTGCGTGGGCGTGACAGCGGCCATGGGTGCTCCTGGTGGCGCGCCCCGGATGGCCGCGCTCGGGGGGCACGATACGGAGGCCGGCACGGCACGAACAGTGCCGAAGGTCACGATCTGCGGGCCGCGCTCAGGGCGCCATCAGGTCGGCCAGCGCCTGGCGCAGCCGCAACGGATCGACCGGCTTGTAGAGCACGGGCAGGCCTGCGTCGCGCAGGCGCTGCAGCCGCTCGGGCGCGGTCTCGCCGGTCACGAGCAGCAGCGGCAGGCCCGGCGCGTAGCGCTCGCGCAATCGCTGCGCCACCTGCAGGCCGTCGGCGCCGTCGGCGAGGCGGAAGTCGCAGATCAGGGCGTCGAAGGCCTGCGTGGCCAGGGCCTCGGCGGCGCGCGCTTCGCCGTCCACCGCGGTGAGCTGCACGCCCCAGCCACCGAGCAGCGCGCCCGTGGCCTGCGCGATGTCGGCCTCGTCGTCGATCAGCAGCACGCGTTGCGGCAGGGCGCGCTGATCGGCGGGCTCGGCGGGCAGGGGCAGCGGCGCGCGCGCGGGCGGCGCCTCGGCCAGCGGCAGTTCGATGCGAAAACGCGTGCCGCGGCCCGGGTGCGAGTGCAGCGCGATCGGGTGTTCGAGCAGCGCGGCGAGCCGGCGCACGATGGCCAGGCCCATGCCCAGGCCGCGCGTGCGGTCGCGACCGGGGTTGTCGACCTGGTAGAACTCGTCGAACACCCGGCCCGCGTGCTCGGGCGCGATGCCGATGCCGGTGTCGATCACCTCGACCCACACGCGGCGCCCGCGCAGGCGCGCCACCACCAGCACGCCGCCGCGCGGCGTGTACTTGATGGCGTTCTCGACCAGGTTGGCGAGCAGGCGCAGCAGCAGCTGCGGGTCGCTGCGCACCCACAGGCCGGTGGCGCGGATGCGCAGCTGCAGCCCGGCTTCTTCGGCGCGGTTGGCGAACAGCGGCAGCAGCGCGGTGAAGACGTCGGCCAGCGCCAGGGCCTGGGGCTCGGGCTCGATCACGCCCGCGTCCAGGCGCGAGACGTCGAGCATGGTGTCGAGCGAGGCCCCGAGCGCGCGCACCGCGCCCATCAGGCGCTGCGCGTGCGCGAGCGCCGAGCGGCCCTTGAGCTCGCGCTCGATCACCGCGCCGAACAGCGCGATGGCGTGCAGCGGCTGGCGCAGGTCGTGGCTGGCGGCGGCGAAGAAGCGGGTCTTGTCTTCGCTGGCGCGGCGCGTGATCGCCATCTGCTCGGCGAGCTGTTCGGCCAGGGCCTCTTTCTCGAAGCGCGTGTGCAGCGCTTCGGTGAGCAGTCGGTGCAGGTTGCGCGCGAACAGCAGCGTGGCGCCCAGGTAGACCAGGCAGCAGCCCGCCAGAAAGGCGTGCAGGGTGTCGCCCTGCCAGAGCAGGGCCGAGGCCAGGCCCAGCACCATGGGCACGGTGAAGGCCAGCACCGAGGCCCAGCGCGTGGCCATGGCGGGCACGCCGGCGCTGCAGATGCCCAGGATCACGAGCATGAGCAGCGCGGTCAGCGGCTGGTTGCCCGCGGGCAGGAAGCACCAGGGCGCCAGGCCCCAGGTGAGGCTGTAGAAGGCGTGCTCGCGCACGTGCACGCGCGCCCAGTGCGCGCTGCGCTCGGCGGCCTGCGGGTCGCGGTGCCAGCGGCCCAGCAGCGGATAGCGCAGGGTCTGCAGGATGTGCAGGCCCCACCACACCAGCACGCCCGGCTCGCGCAGCTGCCACCAGTAGAGCGCGACCATGCTCCAGGCAATGGCCACGTCGGCCAGCGTGGAGGGCGCGAGGTTGCGAAACAGCGCCGCGACCTGCGCGCGGTGCACGCGCTCGTCGATGCCGATCGGCGCGGGGGCGGCGTTCAACGCAGCTGGCTGATGAGCTGGGCGCGCGAGCGCACGCCGAAGAGCAGCAGCAGGGCCGAGACGTGGTTCTTCACCGTGCCCTCGCTGAGGTGGGCGCGCAGCGCGATCTCGCGGTTGGAGGCGCCGGCCAGCACCCATTCGAGCACCTGGGTCTGGCGCTCGGTGAGCGAGAGGCGCTGGCCCTGGGCGCCGTGCCAGCGCGAGGCCGGCACGGGGTCGTCGGCCAGCGCGGCGGCGCAGGCGCGGTCGTGTTCGCCGAAGGTGCCGCGCGAGCGGATGAAGCCGATGACGTGTTGCAGGTCGCCCGCCTTGGGCAGGTAGGCCAGCGCGCCGCGCGAGACCGCGTGGCGCATCAGGCCCGGGTCGCCCACCCCGGAGAGCACCACCACGGGCGCGCCCGGGAAGGCGCGCAGGAAGTCGTCGAGGCCGCTCATGCCGTGGGCGTCGGGCAGCTGCAGGTCGAGCAGCACCAGGCCGATGCGGTGGCGCTGGGCGCGGTAGAGGTCGAGCGCTTCGGCCAGGGTGCGGGCCTCGAACACCGGCACGCTCTGGCCGGTGTCGGCCGCGTGCGACTGCACCAGCGTGAGCAGGCCCAGGCGGACCAGGTCGTGGTCGTCGACCACCAGCAGGCCGGACGCGGTGGTGGCGGGGACGGTGGGCTCGGCGATGGCGTCCATGGCGCGAATGGTAGGCAGCGCCCGCGGCGCCGGGAAGTGACCAAAGTCATTCACATCCCCCAGAGCGATGGTCTGCGCGGTGGACGCCGGGGGCGGCGGCGAAGTGGCTCCCTGGGGCGCGCGCGGGCGGCGCTATCGTCCCGCACCCCTTGTCCCGAAGCCCTTTTCCGCGCTTTGCCGCCTGTCGCCATGGCCCTCGGTCAGTTCGCTTTTGCCAACAACACCAACCGTTTCCTGGCCTGCGCGCCGCTCGACACGCAGCCCTACGCCGTCTGCGGCGTGCCCTACGACGGCGTGGTCACCAACCGCCCGGGCGCGCGCTTTGGCCCGCAGGCCATCCGCGCGGCCAGCCTCATGCTGTGCGACGGCATCCACCCGGTGTTCGACGTGTCGCCGCTGGCGCACGTGGGCGACGCGCTCGACATGCGCCTGCCCAACGCCTCGCCGCTGCCCGAGGTGCGCGCCCACATCGAGCGCCAGGCCGCGGCGCTGATGGCCAGGCACCACTGCGTGTTCCTCGGCGGCGACCACTCGATCACGCTGTCGCTGCTGCGCGCGGCGCGCCAGCGCCATGGCCAGCCGCTCGCGCTGCTGCACTTCGACGCCCACTGCGACACCTGGACCGACCACTTCGGCGAGCCCTCGGGCCACGGCACCTGGACCTACGAGGCGATCCAGGAAGGCCTGGTGAGCCCCGCGCACGCGGTGCAGGTGGGCATCCGCTCGAGCGGCGAGCGCGCGGCGCGCGAGTACGTGGCCGACCAGGGCGGCGCGATCTACACCGCGCGGGCGCTGCGCGGCCTCGACGGCGCGGCGCTGGCGCCCACGCTGCAGGCCATCCGCGAACGACTGGGCGATCGCCCGGCCTACCTCACGCTCGACATCGACGTGCTCGACCCGGCCTTTGCGCCCGGCACCGGCACGCCCGAGCCCGGCGGTCTCACGAGCGCGCAGGTGCTGAGCTTTCTCGAAGAACTGGCCGATCTGAACTGGGTCGGCATGGACTGCGTGGAGGTCGCGCCCGCCTACGACCACGCCGAGCTCACCACCAACGCCGCCGCCTGTTTCGTGTGGACCTACCTCGCCGGGCGCGTGGCGCGCGACCGGGATCGGGGGCGCTGAGCATGTGGGGCTCGCTGACCGGTTCGGACACCCAGCTCAACCAGCGCAGCTACTACGAGGCCAGCGTGCAGCGCGGCGCGCCGCGCGCGCCGCTGCGCGAGCACCTGCACGTGGACGCGCTGGTGGTGGGCGCGGGCTTTTCGGGTCTGTCGGCCGCGCTCGAGATGGCACAGCGCGGGCTGTCGGTGGCGGTGCTCGAGGCCGAGCGCATCGGCAGCGGCGCGAGCGGGCGCAACGGCGGCCAGGCCATCGTGGGCTATGCGAGCGGGCAGGGCCCGTTTGAGCAGCAGCTGGGCCGCGAAGACGCCGAGCGCGCCTGGGCGATGTCGCTCGAGGCCATCGACCTGATCGACCGCCGCATCGCCGAACACCGCATCGACTGCGACCGCGCCCTCGGCTACGTGTACGTGGCCGAGAACGCCCGCAAGGCGCGCGCGCTGCGCGAGGAAATGGACGGCCTGCAGGCGCGCGGCATCGGTGTGGAATGGGCCGAGGGCGCCGACATGGGCGCGCTGATCGGCAGCGATCACTACCGCGCCGCAGCGCGCGAGCGGCGCAGCGGCCACCTGCACCCGCTCAAGTACGCGCTGGGCCTGGCGCGCGCGGCCGAGGCCGCGGGCGTGCGCGTCTTCGAGCGCTCGGCGGTGACGGCACTGCAGCGCGGCGACACGCTGGTGGCGCGCACCGCGCAAGGCCAGGTCTCGGCGCGCTTCGGCGTGCTCGCGGGCAACTGCATGCTGGCCGAGCACGGCCCCGCGGTGGCGCCCGAGATCGCGGCGCGCATCATGCCCGTGGGCACCTACATCCTGGGCACCGCACCGGTCGACCCGGCGCTGGCGGCGCGGCTGATCCCGGGCAACGCCGCGGTGTGCGACAACAACTTCGTGCTCGACTACTACCGCTTCAGCGCCGACCACCGCATGCTGTTCGGCGGCCGCGTGAGCTACACCACGCGCACCCCGGCGCGGCTGGAGCAGACCATGCAGGCGCGCATGGCCGCGGTGTTCCCCGCGCTGCGCGCGGTGCCGGTGGAGCACCTCTGGGGCGGCTTCGTGGACATCAGCATGAACCGCGCGCCCGACTTCGGCCGCCTGGGCCCCAACCTGTACTACCTGCAGGGCTTCAGCGGCCACGGCGTGGCGCTCACCGGCCTGGCGGGCCAGCTCGTGGCCGAGGCCGTGCTGGGCCAGGCCAGCCGCTTCGACGTGTACGCGCGGCTGCGCCACCGGCGCTTCCCCGGCGGGCCGCTGCTGCGCACGCCCAGCCTGGCACTGGGCATGCTGTGGCACCGCTTGCGCGACGTGCTGTGAGCGACAGGCCTTACAAATCCGAAAATGAATTTCGGATTTGTAAGCGCTACCCCACCGCCTTGCGCACCGCCGCCGCGATCAGCGGCCCGCACTGGCGGATCTCGGCCAGCGCGGCGTAGCCATAGCCGATGACCAGGCCGCGCAGGTCGGTGCGGCGCAGGCAGTAGGCCGAGAGCGGGCGCACGATCAGGCCCTGCTGCGCCAGGCGCTGGGCGATGGCCTGGTCGTCGATGCGCGCGGGCAGGCGCAGGCACAGGTGCAGGCCCTGCTCGGCGCCGCTGATGCGCGGCGCGTCCGGGCCCTCGCCGCCGAGTACGGGGCCGAGCGCTTCGAGCAGGCACTGGCGGCGCTCGGCGTAGGTCTGGCGCGCGCGCCGCAGCGAGCTCGCGAAGTGGCCCATCTCGATGAACTCGGCCAGCGCCGCCTGGGTGGGCATGTGGCCGGGGCGGTGCAGGTCGTAGTGGGCCTGGCGGAAGGCCTCGACCAGGCCCTTGGGCACCACCAGGTAGCCGAGCTTCAGCCCGGGGTAGAGCACCTTGGAGAAGGTGCCCATGTAGAGCACGCGGCCGTCGAGGTCCAGGCCTTCGAGGCTGGAGATCGGCGGGCCGCTGAAGCGGTACTCGCTGTCGTAGTCGTCTTCGAGCACCCAGGCGCCGTGCGCGCGCGCCGTGGCCAGCAGCTGGTGGCGGCGCGCCAGCGACATCACCTCGCCCGTGGGGTACTGGTGCGAGGGCGTGACGTAGATCAGCGTGGGCGGCTCGGCGTCGTCGGCCTCGGTGGGGCGGATGCCCTCGTCGTCGGTGGCCACGGGGTGCACGCGCTGGCCGTTGGCCATGAAGGCCTTCATCGCGCCCCAGTAGGCCGGGTCTTCCACCCACACGGTGTCGCCGTGGTCGGCGAGCAGCCGCGCGCAGAGCTCGAGCGATTGCTGCGTGCCGGTTGTGACGATGACCTGGTCGGCCTCGAGCTGC
Source organism: Hydrogenophaga crocea (assembly GCF_011388215.1). NCBI lineage: Bacteria > Pseudomonadati > Pseudomonadota > Betaproteobacteria > Burkholderiales > Comamonadaceae > Hydrogenophaga > Hydrogenophaga crocea. Next base: position 3,698,081 of record NZ_CP049989.1, read on the forward strand.
ACGCTGCGGAACACGCGCAGGTAGTCGGCGATGGCGCGGCGCAGCGGCGCGTAACCGCCCGAGGTGTTGTAGTCGAGCATGTCCGGGTAGGTCATGCGCCAGTGCTTGTTCTGCAGCCGCTGCCAGAGCGCGAGCGGGAAGGCGCTGAAGTCGGCGATGCCCGGCGTGAAGGGCTGCACCTCGAGCTCGTGGGCGCTGAAGCGGTGCGCGAGCGCTTCGCCGCGCCGCGACAGCCGCGGCGCCTGGCGGTGCGGCGCCTGGGCCGGCGCGCCACGCAGCGCGCGCGCGCCGCTGGCGCGCGGCACGTGGTCGTTCACGTAGGTGCCGCTGCCCACGCGGCTGGCCAGGTAGCCCTCGACGCTGAGCTGGTTGATGGCCGCGACCACGGTGTTGCGCGACAGGGCCAGGTCCTGCGCGAGGTCGCGGCTGGAGGGCAGGCGCTCGCCGGCGCCGAGCTTGCCATCGAGCATGGCGCGGCGCAGCGCCTCGTAGAGCTGGCGATGCAGGGGCAGGGCGTCTTGCGCGCCCAGGCGGTTCATCTCGGCCAGCAGGAATTCGGACAGCATGGGGGGCGGGTCAGGGCGTCAAGTGGCACCATTCGGGGGCCGCAACTGGCCCTCATTATCATCCAATCGACCCGCCACAATGTCCGCAGACCGTCAGGAGAATCCATGAACAAGCCGCCATGCATGGTCTGGCTGCCGGCCGACCACCGCCTGCTGGGCGATCACGGTCACCAGATGCCCTTTCTGTTGCTGGGCGACAAGTACGCGCGGGCCGTGAAGGTCGGGGCGCAGGCCCAGCCCGTCATGTTCCCGCTCGCCGACGCCGAGCAGATCGACGAGCTGCTGGCCATGGTCGACGGCGTGATGCTCACCGGCTCGCCCTCGAACGTGCACCCCTCGCACTTCCACGAGGAGGTGGCCGACCCCAGCCTGCCGCTCGACCCCGACCGCGACCTGCTCACGCTGGCGCTGGTCAAGGCCTGTGTGCACCAGGGCGTGCCGCTGCTGGGCATCTGCCGCGGCTTCCAGGAGATCAACGTGGCCCTGGGCGGCGCGCTCTACCAGCGCGTGCACCAGGTGCCCGGCATGAACGACCACCGCGAGCCCAAGAGCGCCCCGCCAGACGAGCAGTACGCGCCCCGCCATGCGATCCGCATCGCCGAGGGCAGCGCCTTCGCCGAGTGGGCGCAGGCCACGACGGCACAGGTGAACTCGCTGCACGGCCAGGGCATCGCGCGGCTGGCCGAGGGCCTGGAGCCACTGGCCTGGGCACCCGACGGTCTGATCGAGGCCTTCGCCGTGAAGGGTGCGCGCACCTTCGCCTACGCCATGCAGTGGCACCCCGAGTGGCGCTGCTGGGACACCCCGTTCTACGCCGCCATCTTCGAGGCCTTCGGCCGCGCCTGCCGCCAGCGCCGCAGCCTGCGCCTGCAGGCCAGCGACCTCGCGCGCAGCCAGCCCGGTTAGCTGCGCTCATCCGCCCCCGACCCCGAACGATTTGCCCAACGCAGAAACAGGAGCCGGCCATGAGCGCCCCCAAGAATTTCAACGAGCTGGAGAACTGGCTCAACGAACACCGCGTCACCGAAGTCGAATGCCTGGTGCCCGACCTCACCGGCGTGGCGCGCGGCAAGATCCTGCCGCGCGAGAAGTTCACCGAAGACCGCGGCATGCGGCTGCCGCACGCCATCGTGGCCATGAGCGTGACCGGTGAGCAGCCCGCCAGCGGCCCGTACTACGACGTGGTCGAGCCCACCGACCGCGACATGCAGCTGCGCCCCGACCCGAGCACGGTGCGCATCGTGCCCTGGGCCACCGACCCCACGGCGCAGGTGATCCACGACTGCTTCGACCACAAGGGCCAGCTCGTGCCCTACGCACCGCGCAGCGTGCTGCGCCGCATCTGCGACCTGTACGCCGCCGAGGGCTGGGACCCGGTGATCGCGCCCGAGCTCGAGTTCTACCTGACCGCGCGCAACACCGACCCCAACACCCTGCTGCGCCCGCCGATCGGCCGCAGCGGCCGCGCCGAGACCTCGCGCCAGGCCTACTCGATCGACGCCGTCAACGAGTTCGACCCGCTGTTCGAGGAGATCTACGAGTACTGCAATCTCATGGGCCTGAACGTGGACACGCTGATCCACGAGATCGGCGCGGGCCAGATGGAGATCAACTTCTTCCACGACCACCCGCTGGGCCTGGCCGACGAGGTCTTCTTCTTCAAGCGCACGGTGCGCGAGTGCGCGCTGCGCCACGACATGTACGCCACCTTCATGGCCAAGCCCATCGCGGGCGAGCCGGGCAGCGCCATGCACATGCACCAGAGCGTGGTGCACAAGGAGACCGGCAAGAACATCTTCAGCAACCCCGACGGCACGGCCTCGGACGCGTTCTTCCATTACATCGGCGGCCTGCAGCGCTACATCCCGGCCGCGATGGCGCTGGTGGCGCCCTACGTGAACAGCTACCGGCGCCTGAGCCGCCACACGGCCGCACCGATCAACATCGAGTGGGGCCACGACAACCGCACCGTGGGCATCCGCTCGCCCATCGCCTCGCCCGAGGCGCGCCGCATCGAGAACCGCGTGATCGGCGCCGACGCCAACCCCTACGTGGCCATGGCCATGACGCTGGCCTGCGGCTACCTGGGCATGAAGAACAAGATCAAGCCCAAGCCCGAGATGAAGGGCGACGCCTACCTCTCGCCCTACGCGCTGCCGCGCAGCCTGGGCGAGGCGCTCGACTGGCTGCGCCGCGAACCCGACCTGCACGAGGTGCTGGGCCACGAGTTCGTGACCATCTACACCGAGATCAAGGAACTCGAGTTCGACGAGTTCATGAAGGTGATCTCGCCCTGGGAGCGCGAACACCTCCTGCTCCACGTCTGACCCGGAAAGCCTGCCATGAACCCCTCCACCCTGATCGCCCCTCCCGCGCTGGTGCGCCGCGCCGAACAGCAGGACACCCAGGCCATCCAGGCCCTCGACAGCGCGCACTACATCCACCCCTTCACCGACCACGGCGATCTCGCCACGCGCGGGGCGCGGGTGATCACGCGCGCCGAGGGCATCTACATCTGGGATTCCGAGGGGCACAAGATCCTCGACGCCATGAGCGGGCTGTGGTGCGTGAACGCGGGCTACGGGCGCAAGGAGCTGGCCGACGCGGCCTACCAGCAGCTCATGACGCTGCCCTACTACAACAGCTTCTTCCAGACCACCAACGTGCCCGCCACGCAGCTCGCGGCCAAACTCGCGGCGCTCGCGCCCGAGGTCGGCGGGCGGCGCTTCGAGCACGTGTTCTTCAGCTCCAGCGGCAGCGAGAGCAACGACACCAACGTGCGTCTGGTGCGCCGCTACTGGGACCTGCTGGGCCAGCCGCAGCGCAAGACCATCATCAGCCGCCACAACGCGTACCACGGCTCCACCATGGCCGGCGCCTCGCTCGGCGGCATGGACGGCATGCACGCCCAGGGCGACCTGCCCATCCCGGGCATCGTGCACGTGATGCAGCCCTACTACCTCGAGAACGCACTGCCCGGCGAGAGCGAGGCCGACTTCGGCCTGCGCGCGGCGCGCGCGATCGAGCAGAAGATCCTCGAGCTCGGCGCCGACAAGGTGGCGGCCTTCATCGCCGAGCCGGTGCAGGGCGCGGGCGGCGTGATCATCCCGCCCGCCACCTACTGGCCCGAGGTGCAGCGCATCGTCGACCAGTACGGCATCCTGCTCATCTCCGACGAGGTGATCTGCGCCTTCGGCCGCCTGGGCCACTGGTTCGCCTACGAGAAGTTCGGCTACCGGCCCGACCTGGTCACCTTCGCCAAGGGCGTGACCAGCGGCTACGTGCCCCTGGGCGGCGTGATGGTGGGCGACCGCGTGGCCAAGGTGCTGATCGAGCAGGGCGGCGAGTTCAACCACGGCTACACCTACAGCGGCCACCCCGTGGCCTGCGCCGTGGCACTGGCCAACCTGGAACTGATGGAGCGTGAGCAGCTGCCGCGCAAGGTGCGCGAAGACATCGGCCCCTACCTGGCCGAGCGCTTCACCGAGATCGGCCGGCACCCGCTGGTGGGCGTGGCCGAGACCTGCGGCTTCGTGGGCGGTCTGGTGCTGGTCAAGGACAAGGCCACGCGGGCGATGTACGACCCCGAGCTGGCCGTGGGCATGATGTGCCGCGCCCACTGCTTCCGCAACGGCCTGATCATGCGCGCCGTGGGCGACCGCATGATCATCGCCCCGCCGCTGGTGATGACCCGGGCCCAGATCGACGACATGGTGGAGCTGATCCTGCGCTGCCTCGACGCCACGCTCGCGGAACTGCGCGAAAAAGGGCTGCATGGGTGACTCGGCCGCCGCGCCGGGCCGCCCCAAGCCAGGCCGCACCCCCTCGGGGGGCAGCGGCGCGCGGAGTGCGGCGCGTGGGGGCTCTAGAATGGCCGCCGATCCCTTTTCTGGGGCATGGCTGGCGGTCAAAAGCGGGGCATTCCCGGTCTGGAACTTGCATGCCACCCCTGGGTCATCTGCCTGCCGTTGGGTTCGACGGTTCGGGTCCTAAACCTCCTGTGGAGTGAGCAACACCATGAAGAAGCACGTTCTGGCACTCGCGATGGCGGCCATGCTGGTCGCCGCCTGCGGCAAGAAAGAAGAGGCCGCCCCGGCCCCGGCACCCGCGCCGGCGGCCACCGCACCCGCCCCGGCCCCGGCGCCGGCCGGCCCGGTGCTCGATGACGAGAAGGTTCTCAACATCTACAACTGGCCCGACTACATCCCCGAGAACATGATCGCGGAGTTCGAGAAGGCCACGGGCATCAAGGTCAACTACGACACCTTCGAGACCAACGAGGCGCTGCACGCCAAGCTGGTCGCGGGCAATACCGGCTACGACATCGTGGTGCCGGGCAGCGTCTTCGCCAAGCCCCAGATCGAAGCCGGCTTCTTCCAGCCGCTCGACAAGGCCAAGCTCAAGAACTACGGCAACCTCGATCCGGCCGTGATGTCGGTGCTGACCAAGGCCGACCCCGACAACAAGTTCCTCGTGCCCTGGGCCTGGAGCTTCACCACCGTGGGCATCAACAAGACCAAGGTCGCCAAGGCCCTGGGCAGCACGCCCATGCCCGAGAACGCCTGGGACCTGGTGTTCAAGCCCGAGTACACGAGCAAGCTCAAGTCCTGCGGCATCGCCTACCTCGACTCGCCGACCGAGATCATCCCGGTGGCGCTGCACTACATCGGCAAGGACGCGTACTCCAACAACCCGGCCGACTACAAGGAAGCCACGGCCATGCTGGCCAAGGTGCGCAAGGACATCCGCCTGTTCAGCTCGACCATGATCGACGACATCGCCGGCGGCAAGGCCTGCGTGGCCATCGGCTGGGCGGGTGACGTGAACATCGCGGCCGGCCGCGCCAAGGAGAACGGCTCCAAGGACGAGATCGAAGCGCTGCTGCCCTCGACCGGCGCGCTGTCGTTCTTCGACACCATGGCCATCACCAAGGACGCCAAGCACCCGAACAACGCGCACGCGTTCATCGACTTCTTCCTCTCGCCCGAGAGCGGTGCCGCGATGGCCAACGAGATGAGCTACAACGCGGGCAACAAGGCCGCGCTGCCGCAGGTCAAGCCCGAGATGGTGGCCAACAAGACCATCTTCGTGGAAGAGGCCTACATGCCCAAGATGATCCCCCCGAGCAGCTTCACGAACGAAGCGCGTGAGGCGATGGCCACGGCCTACAACGCCTTCAAGAAGGGCGGCAAGTAAGCCCAGGCCTTCACGGGCCTCGACACCCCGGGCTGTTCGTACTCCAGTATGAACAGCCCTTTTTCTTGCCGGGCCGGTCCCGGTCCCCACACACAACAGGCGTACTCATGGCATCTGCGGGCAATCCTGAGGGCTATCTGGTCACCGAGAAGGTGGTGAAGCGTTTCGACGAGGCCGTGGCCGTCGACGAGGTCTCGCTGTCCATCGCCAAGGGTGAGATCTTCGCGCTGCTGGGCAGCTCGGGCTGCGGCAAGTCGACGCTGCTGCGCATGCTGGCCGGCTTCGAAAAGCCCACCTCGGGCCGGCTGCTGCTCGGCGGCCAGGACCTGGCCGCGCTGCCGCCCTACGAGCGGCCGGTGAACATGATGTTCCAGAGCTACGCGCTGTTTCCGCACCTGAGCGTGTGGGAGAACGTGGCCTTCGGCCTCAAGCGCGAAGGCCTGCCGTCCGACCAGATCGCCAAGCGCGTGGACGAAATGCTCGCGCTGGTGCAGCTCACGCCCTACGCCAAGCGCAAGCCGCACCAGCTCTCGGGCGGCCAGCAGCAGCGCGTGGCGCTCGCGCGCAGCCTGGCCAAGCGGCCCAAGCTGCTGCTGCTCGACGAACCGCTGGGCGCGCTCGACAAGAAGCTGCGCGAGCAGACGCAGTTCGAGCTCGTCAACATCATCGAGAAGGTGGGCGTGACCTGCGTGATGGTCACGCACGACCAGGAAGAGGCCATGACGGTGGCCAACCGCATCGCCATCATGAGCAAGGGCCGGGTGCTGCAGGTGGGCACGCCGCAGCAGGTCTACGAGTACCCCACGAACCGCTTCGTGGCCGACTTCATCGGCAACGTGAACCTGTTCGAAGGCAAGCTCAGCGTGGACGAGCCCGACCGCTGCGCGGCCAGCACCACCATCGGCGAGATCCACGTGGGCCACGGCATCAGCGGCGCCCTCGGCATGCCGGTGTCGGTCGCGGTGCGGCCCGAGAAGATCAGCATCGGCAAGCAGCGCCCCGCGGGCATGGACCACAACGTGTTCGGCGGCCGCGTGAAGGAGATCGCCTACTTCGGCTCGTACAACACCTACATCGTGGTCACGCCGCAGGGCGCGCGCGTGAAGATCACCGAGCCCAACGGCTCGCGCCACGAGCAGCTCGACATCACCTGGGAAGACGAGGTCTTCTTCTGGTGGGACGACACCGACGCCGTGGTGCTGCGCGACTGAGCCGCCGGAGCAGACCATGAAGCTGTCCATGCCCGGCAAGCGATTCGTCATCGGCGTGCCCTACGCCTGGCTGATCGTCTTCTTCTTCCTGCCCTTCCTGATCCTGCTGTACATCAGCTTCGTGGACATGGGCGGCGACATCAGCCCCTTCAAGCCGCTGTGGGACCCGGACACCGGCGTGCTGCGGCTCAAGTACGAGAACTACCTGTCCATCTTCCGCGAGGAAGAGGGCGCGCGCCTGTTCCAGACGCTCTACATCGACGCCTACCTGCGCTCGATCGGCTACGCGATGGCCACCGCGGTGTTCTGCCTGGTGCTGGGCTACCCGTTCGCGTACTTCATCGCGCGCTCGCCGGCCAGCGTGCGTCCGGCGCTGCTGCTGCTGGTGATGCTGCCGTTCTGGACCTCGTTCCTGCTGCGCGTGTACGCCTGGAAGGGCATCCTCGCCGACCAGGGCATGCTCAACCGCCTGCTCATGGCGATCGGGCTCACGAGCGAGCCCATTCCCATGCTCTACACCAGCGTGTCCATGCTGGTGGGCATGACCTATGTGTACCTGCCCTTCATGATCCTGCCGCTGTACGCGAACCTGGTGAAGATGGACTTCCGCCTGCTCGAGGCCGCCTACGACCTCGGCACCACGCCCTTCAAGGCCTTCTGGCTCGTGACGGTGCCGCTGTCCAAGGCCGGCATCGTGGCCGGCTTCATGCTGGTGTTCATCCCCTGCGTGGGCGAGTTCGTGATCCCCTCGCTGCTCGGCGGGCCCGAGAACCTCATGATCGGCCGCGTGGTCTGGGACGAGATGTTCACCGCCAACAACTGGCCGCGCTCGACCGCGCTTGCCGTGGTGATGATCGGTCTCATCGTCGTGCCGCTGGCGGTGTACTACAAGGTCACCGGCGACGCCGCCGAGAAGCGTTGAGGAGCGCGCCATGAAACAACTGCTCGAAAAGCACTTCGGCAAGGTCTGGCTGCTGGTCGTCTTCGCCTTCCTGTACCTGCCACTGGCCTTCATGGTGCTGTTCTCGTTCAACAGCACCCGCCAGGACGCGCGCTTCACCGGCTTCTCGCTGCGCTGGTACGAGGCCCTGCTCAACGACAACAAGATCGTCGACGGCTTCTTCCTCTCGCTCAAGATCGCCGCCATCACGGGCGTGCTGTCGGCGGTGCTCGCCACCTTCGCGGCCTTCGTGCTGGTGCGCTACCGCCGCTTCATCGGCCGCACGGTGTTCAGTGGCATGGTGAACGCGCCGCTGGTGATGCCCGAGGTGATCATCGGCCTGTCGCTGCTGCTGCTGTTCGTGGGCGCGCAGAACCTGTTCGACTGGCCGCAGCGTGGCCTGCTCACCATCGTGCTCGGCCACACGCTGCTCGGCATGGCCTACGGCATGGTGGTGATCCAGAGCCGGCTGCTCGAGATGGACCGTTCGATCGAAGAGGCCGCCATGGACCTGGGCGCGCGCCCGCACCAGGTGTTCTTCCTGGTCACGCTGCCCAACATCTTCCAGGCCATCCTCGCGGCCTTCCTGCTCGCGTTCACGCTCTCGTTCGACGACGTGGTGATCACCGAATTCCTCAGCGGCCCGGGCGTGAGCACGCTGCCGCAGGTGATCTTCGGCTACGCGCGCCGCGGCATCAACCCGACCATCTACGCCGCGGCCACCATCCTCATCGTGACCGTGACCATCGTGGTGGTGAGCTACGCGGTGTGGGTGGCGCGCCAGACCCGCAAGCGCGAGCGCGAAATGGCGGCGGCGCTGCGCAGCTGAGCCCCCGGGCCCGGGGATCCGTGGCGCTGCCCCGTGGCATGGGCGCCACGGCGTAGGCCATCGGCCCGAGTGGTGGACCTGGCCCGGTTCGCAAGAATGCGGGCTCTCCGGAATTCGGAGAGTTCTTTCTTCTTACTTGCGAACCATGAAAAGCACCCGCCTCCTGGCCCTTGCGGCCGCCTGTCTTGCCCTGTCCACGGCGCACGCCCAGACCGCAGAAGCGGCCGCCCACAGCGGCATGTACGCCGAGATCGGCTATGCCGCGCCCGAGTTCAAGACGTCCGATGGCATCGACTCGATGAAGGCCTCGCCCAGCCTCGTGTCGGGTGTCTTCGGCTACCAGTTGCATCCCAACTTCGCGGTCGAAGGCTTCCTGGGCCTGGGCGCCGGCAAGGACGGCTTGAAGTTCAACGGCCTGAGCGTGCCGGTGAACGTCAAGCTGGGCACCCTGTATGGCGTGTTCGCCCGGCCCAGCGTGGCCGTCAGCGAGTCCGTCGACCTGTTCGCCCGCATCGGCTGGATGAGCACCGAACTCAAGGCCTCCGGCCCCGGTGGGAGCTATGCCGACCGGAACTCCAGCCTCGCTTACGGCGTCGGCGCCAACTTCAACCTGTCCAAGACCTCGTACCTGCAGGCGAGCTGGACGAGCTTCTACGACAAGCACGAGACCCAGATCCAGGGTCTCGGCCTGGCCTACGGCATGCGCTTCTGAGCCATCCCTGTCTCCCCGTCTCCAAGGCTCTGGCCACCTTCGGGTGGCCTTTTTTTGGGCGCCGCGCGCGCAGTGGACGCCAGCTCGCCCGGGAAAGTGGCTGCCCATGGCCGGGCGCAGGCGGCGTAGCATGGGCCGATTCTTCAGGCCCCGCACCACCCACGCCATGACCACTGCCACGCCCGACACCCCCTCCCTCGCCTTCGACGGCCGCGCCTTCATCAACGGCGAGCGCGTCGCGGCGCGCGACGGCCAGACCTTCGACTGCTTCTCGCCGGTGGACGGCCGCCTGCTCGCGCCCGTGGCGCGTGGCCAGGCCGCCGACATCGACGCCGCCGTGGCCGCGGCGCGCGCGGCCTTCGAAGACCGCCGCTGGGCCGGCCTGGCGCCGGCGCGCCGCAAGCGCGTGATGCTGGCCTTCGCCGACCTGCTGCTCAAGCACGCCGACGAGCTCGCGCTCACCGAAACGCTCGACATGGGCAAGCCCGTGCGCTACGCGCGCAGCGTGGACGTGAACAGCGCGGCCAACTGCATCCGCTGGTACGGCGAGGCGGTGGACAAGGTCTACGACGAGATCGCGCCCACGCCCGACACCGCGCTGGCCCTGATCACGCGCGAGCCCGTGGGCGTGGTGGGCGTGATCGTGCCCTGGAACTACCCCATGATCATGGCCGCCTGGAAGATCGCCCCGGCGCTGGCCGCGGGCAACTCGGTGGTCTTGAAGCCCAGCGAGAAAAGCCCGCTCACCGCGTTGCGCCTGGCCGAGCTCGCGCTGGCCGCGGGCCTGCCGCCGGGCGTGTTCAACGTGGTGCCCGGTTACGGTCCCGAAGCGGGCAGCCCGCTCGCGCTGCACATGGACGTGGACTGCATCGCCTTCACCGGCAGCACGCGCGTGGGCAAGCAGATCCACGTGATGGCCGGCCAGAGCAACTTGAAGCGCGCCTGGACCGAGCTCGGCGGCAAGTCGCCCAACATCGTGTTCGCCGATTGCCCGAACCTGGACAAGGCCGTCGAGGCCGCGGTGGGCAGCATCTTCTTCAACCAGGGCGAGAGCTGCAACGCGCCCTCGCGCCTGTTCGTCGAGGCCTCGATCAAAGACGCCTTCCTCGAGAAGGCGCTCAAGCTGGTGCCGCAGTACCAGCCGGGCAACCCGCTGGACAAAGCCACGGTGATGGGCGCGATCGTCGACAAGACCCAGCTCGACACGGTGTTGCGCTACATCGAGAGCGGCAAGAAGGAGGGCGCGAAGCTGCTCGCGGGCGGCGAGCAGGCCGAGCCCGTGAAGGGCGGCTGCTACGTGCTGCCCACCATCTTCGACGGCGTGAAGAACGACATGACCATCGCGCGCGAGGAAATCTTCGGCCCGGTGCTGTCGGTGCTCTCGTTCACCGACGCGGCCGACGTGGTCAGGCAGGCCAACAGCAACATCTACGGCCTGCAGGCCGCGGTGTGGACGCGCGACATCAACAAGGCCCACGGCGTGGCGCGCGCCCTGCGCGCCGGCACGGTGCACGTGAACCAGTACGACGAAGACGACATCACCGTGCCCTTCGGCGGCTTCAAGCAGAGCGGCGTGGGCCGCGACAAGTCGCTGCACGCCTTCGACAAGTACACGGAAGTCAAAACGACCTGGATCCGCATCGACAGCCCGATCTGAGGAGAGCCGCATGAACGCCCCGCAAACGCCCGAGACCCTGAGCGCCCCGCACACCAACGCCGCCTGGCACCAGCGCCGGCTCGCGGCCACGCCGCGCGGCGTGGGCGTGTTCGGCGACTTCTTCATCGAGCGCGCGAAGAACGCCGAGTTCTGGGACATCGAGGGCCGGCGCTTCATCGACTTCGCGGGCGGCATCGCGGTACTCAACACCGGCCACGTGCACCCCAAGGTGCAGGCCGCCATCGCGGCCCAGCTGCAGCGCTTCACGCACAGCTGTTACCAGGTGGTGCCCTATGCCGAGTACGTGTCGCTGGCCGAGCGCCTCAACGCCATGGTGCCCATCGCCGGGCCGGTGAAGACGGCGTTCTTCTCGACCGGCGCCGAGGCGATCGAGAACGCGGTGAAGATCGCGCGCGCGGCCACGGGGCGCAGCGGCGTGATCGCCTTCGGCGGCGCCTTCCACGGCCGCAGCCTGTTCGCGGTGTCGCTCACGGGCAAGGTACAGCCCTACAAGGCCGGCTTCGGGCCCTTCCCGCCCGAGATCTACCACGTGCCCTTTCCCTGCCACTGCAGCTCGCTCGACGACACGAAGCGCGCGATCGAGCACCTCTTCAAGGCCGACATCGAACCCTCGCGCGTGGCGGCCATCGTGTTCGAGCCGGTGCAGGGCGAGGGCGGCTTCAACCCGATCCAGCCCGCGGCCGTGAAGTGGCTGCGTGAGCTCTGCGACCAGCACGGCATCCTGCTCATCGCCGACGAGGTGCAGACCGGCTTCGCGCGCACCGGCCGCATGTTCGCCATGGAGCACTTTGGCGTGCAGCCCGACCTCATGACCCTGGCCAAGAGCCTGGCCGGCGGCACCACGCTCTCGGCCGTGTGCGGCCGCGCGGCCGTGATGGACGGGCCCGCGCCCGGCGGCCTGGGCGGCACCTACGCCGGTCACCCGCTGGCCATCGCCGCGGCGCACGCGGTGATCGACGTGATGGAAGAAGAACGCCTGTGCGAGCGCGCGCAACGGCTGGGCGACAAGCTGCTCGCGCACCTGATCGCCCAGCGCGCGGTGCACCCGCGCATCGGCGACATCCGCGGCCTGGGCGCGATGGTGGCCAACGAATTCGTCGACCCGAAAACCGGCGCGCCCGACGCCGACACGGCCAAGCGCGTGCAGATGGCCGCCCTCCGGCGCGGCCTGCTGTTGCTCACCTGCGGCGTGCACGGCAACGTGATCCGCTACCTGTTTCCGCTGACGGTGGAAGACGCGGTCTTCGACGAGGGTCTGGCCATCCTCGACGCGGCGCTGGCCGAGGTGCTGGCGTGAACGACCGCAGCGCGGCCCCTGGCAACAACGCAGGCGCCGCGCTCGACGAGCGCATCGCGGCGCTGCGCGCCCAGGGCGTGCATTCGGTGCTCGCCACCTTCACCGACCTCGAGGGTACGCCCAAGGGCAAGCTGGTGCCGCTCGATGGACTGCCCGGCGCGGTGTCGCAGGGCGCGGGCTTCGCGGGCCCGAGCATCGTGGGCACCGGCCTGCCGCGCATGGGCGCGCGCAGCGAGTACATGGGCCGTGTGCGGCCCGAGAGCCTGCGGCCCTTGCCCTTCATGCCCGGCGTGGCGCACGCGGTGTGCGACGGTTACGCGGGCGGCGAGCCGCTGGACACCGACCCGCGCCAGGTGCTGCGGCGCCAAGTGGCGCGGCTGCGCGAGCGCGGCTGGACGCTTTGGGTGGGCATCGAGCCCGAGTTCTTCCTGCTCAGGCGCGGCGACGACGGCCGCTGGGGCGTGGCCGATGCGCGCGACCGCCTCGCCAAGCCCTCGTACGACCTGCGCTCGATCGGCCGCAACCTGGGCTTCCTCGACGACATGCGCGAGGCGCTGGCGGCGCTGGGTTTCGCGCTCGAGCAGATCGACCACGAAGACGCGAGCGGGCAGTACGAAATCAACTACCGCCACGACGACGCGCTCGCCGCGGCCGACCGCTACCAGCTCTTCAAGCTCACCGCGCAGGCCGTCGCCGAGCGCCACGGCTGCACCTTCTCGACCATGCCCAAGCCGCTCGCGCACGCGCCGGGCAGCGGCCTGCATTTCCACCTGAGCCTGAGCGACGCGGGCGGCGGCCCGCTGATGGGCGATGACCAGGGCGCACTCGGCCTGAGCGATGCGGGCTGGGGCTTCGCCGCGGGCCTGCTCGCGCACGCCGACGCGCTGGCCGCGGTCTGCGCGCCCACGGTCAACAGCTACAAGCGCCTGGCCGCGAGCGATTGCGCCTCGGGCACCACCTGGGCGCCGGTGTGGAAGGCCGTGGGCGAAAACAACCGCACCTGCCTGCTGCGCGCGGTGGCGGGCCGGCTCGAATGGCGGCTGCCCGACCCGGCCTGCAACGTGTACCTGGCGCTCGCGGCCACGCTGGCCGCGGGGCTCGACGGCATCGACCGCGGCCTGCCCGCGCCCCGGCCTTGCGAGGACGACCTCTACCAGCGCCACGCCGCGGGCGAGCCCGTGCCCGAGCGCCTGCCGCGCGACCTGCACGAAGCGCTGCGCGGGCTCGAGGCCGACGCCGTGGTGCGCGCCGCGCTGGGCGAGCCCCTGGTGGCGCAGTTCCTCGCGCTCAAGCGCGCCGAGTGGGCCGAGTACCACGCGCAGGTGAGCGACTGGGAACTGCGGCGCTACGCCGAGGGCTGATCGGGCCTCGGCACGGCCGATCGCGATAATCGCGGCCGTGAGTTCTCCCAGCACCACCGCCGGCGCCAAGACCTGGACCAAGACCACCGACCGCCCGCTGCGCAGCGCGCGCAAGTCGCTGGGCATCTGGCTGTTCGCGCGCTTCGTGGGCGTGCCCGTGCCCTGGGCCGCCACGCGCCAGACCGACGCCGTGGCCCTGCTGGCCTTCGAACACCAGCGCCTGCTCGACCTGGCGGCCGCGGGCGAGGCCGTGCCCACGGTGCTCGCCTTCGATGGCCACGCGCTGGTCACGAGCGACATCGGCACCACGCTGGACTACCTGCTGTTCCAGCGCGAGCCCAACCAGCGCCTGCCGCTGATGACCGCGGCCGCGGCCGACCTCGCGGCCTTTCACGCGCGCGGCCACTGGCACGGCGGCGCGCAGGCGCGCAACATCACCTGGGACGGCGCGCGCTTTGCGCGGCTCGATTTCGAGGAGCGGCTGGTGCCGGGCCTGCCGCTGGCCATGGTGCAGCGCTACGACGTGCTGCAGCTCATGCTCTCGCTCGCCCGGCTCATCGAGCCCCTGGGGCCCTCGGCCGTGCACGCCGTGCTGAGCGCCTACGCCGCGGTGGACGAAGCCCAGGGCGAAGCGCTCAAGCGCTTCATCCGACGGCTGCTGCCGCGGCTGGCGCGCGTGGCGCGCATCGCGGCCTGGTCCTCGCGGCTCGACGGCTCGCGCGAGCTCATGCGCCTGCGCACCGTGATGCAGGGCATGGCGGCCTTCGTCGAGACGCGCTGAGGCGCTTCAGGTCTTGTAGCCCGGGTCCAGGCGCTCGAGCTTGCGCAGCTGGGCGGGCCAGGCGATCTGCGCGCCCTGGCCCGCGGTGGCCACGCGCATCACGTCGGCCATGCCGGCGAGGATGCGCGGGTCGACCTGGGTGAGTTCGCTGCCGCCGGCCAGCGCGTCGATCTGGATGCGGCAGGTGTTCTCGAAGGTGTACATCGAGAGGAAGGCGTCGGGCACGGTGCGGCCCACGGTGAGCAGGCCGTGGTTGCGCAGCACCAGGTAATTGGCCTTGCCGAGGTCGGCCTGCAGGCGCGGCTTCTCGTCGGGGCGGAAGGCCACGCCCTCGTAGTCGTGGTACGCGAGCGAGGCCAGCACGAAGGTGCTCTGCTGGCTGATGGGCAGCACGCCGTGCTTTTGCGCGCTCACCGCCACGCCCGCGCGCGAATGCGTGTGCAGCACGCAGCCCGCCTCGGGCCGGGCCTCGTGCACCGCGCTGTGGATCACGAAGCCCGCGGGGTTCACGGGAAAGGGCGAGTCGTGCAGCTTGTTGCAGGCCATGTCGACCTTCACCAGGCTGCTGGCGGTGATCTCGTCGAACATCAGCCCGTAGGGGTTGATGAGGAACTGGTGCTCGCCGCCGCTCACGCTGTCGGGCAGCTTGGCGCTGATGTGGGTGAAGACCAGGTCGCTCCAGCCGTAGGCCGCCACCAGCCGGTAGCAGGCCGCGAGCTCGCAGCGCAGCGCCCATTCTTCGGCGCTGACCACTTCTTTGAGGGACGGGATGTGCATGGCGTGTCTCCGCGGCCGCCTCGGGGCGGGCGGCCTGCCATGCACTGTAGGCGCTGGGTCGCGTGCGGGCCTGTCCGCACGGCGACGCGCGGGGCTCAGCCCTTCGTCTTGCAGGTGTTCAGGCCCAGCATCGCGTAGGGCGGGCACCAGCCCACCAGGCCGGTGAGCAGCGGCACCACGCCGAGCCAGCCCCACCAGCCCACGGTGCCGGTGGCGGCCAGGGCGATCAGCACCAGGCCGAGGAGGATGCGAAGGGTGCGGTCGATGCCGCCGACGTTGCGGGTCATGGCTAGCTCCATCAGTGAACGGTGATGTTCAGGGCGATTGGACGCCCGGGCCTGGCGGTTCGCCTTGATCCAGATCAGGGTTGTGTCACGCGCTCCAGCCGCGCCAGCCACAGCATGGCGTGTGAGCGCTCGCTGCCACACATTTCCAGGCTGGGCTTGAGGGAGCTGCACACCGCGGGCCGCTCGGGCCGGCCGAACAGGCGGCAGCGCAAGGCCTCGTCGAGCTGCGGGCAGGGCAGGCCCGCCGGCTTGCCCTGGGGCAGGCCGGGCAGGGGGCTGCTGATGGACGGGGCGGTGCAGCAGGCCGCGCAGCCCGGGCGGCAGTCCATGGCGGGCGGCGCTCAGGGCGCGTTGAGCTTGCGCGCGGCGTGCAGCGTCTGCTCCACCACGCCCTGCACCGCCGCGAGCGCCGTGGCGTTCACGAGCCGGCCCTCGGCGTCGAAGGCCTCGCCGGCCTTGGCGAGCGCGAACTGGCGCGGCGTGAGCCAGCACTGCAGGTTGAGCAGCAGCGGGCTCAGGTGCGACAGGCTGCGCAAGCCGCCGAGCGCGCCCGGCGAGGCGCTGAGCAGGCCCACCACCTTGCCCGCGAAGGGCTTGGTGCCGCTGGACCATTCCGGGTCGCCCTTGATGGGGCTGGACACCCAGTCGATGGTGTTCTTGAGCAGGCCGGTGTAGCTGCCGTTGTACTCGGGCGAGCAGACGATCCAGGCCGGGTGGGCGTGGAAGATTTCCTTCAGCCGGCGGGCCGCGTCGGGCGTGCCACGCGCTTCGAGGTCGGCGTTGTAGAGCGGCAGTTCGTGCTCGGCGAGCTCGAGCAGCGTCACCTGCGCGCCCGCGGCGCGGCCGACCTCGGCGGCCACGCGGGCCAGGCGGCGGTTGAACGACTGGGCGCGGGTGCTGCCGGCGAAAACGAGGAGGGGAGTGGGTGCGGTCATGGGGGCGGATTCTGGCACCCGGCCACGCGCGCCGCGCCTTGATGGGACAATCGCGGGCTTGCCCGCGCCGGTCTTCCACCGCCGCGGGCTTTGGAGTTCACATGCTGTACCCCCAGGAATTTGATGTCATCGTCGTCGGCGGCGGCCACGCCGGCACCGAGGCCGCGCTCGCCGCGGCGCGCATGGGCTGCGCCACGCTGCTGCTCACGCACAACATCGAGACGCTCGGCCAGATGAGCTGCAACCCCAGCATCGGCGGCATCGGCAAGGGCCACCTGGTGAAAGAGGTGGACGCGCTCGGCGGCGCGATGGCCATCGCCACCGACGAGGGCGGCATCCAGTTCCGCATCCTCAACGGCAGCAAGGGCCCGGCGGTTCGCGCCACGCGCGCCCAGGCCGACCGCGTGCTCTACAAGGCCGCGATCCGCCGCCGCCTGGAGAACCAGCCGAACCTGTGGCTGTTCCAGCAGGCGGTGGACGACCTGATGGTGGAGGGCGACCGCGTGGTGGGTGCGGTGACGCAGGTGGGCATCCGCTTCCGCGCCCGCACCGTGGTGCTCACGGCGGGCACCTTCCTCGACGGCAAGATCCACGTGGGCCTGAACAACTACAGCGCGGGCCGCGCGGGCGACCCGCCCGCGGTGTCGCTGTCGGCGCGCCTCAAAGAGCTCCGGCTGCCGCAGGGCCGCCTCAAGACCGGTACCCCGCCGCGGCTGGATGGCCGCACCATCGACTGGAGCCAGTGCACCGAGCAGCCCGGCGACCTCGATCCGGTGCCGGTGTTCAGCTTCATGGGCAACGCCGCGATGCACCCGCGCCAGGTGCCCTGCTGGATCACGCACACCAACGAGCGCACGCACGAGATCATCCGCAGCGGCTTCGACCGCAGCCCCATGTTCACCGGCAAGATCGAGGGCGTGGGGCCGCGCTACTGCCCGAGCGTGGAAGACAAGATCAACCGCTTCGCCGACAAGGACAGCCACCAGATCTTCCTCGAGCCCGAGGGCCTGACCACGCACGAGGTCTACCCCAACGGCATTTCCACCAGCCTGCCCTTCGACATCCAGTACGCGCTGGTGCGCAGCATGAAGGGGCTGGAGAACGCGCACATCCTGCGCCCGGGCTACGCGATCGAGTACGACTACTTCGACCCGCGCTCGCTCAAGAGCAGCTTCGAGACCAAACAGATCGCGGGCCTGTTCTTCGCGGGCCAGATCAACGGCACCACCGGCTATGAGGAGGCGGCGGCCCAGGGGCTGTTCGCCGGCATCAACGCCGCGCTGCAGTGCCGCGGCGAAGCGCCCTGGCTGCCCTCGCGCGACCAGGCCTATCTGGGTGTGCTGGTCGACGACCTCGTGACCCAGGGCGTGACCGAGCCCTACCGCATGTTCACCAGCCGCGCCGAATTCCGGCTGCAGCTGCGTGAGGACAACGCCGACATGCGCCTGACCGAAGCCGGCCGCCGCCTGGGCCTGGTGGACGACGCGCGCTGGGACGCCTTCAGCCGCAAGCGCGACGCGGTTTCACGTGAAACCGAGCGCCTCAAGTCGACCTGGGTGAACCCGCGTGTGCTGCCTGCGGAAGAGGGCGAGCGTGTGCTGGGCAAGGCCATCGAGCACGAGCACAACCTGTTCGACTTGCTGCGCCGTCCCGGCGTGTCCTACGCGGCGCTCACCGGCATGAACGGCGGCGCCTACGCGAGCGACGCGGTTTCACGTGAAACGCTGGGCGATCTGGCCGAGCCCGTGATCGAGCAAGTGGAGATCGCGGCCAAGTACAGCGGCTACATCGACCGGCAGAAGGCCGAGGTGGAGCGCGCCGCGAACTTCGAGCACCTGCGTCTGCCCGCCGACATCGACTACCTCCAGGTCACGTCGCTCTCGTTCGAGGCCCGCCAGAAACTGGCCAAGCACCGGCCCGAGACCCTGGGCCAGGCGGCGCGCATTTCGGGCATCACGCCCGCGAGCATCTCCCTGCTGCTGATCCACCTGAAGAAAGGTGGCTTCAAGGGCTTTGCCTCGCTGCGCACCGAGCCGGAGGCCGCTGCGCAATGAGCACCCTGCCCGAAGCCCTGCGCCGGGAGTTGCGCCAGGACCTGCTCGTGGGTCTGCGCGCGCTCGAGCTGGAGTTCGACGAGGCCCAGGTCGAGTTGTTGCTCGACTACATGGCGCTGATCGAGAAGTGGAACCGGGTCTACAACCTCACGGCGGTGCGCGAGCCCGGTGAGATGCTGACCCACCACGTGCTCGACAGCCTGGCCGTGGTCGGCCCGCTGCTGCGCGAAACCGACGGACGCCCCGTGCGCCTGCTCGACGTGGGCTCGGGCGCGGGTCTGCCGGGCGTGGTGATCGCCATTGCCTGCCCGCACATCGAGGTGACCTGCGTGGACACGGTGGCCAAGAAGGCGGCCTTCATCCAGCAGGTGGCGACCGAGCTCGCGCTCGTGAACCTGCACGGCCTGCACACCCGGGTCGAGAGCCTGGATCGCCGCCGGGGGGAGGAGGGCTTCGACGTCATCACCTCGCGCGCCTTCGCGGCGCTGGTCGACTTCGTGGACTGGTCGCACAAGGCGCTGCAGACCGGGGGCGTGTGGATGGCCCTCAAGGGCAAGCACCCGCAGGCCGAACTGCTCGCACTGCCGCCCGGCATCGACGTGTTTCACGTGGAACCGATCGCCGTGCCCGGCCTCAAGGCCGACCGCTGCATCGTCTGGATGCGCGACCGCCGCGCCTGAGCGCGCCCGGCGACGCGGGGCGGGCCGGTTCCGCGCGGCCCCTCACGTACACTCGACCCTCTTTTGTGAGGGGCCACCACCATGTTCGGCATCGCGGACTACGGCGCTTTTGTCATCGCCATCGTCGTGTTTCTCGCCATTCCCGGGCCGGGCAACCTGGCCCTGATCACCTCGACCAGCAAGGGCGGCGTGAAGGGCGGACTGGCCGCCACCATGGGGGTGATCGCCGGTGACCAGGTGCTGATGTGGGCGGCCGTGGCCGGCGTGGCCGCGCTGCTGGCCGCCACGCCCGCGCTGTTCGGCGCGGTGCAGTGGCTGGGCGCGATCTACCTGGCCTGGCTGGGCTGGAAGATGCTCAGCGCCAAGCCCGGCGACGCGCCGGTGCTCAACATCCGCCCGCGCCAGTACTTCCAGCAGGCCGCGGCCATCACCTTGCTCAATCCCAAGGCCATCGTGTTCTACATGGCCTTCTTCCCGCTGTTTGTGGACCCGGCCCGCCACCAGGGCCTGATCACCTTCGGCGCCATGGCCGCGACCATCGCGGCGCTCACCTTCGCTTACGGCCTGGGCATGACGCTGATCGTGCACTTCCTGGCCGAGCGCCTGCGCGCCAACCCCACGATCGGCCGCGTGCTCGAGAAGGTGGCGGGTGTGTTCCTGATCGGCTTCGGTGTGAAGCTGGCCCTGTCCAAGTAAGCCCCATGGCCAAGATCTTTTGTGTTGCGAACCAGAAGGGCGGCGTCGGCAAGACGACCACCACGGTGAACCTGGCGGCGGGGCTGGCCAAGGTGGGGCAGCGCGTGCTCATGGTCGACCTCGACCCCCAGGGCAATGCCACCATGGGCTCGGGGGTGGACAAGCGCGCCATGGCGCTGTCGGTGTACGACGTGCTGCTCGAGTCCGCGTCGGTGGCCGAGGCCGCGGTGTTCTCCGAGAAGTGCGGCTACCACGTGCTCGGCGCCAACCGCGAGCTCGCGGGCGCCGAGGTGGAACTGGTGGAGGTGGAGCGCCGCGAGCGCCGCCTCAAGCAGGCCCTGGCCGCGGTGGCCGACCAGTACGACTTCGTGCTGATCGACTGCCCGCCCTCGCTCAGCATGCTCACGCTCAACGGCCTGTGTTCGGCGCACGGCGTGATCGTGCCCATGCAGTGCGAGTACTTCGCGCTCGAAGGCCTGACCGATCTGGTCAACACCATCAAGCAGGTGCACGCCAACCTCAACAAAGACCTGCAGATCATCGGCCTGCTGCGCGTGATGTTCGACCCGCGCATCACCCTGCAGCAGCAGGTGAGCGACCAGCTCAAGGCCCACTTCGGCGACAAGGTGTTCGACACCGTGATCCCGCGCAACGTGCGCCTGGCCGAAGCGCCGAGCTACGGTCTGCCCGGCGTGGTGTTCGATCCGGCCGCGCGCGGCAGCCAGGCCTTCGTCGCCTTTGCCGAAGAGATGGTCCAGCGCATCAAGAAGATGTAAGGGGAGGGCGTTTCACGTGAAACCCGAGAACGTGCTGATCCTGCCGGGTTGGCAGAACAGCGGCCCCGCCCACTGGCAGAGCCGCTGGGAAAAGGCCCACGGCTACCGCCGCGTCGAGCAGCACGACTGGATGACACCCCAGCGCGGCGACTGGATGGCCCGCCTCGAAGACGTGGTGCTCGGCGCCGACGGCCCGGTGGTGCTCGTGGCCCACAGCCTGGGCTGCATCCTCACGGCGGCCTGGGCCGCGCATTCGCGCAGCACCGCGCGCGTGCGTGGCGCGCTGCTGGTGGCGCCGGGCGACAGCGAGCGGCCCGACCTGCGCGATCAGCTGCCGAGCTGGTCGCCCATCGTGCGCCAGCGCCTGCCTTTCCCGGCCGTGCTCGTGGGCAGCCACGACGACCCGTACTGCAGCTTCGAACGCGCCCAGGGCTTCGCGGCCGACTGGGGTGCGCGCTTCATCGACCTCGGCAACGCCGGCCACATCAACGCCGACTCGGGCCTGGGCGACTGGCCCCAGGGCCGGGCCTGGCTCCAGGAACTCCAGAAAGACACGCACTGATGGTCACCAAAAAACCCAAGGGCCTGGGCCGCGGCCTCGAAGCCCTGCTCGGCCCCAAGGTCGACGACACGCCCGCGGGCACCGAGGCCCAGGCCGGCGCGCCGTCCACGCTGCCGCTCGACCAGCTCGTGGCCGGCCAGTACCAGCCGCGCACGCGCATGGACGAGGGTGCGCTTTACGAACTGGCCGAGAGCATCAAGGCCCAGGGCATCATGCAACCGATCCTGGTGCGCAAGCTCGCGAGCGGCCCGAACGCGGGCAAGCACGAGATCATCGCGGGCGAGCGGCGCTTCCGCGCCTCGAAGCTCGCGGGCCTCAGCGAGGTGCCGGTGCTGGTGCGCGAGGTGCCCGACGAGTCGGCCGCGGCGATGGCGCTGATCGAGAACATCCAGCGCGAAGACCTCAACCCGCTCGAAGAGGCGCACGGCCTGCAGCGCTTGGTGAAAGAGTTTGGGCTCACTCACGAGCAGGCGGCCCAGGCCGTGGGCCGTTCGCGCAGCGCGGCCAGCAACCTGCTGCGCCTGCTGCAGCTCGCCGAGCCGGTGCAGACCATGCTCATGGCCGGCGACCTCGACATGGGCCACGCGCGCGCCCTGCTGCCGCTGGACAAGGCCACGCAGATCACGGCGGCGAATCAGATCGCGACCAAGCAGTACTCGGTGCGCGAGGCCGAGAACCTGGTGAAGAAGCTCGCCGCCGAGTTCGCGCTCGCGCCGCAGAAGCCGCGCAAGGAAAAGTCGCGCGACATCCGGCGCGTGGAAGAGGAGCTGGCCGACCTGCTGACCGCCGAGGTCGAGGTGCGCGTGAAAAAGCGCGTGAAGCGCCACGGCCGCGTGGAAGAGATGGGCGAGCTGGCGATCCAGTTCGGCTCGCTGGAAGCCTTGAACGGCATCATCGAGCGGCTGAGGAACAGCTGAGCGCCCACCGCGCTTCGGGCGCCCCCCGGCCGGGGGCGCCCGCTCAGAGCGCGAAGATCTTGCCCGGGTTGAGGATGTTGTCCGGGTCGAGCGCGCGCTTGATGGTGCGCATCATCTCCACCGCGCCCGCGCCGGCTTCGTCGAGCAGGAAGCCCATCTTGTGCAGGCCCACGCCGTGTTCGCCGGTGCAGGTGCCTTCGAGGCGCAGCGCGCGGGCCACGAGCTTGACGTTGAGCGCCTCGGCGATGCGGCGTTCTTCGGCGCTGTCGGGGTCGATCAGGTAGCCGAAGTGGAAGTTGCCGTCGCCCACGTGCCCCACGAGGAAGTAGGGCAGGCCGGCGGCGTCGGCCTCGGCCACGGAATCGAGCAGGCAGTCGGCCAGGCGGCTGATGGGCACGCAGGTGTCGGTGCTCACGGCGCGGCAGCCGGGCTTGCTCTGGATGGCCGCGAAATAGGCGTTGTGCCGCGCGGTCCACAGGCGCGTGCGCTCCTCGGGTGTGGTGGCCCATTCGAAGGCGTTGCCACCGAACTCGCTGGCGATCTCCTGCACCGTCTCGGCCTGCTCCTGCACGCTGGCGGGCGAGCCGTGGAATTCCATCAGCAGCATGTGCTCTTCGCGCAGGCCGAGCTTGCTGTGGGCGTTGACCATGCGCACGGTGTTGGCGTCGATCAGCTCGCAGCGCGCGATCGGCACGCCAAGCTGGATCACCTGGATCACCGTGCGCACCGCGGCCTCGATCGTGGGGAAGGAGCAGATGGCGGCCGAAATCGCCTCGGGCAGCGGGTAGAGCTTGAGCGTGACTTCGGTGATCACGCCCAGCGTGCCCTCGCTGCCCACCATCAGGCGTGTGAGGTCGTAGCCCGCGCTGCTTTTCTTGGCGCGCGTGCCGGTGCGCAGCACCTCGCCGCGGGCCGTGACCACCTCGAGCGCGAGCACGTTTTCGCGCATGGTGCCGTAGCGCACGGCGTTGGTGCCGCTGGCGCGCGTGGCCGTCATGCCGCCAATGGAGGCGTCGGCCCCCGGGTCGATGGGGAAGAACAGGCCTTCGCTCTTCACGGCCTCGTTGAGCGCCTTGCGCGTCACGCCCGGCTGCACCGTCACGGTGAGGTCTTCGGCGTTGATGGACAGCACCTTGTCCATGCGGCCCACGTCGATGCTGATGCCGCCCTGCACCGCGAGCAGGTGGCCTTCGAGCGAGGACCCCACACCGAAGGGGATCACGGGCACCTTGTGCTGTGCGCACAGGGCCACGGCATCGGCCACATCCTGCGTGGACTGCGCGAACACCACGGCGGCCGGCGGCGGCACGGTGAAGGTCGACTCGTCGCGGCCGTGCTGCTCGCGCACCGCCAGCGCGGTGGAACACTGGGCGCCGAAGCGCGCCTGCAGCGCGGCGATGAAGTCGGCGGGCACCTCGCGCTGCGCCACCGTGGGCAGCAGGTGGGTGATGTCGGTGGGGGCGTTCATGGGCGGTCTCCGGCGCGTGTTCTGCAGAACGCGGCAGTTTACGCCCGGGCCTGGCCGCTGCGCTCAGCGCGGGGTCATGGGCGCGGCAGGCGCGCCGTGAGCGGCGGCAGGCTGCCCGTGGCCGCCGACGGGGCCGACTGCGTGCTGGCGCCGCTGCTGGCGTGGCGCGAGGGCAGGGTGTTGTGGGCCGCGGTGAGGCCGCCCATGGCCAGGGTCCAGGCCGCGATCAGTTGCACGCTGCGGCCTTCGAAGTGCAGTCGGCTGCGGGCGGGCGTGTCGGAGCTTCGTCGCATGGATGGAGGTCAGAGGCTGTGGAACGAAGCCGCATTGCAGCCCGGGGCGGCGCCGCGCGCCAGGCTTTTTGCCGGGCGTTGCGCGCTTGACCGCGGCTTCACGCGGTTCACATTTCCCTAAGGCCTGTTACGTGCAGGGCATCGCGCACAATCGGTTTCCGTTCGACGAGGATCACCATGGGCAACCGACTCACGCAGATCGCCACGCGCACCGGCGACGCCGGCACCACCGGCCTGGGCGACAACACCCGCGTCTCCAAGGACAGCCTGCGTGTGCACGCCATGGGCGATGTGGACGAGCTCAACTCCCACATCGGCCTGCTGCTGTGCGAAGCGCTGCCGCCGGACGTGCGCGCGCTGCTGGTAGAGATCCAGCACCAGCTGTTCAACCTGGGTGGCGAGCTCTCCATCCCCGGCTACGAGCTGCTCAAGCCCGAGGCCGTGGCCGCGCTCGACGCCGCCCTGGCCGAGCACAACGCCACCCTGCCGCGCCTGCAGGAGTTCATCCTGCCCGCGGGCAACCGCGCCGCCAGCCAGGCCCATGTGTGCCGCACCGTGGCGCGCCGCGCCGAGCGAGCGGTGGTGGCGCTGGGTCAGGCCGAGCCGGTGAACGATGCGCCGCGCCAGTACCTGAACCGGCTGTCCGACCTGATGTTCGTGCTCGCGCGCGTGCTCAACCGCATGAACGGCGGCGACGACGTGTACTGGAAGAGCCAGCGCCTGCAGCAGGGGGACGCCGCGTGAACCGGGGCACCGCACGCGGCCTGGCCGCGGCGCTGGCCCTGGCCGCGCTGTTCGGCCCCGCACGGGCACAGGCCCCGGCGAGCCGCCCGGCCGAGGTGGTGCTGGCCTGCGACGCGGTGTACCTGCCCGCGCGCACCAACTGGGTCCGCGAGGTGCGTTTCACGCTCGACGAGCGCCGCATCCGCGGCGTCGCCATCGACGGCGTGCCGGTCTACACCTTCACTGTGTACGAGACCGTGCTGCTCACGTCGCTGGACAACGAGCGCATCCAGCTCGACACGGCCACGCTGACCTGGCGCAGCGATTTCCGCGGCCAGTCGACGTCGGAAGGCCGCTGCGAGCGGCGCTGAACGCGCGGCCCGGGGCGCCGCCACCGCGGCCGGCGCCCCTTGTTTTCAGGCCTTGGCGTTGCCGCGGCCCAGCAGCCAGTACAGCAGGATCGCGCCGAAGGTGGCGGTACCGATGCCGCCGAGCGCGAAGCCGCCGAACTTGAGGGTGTACTCGCCCGTGCCGAGGATGATGGGAATGGCGGCCACGAGCAGGTTGCGGTTGTCCGAGAAATCGACCTTGTTGTCGACCCAGATCTTGGCGCCCGCGATCGCGATCAGGCCGAACACCACGATGGACACGCCGCCCATGACGGCCAGCGGGATGGTCTGGATCAGCGCGCCGAACTTGGGGCTGAAGCCCAGCACCACGGCGATCACCGCGGCCACCACGAACATGGCGGTGGAGTAGATCTTGGTCGCGGCCATCACGCCGATGTTCTCGGCGTAGGTGGTCACGCCGGTGCCGCCCGCGGCGCCGCTCACCACGGTGGCGATGCCGTCGCCGATGAAGGCCTTGCCCAGGTAGGGGTTGAGGTCGCGGCCGGTCATGGCGCTCACGGCCTTCACGTGACCCAGGTTCTCGGCCACCAGGATGATGGCCACGGGCGCGATCAGCAGCATGGCCTGCGCGCTGAACACCGGCGCCGAGAACGCGGGCATGCCGAACCAGGCCGCGTTGGCGATGCCGCTGAAGTCGATCGGCTTGCCCAGGCCCATGCCGTTGGTGAGCACGGCGTAGATCACGCTGGCCACGATCAGGCCCACGAGGATCAGCAGCCGCTGCACCATGCCGCGCGTGTACACGGCCACCAGGCCCACGCTCACGAAGGTGATGGCCTGCATCCAGGCGTCGAAGCCGGTGGGCGCCATGTTCTTGATGGGGATGGCCGCCAGGTTCAGGCCGATCACCGCCACCACGGTGCCCGTGACCACGGGCGGCATGAGGCGCTCGACCCAGCCCGTGCCCACGGCCTGCACCACGAAGCCGATCAGGATGTAGAGCACACCGCAGGCGATGATGCCGCCGAGCGCCACGCCCAGGTTGGGGTTGGGGCCGGTGCCGCCGTAGCCGCTGGCCGCGATGACCACGCCGATGAAGGCGAAGCTCGAGCCCAGGTAGCTCGGCACCTTGCCGCCCGTGATGAGGAAGAAAATGAGCGTGCCGATGCCGCTCATGAGAATGGCCACGTTGGGGTTGAAGCCCATCAGCAGCGGCGCGAGCACGGTGGCGCCGAACATGGCGATCACGTGCTGCACGCCCATCACCGTGGTCTGGGGCCACGGCAGTCGTTCATCGGGCGCGATCACGCCGCCTTGTGCCAGTGTGCTGGCGCTTTTTTCGGTCCAGTTGAACAGCCCCATCTCGCTCGCTCCTTCTTGGTTTGGGTGGCGGCGATTGTGCAAGCAAGTGCCGCGCCGGTGGCGTCGCCCAGGCGCGGGCAGGGGCACGGCGATCAGGTCTGGGCGCGGGCATCGGTCGCACCGCCGCCGTGCAGCACGGCCGCGAGCCCGCTGACCGCGTAGGCCACGAGCCGCGGCGCGGCCGTGCGGTCGAAGCCGAGCGCGCCCCCTGGCAGCAGTTGCTCGATGCGCCGGTCGCGCAGGTGCAGCGCCACCGCGCCGAGCGTGAACTGGCAGCCCCAGGCGATCTCGGTCGGGCCGGCCGTGGGCACGGCCTCGCCCAGCGCGAGCATGAAGCGCTGCACCAGGGGGTCGAAGCCCGCGCCCATGGGGTGCTCGGTCACGGGCGAGCCCTGCTGCAGCTCGCGCGCGAGCAGCCGCGCGTAGGCCGCGGTCGACGGGTTGTGGCGCAGGTGCACCAGCGGCAGCACGAAGGCCTCGACGATGCGCAGCAGGCCTTGCGCCTCGCGTGCGTGGCGGCGGGCCTCGTCGATCGTGGCCAGGCGCGCATGGTGGCAGGCCGCGCGGTGGTGGAACACGGCCCTGAACAGGTCGTGCTTGCGGCCGAAGTAATAGCCCACGAGGGCCAGCGGCACGCGCGCGGCGTCGGCGATCTGGCGCAGCGTGACGCCGTGGAAGCCGTGGTCGGCGAACAGGCGCTCGGCGGTGACGAGGATGGTTTCCTGGCGGAGGGTGCGCAGTGGCGGTGCGGTCTGTTCCATGGTGTCGGCAGGTGCGGACCGCCGGGGCCGGGGCCGCAGCCCGCGTGACAGACAGGGCCGCGGCGTGCCGCTAACCTGCTCCCACCCGACCCGAGCCCACCATGCCCCAACCGCCCAACATTCCCCAGATCCGCCGCTACACCGACTGGCTCGCGACCCACCGGGGTTTGCGTTTCGAGGACTACCCCGCGTTGTGGCGCTGGTCGGTGACCGACCTGGAGGCCTTCTGGGGCAGCGTGGACGAATACTTTAGTTTGCAGATGCGGCCGGAGGGGGGGCGGGTATTGGCCGCCAACACCATGCCCGGCACGCACTGGTTCCCGGGCGGGCGCGCCAACTACGCGCACCAGGTGTTGCGGCACGTGGCCCCGGCCCACGCGGCGGGCATGCCGGCGCTGATCTCGCGCAACGAAAAAGGCCTGGCGCGCGAGCTCGGATGGCCCGAGCTGCAGCGCCAGGTGGCCGCACTCGCGCTGCACCTGCGCGAGCAGGGCGTGCGCCGCGGCGATCGTGTGGCCGCCTACCTGCCCAACATCCCCGAGACAGCGATCGCCTTCCTCGCGGTGGTGAGCATCGGCGCGGTGTGGAGCGTGTGCGCGCCCGACATGGGCACCAACGCCGTGCTCGACCGCTTCCGCCAGATCGAGCCCGTGGCCCTGATCGCCTGTGACGGCGTGACCTACGGCCAGCGCGACATCGACCGCCTGGGCGTGGTGGCCGAACTTCGTGCGGCCCTGCCCACGCTGCGCCACGTGGTGCTGCACACCAACCTGGCCGACACGCCCGAGGCGAAGGCGCGTGCGCTCGCGCAGGCCGCGCCCTGCGCCCACTTCGAGGCCGTGTGCGCGCGCGACGACGCGGCCACCGCCGCCTTCGAGCCCGAGTGGCTGCCCTTCGACCACCCGCTGTGGATCGTGTATTCGAGCGGCACCACCGGCCTGCCCAAACCCATCGTGCACGGCCACGGCGGCACGGTGTTGGTGGGCATGGCGCTCAAGATCCTGCACAACGACATCGGCTGCAGCTACGACCCCAACAACTGGGGCGAGCGTTACCACTGGTACAGCTCCACGGGCTGGGTGATGTGGAACGCGCAGGTCAGCGGCCTGCTCAACGGCACCACCTGCGTCATCTACGACGGCAACCCCGGAGGCGCCAAGGAGCGGCCCGACTGGACCACGCTGTGGCGCTTCGCGGCCGAGACCGGCGTGAGTTTCTTCGGCGCGGGCGCGGCTTTCTACGCCAACTGCCTCAAGGCGGGCGTGGACCTGTCCACCTGCGGCGACCTCTCGCGCGTGCGCGCGCTGGGCAGCACGGGCTCACCGCTGTCGGAAGACGCGCAGCGCTGGGGCAGCGCGCAGTTCGCCGCGATCGCCGCCAACCCGGCGCAGCACGACATCTGGTGGTGCAACATCAGCGGCGGCACCGATTTCGCCGGGGCCTTCATCGGCGGTCACCGCGAACTGCCGCAGGTGCCCGGGCGCATGCAGTGCCGGCTGCTCGGTTGCGCGGTGGAGTCGTGGAACGAGCAAGGCCAGGCCGTGATCGACGAGGTGGGCGAGCTCGTGTGCGTGCAGCCCATTCCCTCGATGCCGCTGCACTTCGTGGGCGACGTGGACAACCGCCGCCTCATCGGCAGCTACTTCGACGCCTACCCGCCCGGCCACGGCCGCAAGCCCGGTGGCGGCGATCTCGGGCCCGAGGCCGGCGCGGTGTGGCGGCACGGCGACTGGCTGCGCATCCTGCCCGACGGCTCGTGCGTGATCTACGGCCGCTCCGACGCCACCATCAACCGCCACGGCCTGCGCATGGGCACCAGCGAGATCTACAGCGCCGTCGAGGCCCTGCCCGAGGTGCTCGACTCCATGGTGGTCGACCTCGAGTACCTGGGCCGCGAGAGCTGGATGCCGCTGTTCGTGGTGCTGCGCGAGGGCCACACGCTCGACGACGCGCTGCGCGAGCGCCTGCGTGGCGCGATCCGCAGCGCGCTGTCGCCGCGCTTCGTGCCCGACGCGATCTACCAGGTGGCCGAGATCCCGCGCACGCTCTCGGGCAAGAAGCAGGAGCTGCCGATCAAGAAGCTGCTGCTGGGCCAGCCGATCGAGAAGGTCATCAACCGCGAGGCCATGGCCAACCCGGGCTGTCTCGACTGGTACGTGCAGCTGGCGCGCGAGCGGGCCTGAGTGCGGGGGCGCGGGCTCAGTGCACGAACACCCGCGCCGGGTCGAGGGCAAGCGGGTAACCCGCGCCGTCCACAGCCACGCCCTGGACGGCGGGCGTGAGGAAGAGCTGGCCGTCCTGCACGTCGGCGAGCAGGCGGCCCGTGCCCAGGCCGGCGGCGCTGCCGTCCGGAATGCGGGTGAGGCTGATGCCATTGCCGTCCACCGCACTCGAGTGGCTCGACATGAACAGGGCCTGCCCGCGGATGGCGTTGGCGCGCGTGGGCAGCGTGACTGCCGCGACCGGCAGCGTGAAGCCCTCTTCGACCACACCCTTGGGCACCGCGCAGGCGGTGTCGGTGAACAGGTCGATGGTGACCTTGAGATCGAGCGTGTCGCCGCTGGTGGCGGTGATCGTGTGGCTGCGCAAGCGGCTGCTGTACGCGGGGTTGTAGGCGAACGAGGGGGCGCAGGCGCCGGTGGCGTCCGGCTTCCACACGCCCGCGAACTCCGCGAGCGACAACGACGGCGTGGCCGGGGTGTGTGCATCACCGCCACCGCCACCGCCGCCACCGCCGCAGGCGGAGAGGGCGAGCGACAGCGCGAGGGCGGACAACACTGGGAAGGTCTTCATGAATGGGCTCCGGTCCGTGCACGGAGACACGGGCGAACCGAATGGCCCGACAACCGCTCCCCTGGGACCGGCCTGGGTGGCAGGGGCGCGCGCTCTGTTCCCGCCCCCGCTAGCGCCGGCTCACCAGCACGATGCCCAGCGCCACGCCCGCCAGCGCCAGTATGAGCTGCACCGTGAGCGGCTCGCCCAGCAGCAGCACGCCGAACACCAGCGCGAACACCGGCGTAAGGAAGGTGAAGGTGCTCATCTGCGTCGCGGGGTAGTGGCGCAGCATCCACATCCAGGTGAGGTAGCTCGCGAAAGCGCCGACCACGCTCTGCAGCGCGATCGAGCCCCAGGCGCGCGCCGAGTAGTGAAAGCCCCAGGGCTCACCGAGCAGCAGCGAGAGCACCGGCGCCACGGCCGCGGTCACGGCCACCTGGTAGAAGAGCGTTTTCTCGGCACTGGCACTGGCCATGCGGCTGGCGCGGATGGTGAGCGTGGTCAGGCCCCAGAGAATGCCCGCGGCCAGGCCCATGGCATCGCCGCGCCATTGGCCCGCCACCGGCGAGGCGTGCAGGAAGCCTTCGCTGAAGGCCAGGGCCACGGCCACGAAGGCGATGGACAGGCCGGCCCATTGCACGCGGCGCAGGGTTTCGCTGGGCACCACGCGCGGCAGCAGCAGCGCCACCACGAAGGGGCTGGTGTAGAGGAACACCGTGAGCCGCGAGGCGCTGGTGAACTGCAGGCCCAGGTAGATGAAGCTGAACTCGCCCGCGAACAGCAGGCCGGCGAGCAGGCCCGCGCCCAGCGTGCCGTCGCGGTTGAAGAGCGGCACGCCGCGCGCCACGCACCACAGCCACAGCAGCGCGGTCGCGCCCCAGAAGCGCACCGTGGCCTGCCACAGCGGCGGCACCTCGGTGGCGGCCACCTTGATGAGGATCTGCTGGAAGCCCCAGAAGGCGCAGCACACGATGAGCAGCGCGATGGCCAGGGCGTCGAGGTGGGGTTTGCGTTCGGGCGTGGCAGACATGGGGCGCGATTGTGGCCCGGGCCGGGCCCCGGGGGTGTCGTCAGCGCGGCTGCGCGAGGCGGCGCAGCTGGGCCTTGAGGCGCTGCACCTCGGCGGCCGAGAGCTCGCCCAGCACCTCGGCCTCGTGGGCGCGCGCGCGGCGCAGCAGCGGCTGCACCTTCTCGCGGCCCGCGGGCGTGATGGCCACCAGCGTGCGGCGCTGGTCGGCCGGGTCGTCCTGCAAGGCCACCCAGCCCTGCGCGACCAGGCGCTGCAGCAGCTTGGTCACCGTGGGCTGCTGGCTCAGCACCTCGTGCGCGAGCCGGCCCACGCTCATGGGCGGCTCGCCGCTGAGCACCGCGAGCACGCGCCACTCGAGCGAGCCCAGGCCCGCTTCGCGCACCTGGGCGTCGAAGTCCTTGAACAGCGCGTGGTTGGCCTGGCCGAGCAGGTAGCCCAGATAGTCGTGGGTGAAACGCTCGCCCCCACGCTCCGCCGCTGCGCGGGTCGCTGCCCCCCGAGGGGACTGATCCGCCTTGGGGCGGCCCGGCGGCGGATCGTGCGCTGCGCTCACAAGGGGTGCTCCGTGTAGAAGCGGCCGCCGTGAAAGAGCAGGGGCGAGGCCTCGGCCCGGTGGGCGCAGCGCTCGACCTCGCCCACGAAGATCACGTGGTCACCTTCGGTGTACTGGCTGCGGTTGAAGCACTCGAACACCGCGGCCGCGCCCTGCAGCAGCGGCGCGCCGTTGCCGCCCTCGCTGAAGGCCACGCCGGCCCAGCGGTCGATGTCGCGCGCGGCGAAGCGCTCGGCCAGGGCCTGCTGGTCGGCCGCGAGCACGTTGATCGCGTAGTGCTGGCCGTTGCGGAAGGCCGCCATCGAGCCCGCGCGGTGCGCCAGGCTCCAGAGCACCAGCGGCGGCGACAGCGACACCGAATTGAAGGAGTTGGCGGTCAGGCCCACCAGCGTGCCATCGGCGGTGCGCGCCGTCACGATGGTGACGCCGGTGGCGAACATGCCCAGTGAGGCGCGGAACTCCTGCGCCGAAAAATCGGGCGGGCGCGCCACCAGGCCGGATTGACGGGCAGGAGACATGGGCTGCAATTTACATGAATTTTCATGAATAATGGCCGCCAGACGACCAACCCCCACCCGCGACAAGGAGACCGGATGCTGCAGGAGCGGATCGAACCCGCCTGGATCGACGCCTTCGAGGCCATGCTGCGGCGCTGTGCGCTGCAGGCTGGCGAAGTGGTGGCGATTCTCGGCGAGACGCAAAGCCGGCCCGTGCTGGTGGAATTGGCGCACCTGGCCGCGGCGCGGCTGGGCGCGCGCTGCTTCCGCCTCACGCTGCCTTCGGTGTTCAGCACCAGCGAGCCGGTGCAGCGCTCCACCGGCGCTTGCCCCGCGATCCAGCAGCTGCAGCCGGTGATCGCCGCGCTCGCGGGCAGCCAGCTCGTGATCGACTGCACCGCCGAGGGCCTGATGCACGCGCCCGAGCTGCCCGCCATCCTCGCGGGCGCGGGCGGCACGCAGCCGCGCGTGGTCTACGTGAGCAACGAACACCCCGAGGCGCTGATGCGCCTGCTGCCCGACGAGGCCACCGAAGCGCGCGTGAAGGCGCACGTGAAGCGCCTGCGCGGCGCCCAGCGCATGCGCGTGACCTCGGCCGCGGGCACCGACCTGCACATCGACCTGGCCGGCGCGGTGTTCGGCGGCAACTGGGGCAGCACCACGCGGCCCGGCACGCTCACGCACTGGCCCGGCGGCCTGGTGCTGGGCTTTCCTGCCGCGGGCACGGTCAACGGCACGCTGGTGCTGGCCGAGGGCGACGTCAACCTCACCTTCAAGCGCTACATCGAGCGGCCGATCGCGCTCACCGTCGAGGCCGACACGGTCACGCGCATCGAGGGCCGCGGCGTCGATGCCGAGCTGCTGCGCAGCCACTACGCGGCCTGGAACGAGCCCGAGGCCTATGCGGTGAGCCACGTGGGCTACGGCCTCAACGAGCGCGCGCGCTGGGACAGCATGGCGCTCTACGACAAACGCGATTTCAACGGCACCGAGTTGCGCGCCTTCGCGGGCAACTTCCTTTACAGCACCGGCGCCAACGAGGTCGCGGGCCGGCACACGCGCGGGCACTTCGACTTCCCGCTGCGCCACTGCACCGTCGCGCTCGACGGGCAGGTGGTGATCGATGCCGGGCAGGTGGTGGCATGAACAGCCTGCCCACCTTCACCGCGCTCGGCAGCGGGCCCACCGTGCTCATGCTGCACGGCATCGGCGGTGGCCACCTGGCCTTTGCGCCGCAGGTCGAAACGCTTGCGGGCGCGGGCTACCGCGCCATCGCCTGGGACATGCCGGGCTACGGCCGCAGCGCGCCCATCGAGCCCTACACCTTCAAGGGCCTGGCGCAAAGCTGCGTCGACCTGATCGACGCCCTGCAGTGCGAGAGCGTGGTGCTGGTGGGCCACAGCATGGGCGGCATGGTCGCGCAGGAGGTGGTGGCACGACGCCCCGACAAGGTCAGCCGCCTGGTGCTCGCGGGCACCTCGGCCGCCTTCGGCAAGCGCACCGACGGCCGCAGCGCCGAGGCCTGGGCGCAGCAGTTCATCGCCCAGCGCACCGCGCCGCTGGACGCCGGCAAGAGCATGGCCGAAGTGGCCCAGGTGCTGGTGCCGCAGATGACCGGCCCGGGCGCCTTGCCCGAAGGCCTGCGCCTGGCCGAGCACTGCATGGGCGGTGTGCCCGCGGCCACCTACCGGCGCGCGCTCGAATGCCTGGTCACCTTCGACCGCCAGCAGCAGCTCGCCGACATCCGCGTGCCCACGCTGCTCATCGGCGGCGAGTTCGACCGCGTGGCCGCGCCCGCGGTGATGAAGCAGATGGCCGACAGCATTCCGCGCGCGCGCTACGCCGAGCTCAAGGGCATCGGCCACCTCATGAACCTCGAAGCGCCCGACGACTTCGACGGCCTGCTGCTGGGCTTTCTGGCCGAGCCCGCGCCCGCGCCGCACGCCGACCTGCACTGAGACCGCCCCAAGGAGACACGCCCATGAACCGCGACCCCCTGTCCACCGGCCTGGACTTCACGCCCGCCGTGGGCGACATGGCTTTCACGCCGCTGCAGCGCGAACTGCTCACCGTGGCCCACCGCCTGGGCCGCGAGAAGTTCGCGCCGCGCGCCGCGCAATGGGACCGCGAGGCGAGCTTTCCCTTCGCCAACTACGACGACCTGCGCGAGGCTGGCTTCCTCAAGCTCTGCGTGCCGCGCGAGCACGGCGGCCTGGGCGCCGACTACCCCACCTACATGATGGTGGCGGCCGAGATCGGCCGCTTCTGCGGCGCCACCGCACTCACCTGGAACATGCACATCTGCAGCACCATGTGGACGGGCGTGCTCGCCGACGGCATACCCATGACCGACGCGCAGCGCAGCGAGCACACGGCGCGGCGCGAGCTGCACTTCCGCCGCATCGTCGACGACGGCGCGCTCTATGCCCAGCCCTTCAGCGAAGGCTCGGCCGCCGCGGCCGGGCGCGCACCCTTCGGCACCACGGCGAAGAAGGTCGAGGGCGGCTGGCGCATCAATGGCCGCAAGATTTTCGCCAGCCTCTCGGGTGCGGCCGACTACTACGGCATCCTCTGCACCGAAGACGTGGACGGCAAAGACCCCGACCCGCGCGACACGATGTACATCAGCGTGCCCGCGACCAGCGAGGGCCTGACCATCAGTGGCGATTGGGACCCGCTGGGCATGCGCGGCACCGTCAGCCGCAACCTGCACTTCCAGGACGTGTTCGTGAGCGACGCCGAGCAGCTCATGCCGCGCGGCATCTACTTCACCGGCGCGCAGACCTGGCCCGCCATGTTCTTCACGCTCGCGCCCACCTACCTGGGCCTGGCCAACGCGGCCTACGACTTCACCGTGAAGTACCTGCGCGGCGAGGTCGAGGGCGAGCCGCCCGTGAAACGCCGCCAGTACCCGACCAAGCAGATCGCGGTGGCGCAGATGCGCATCCAGCTCGAGGCCATGAAGAGCCTGTTCGTGCGCGCCATTCAGGAAGCGCGGCCCAACCCGGGCAAGGACGAGAAGCTGCGCCTGTACGCCGCGCACCACACGGTGATGGAGGGTGCCAACGACATCGCGCGCCTGGCCATCCGCACCTGTGGCGGCCAGAGCATGATGAAGCACCTGCCGCTGGAGCGCCTCTACCGCGACAGCCGCTGCGGCTCGCTCATGCTGCCCTGGACGGCCGAGCTCATCGTCGACCGCATGGGGCGCGAAACGCTTTACGAGCCAGGCGAGAGAGACGCCTGAGCGCGCGCGGCGCGCGGCAGGCGCGTGTCGGCTTCGAAGCCGTGGAAGCCGAAGGCCATGGCGGGCCGTTCGCCGCTGATGAGCTCGGCCAGGGCCTTGCCCGAACCGGCGCCGTGCGTCCAGCCCAGCGTGCCGTGGCCCGCGTTGATCCACAGGCCTTTCACGGGCAGGCGGCCGATCAGGGGAATGTTGGTCGGCGTCGCGGGGCGCAGGCCGGTCCAGAAGCGCGGGTTGCCGCCCTCGGCCGGCAGCCGCGTGTCGGCCACGCCGGGGAACACCTCTTCGATGCGGCGCACCAGCATCTCGCAGCGTTTGCGGGCCAGCGGCGTGTCCAGCGACAGGTCGAAGCCACCGAGTTCAATGGTGCCGGCCACGCGCAGCTCGTTGCCCAGGCGCGAGAGCGCGATCTTGCGGCTGTCGTCGATCATGCTCACGAAGGGCGCGCGCTCGGGCTCGAGCAGCGGCAGCGTGGCGCTGTAGCCCTTGCCCGGGTAGATCGGCACGCGCACGCCGATGCGCGCGAGCAGCGGCGTGGTGTACGAACCGCAGGCCACCACGGTGGCGTCGGCCTTGAGCGCAGTGAGCACGCCGGTGTCGCGGCTGCGCACCCGCACATGGGTCACCGCGCCACCGGCCACCTCGATCTGCTCGATGTCGTGGCCGAACAGCAGGCGCGCGCCGCGCGCGGCGCACAGCGCAGCCAGCTGCTGCGTGAACACGCGCGCGTCGCCCGACTCGTCGCTTTCGGTGAAGGTGCCGCCCACGATGCGATCGCCGTACGAGGCCAGCGCGGGTTCGATGCGCAGCAGCTCGTCGCGCGAGACCACGCGGCGCTTCACGCCGAAGCGGCCCATGAGCTCGGCCGCACCGGCCGCGCCGTCGAAGGATTTCTGGTCGACGTAGAAGTGCGCGATGCCGCGCTCGAGCCGGTGGTAATCGATGCCGGTCTCGCGCACCACGTCTTTCAGTGCCGCGTGGCTGTACGAGCCCAGCGCCACCAGCTGCGCCACGTTGCGCTCGAAGGCCGCGTCGTTGCACTGCGCCAGGAACTGCAGGCCCCAGCGCCACTGCGCCGGGTCGAGCTGCGGGCGAAACAGCAGCGGCGAGGTGGGCGAAAACATCCACTTGAGCGCTTTCAGCGGCGCTTCGCGGTTGGCCCAGGGCTCGCAATAGCTGACCGAGATCTGCGCGGCGTTGGCAAAGCTGGTTTCCAGTGCCGCGTCGGGCTGGCGCTCGACGAGCGTGACCTCGTGGCCGCGCTGCAGCAGGTGCCAGGCGGTGCTCACGCCGATGATGCCGGCGCCCAGAACGGTGACTTTCATGGTGGATCTCCCGGCGCGGTGCGCCTGTGCCACCAGTGTCGGGAAATCCCCGTCCGAAATGAAGCGGGATTCAAGCAAAATCGAGTTCATCAGTTTGGCTGATGAAAGAACCCCCGATGAGCACCTTCGATCCCGACGCCCTCGAATGCCTGGCCGCCATCGTGGAAGAGGGCGGCTTCGAGCGCGCCGCGCAGCGCCTGTCCATCACGCAGTCGGCCGTGTCGCAGCGGCTGCGCGCGCTCGAGGCGCAGGTGGGCACGGTGCTGATCGTGCGCAGCCGCCCGCTCAAGCCCACGCCCGCGGGCCAGCTCATGCTCAAGCACGCCAAGATGATGCGGCTGCTGCGCGCCGACCTCGAGAAGGACCTGAAGGAGCTCGCGCCCAGCAACGCCGCCAGCGGCCGCGGCGAGGAGCGCATTTCGGTGGCCATCAACGCCGACAGCATCGCCACCTGGGCCCTGCCCGCCCTCGACGCGCTGGCGCGCGCGGGCCTGCCGGTGGAAATCATCGCCGACGATCAGGAGTTCACCCACGAGTGGCTGCGCGAAGGCCAGGTGCTGGGCTGCGTGACCTCGCTGGGCCAGGCGCTGCGCGGCTGCCGCATGGAGCCGCTGGGCGTGATGGACTACGTGCTGGTGGCAGAGCCCGGCTTTGCGCTGGAGCACTGTCCCAAGGGCCTTAACACGCAGAACTTCCACCGCCTGCCCTTCATCGCCTTCAACCGCAAGGACCAGCTGCAGCACGCCTTTGTCGAACAGCGCTTCGGCCTCTCGCGCGTGGTGCTCAAGCAGCGCTTCGTGCCGTCCAGCGAAGGCCAGGTGCGCGCGGTGCTCGCGGGCTGGGGCGTGAGCGTGGTGCCCGAGCTGCTGGTGCGCGAACGCATCGCGCGCGGAGAACTGGTGGACCTGGCGCCGCGCCACCGCGTGGGCGTGGCGCTGCACTGGCACTGCTGGAACCTGAGCTCTGACGTGCTCGACGCGCTGAGCGCGGCGCTGCGCGACGCGGCCGGCCGGGCCCTGCGCGCGCCGCTCTGAGGCGCGCAAAAAAAAGCCCCGCGCGGGCGGGGCCTGGGCAGCGCCTGCGCGCCGGCCTCACTTGGGCATGATCACCGTGTCGATCACGTGGATGACGCCGTTGCTCGCGGCCACGTCGGTCGCCACCACCTTGGCGTTGTCCACGGTCACACCGCCCGAGGTGCCCACCGTGATCTCGCCGCCCTGCACGGTCTTCACCTTGCCGGCCTTCACGTCCTTGGCCATCACCTTGCCCGGCACCACGTGGTAGGTGAGCACGGCGGTGAGCTTGGCCTTGTCCTTGAGCAGCGCATCGAGCTGGTCCTTGGGGATCTTGGCAAAGGCCTCGTCCGACGGCGCGAACACCGTGAACGGGCCCGGGCCCTTGAGGGTGTCCACCAGGCCGGCGGCCTGCACCGCGGTCACCAGGGTCTTGAACGAGCCGGCGGACACGGCGGTGTCCACGATGTCCTTGGCGTGGGCGGCAGCGAGGGCGCCGAACGCGAGCACGGAGGCAATGAGGGTCTTCTTCATGCAGAGGTCCTTCCTGAAGCCGCGGTCAACATAGACCGCGGCGGAAATTTAAACCATGTTGTTCGCAAGAAGACTGAATAGTCTTAAAGACGACCAAAAAGTAAGGAAGTCGACGATCAGGTTGAACTCGGGCAGAATCCGGCGATCACAACGGGCTTTTGCCTCGATCGCCTTTCCATGCCGCCAGCCGCCAAGTCCTCCGCCGCCCCCAAGCTCAGCTTTCGCGAGCAGATGCACCTCGCCCGCGAGGACGCCATCATTTCGGCGGTCAACCGTTTCCTGGCCGAGAAGGGCTTCGACGCCATGACCGTCGACGAGGTCGCGGCCGACGTGGGCATCGCCAAGGCCAGCCTGTACAAGCACTTCCCGAGCAAGGAAGACCTGGCCGCCGCGGCCATGGTGCGTGTGATGGACCGCGCGCGCGCCTTCCTTGACGGCCTGCAGGCCGACCCGAACGCGCGCCCGCTCGACCAGCTCAAGGCGGTGGCGCGCTGGACCATGGAGGTGCAGCTCGATGGCGAGATGCCCTCGCTGCCGAGCGAGAACTCCTCGCTGCGCACCACGCTGATCAACAACAAGGCCTACATGGACGGCCTGATGGATGTGAGCGAGCGCCTGGGCGCGTGGATCACCGCGGCCCAGGCCGACGGCAGCATCAGCCCTGCGCTGCCGCCCATCGCGGTGCTCTACACGCTGTACGCGCGCGCCTGCGATCCGGTGCTCGGCTTTCTCAAGATGTCCGAGCTCTACACGCGCGAGCAGATCGTCGACATGGTGCTCAGCACCTGCTTCGAAGGCCTGCGCGCGCGCTGATGCCGACGGTGCTCAGCGCACCAGCAGCACGGGGGATTTGCACTGGGCCAGCACCTTGGTGGCCACCGAACCCAGCACCAGGTTGCCCAGCGCGCCGTGGCCGTGCGAGCCCATGATCACCAGGTCGAACTTGCCGGCGTCGGCGGCCTTGGCGATGAGTTCGCCCGCGGGGCCCACCTTGTGCACCACCTTGGCCGCGATGCCGTGGCGCTGCAGGAATTTGGCCACCGGCCCCGTGATCTTGGCCGCTTCGTCCTCGTGGAACTTGTTGGCCACCGTGGCGCCCACGGCCGCGCGGGCCCGCGGGGGCAGCGGGGCCTGCACGCTGATTGCGGTGAAGTCGTTGTCGCTGCCGAACAGCTCGTCGTGGGCCGCGAGGTAGGCCAACATTTTCTTGGTGTAGGCGCTGCCGTCGACAGCAAGCAGGATCTTCATCGGGTGCTCCTTGGTGTTGTGGGAAGAGGAAATGCAGGAGCGCGCAGTGTAGGGCCCGGCCTGCGCCTTGCGCCTTGAGCCGGATCAAGCCGGACCGATGTCCACCGTTCCCACGGGATCGAATCCGAGCTGCTCGTGCTTGTCGCGGTAGCCGAGCGGGTTGGCCTTGATGCGGCAGCGGCCCACGCGCACGTCGGTCGGGCAGTGCAGGTGGCCATGCAGCCAGAGGTCCGCGAGCGGCAGCAGATCGTCGAGTGCGTTGCAAAAGCCCGCGGTGCCCGGCGTGAGGCCGTAACGCGGGTCGGCGCTGTGCAGCGTGGGCGCGAAATGGGTGACCACCACCGTGGGCCCGTCGAAGGGCTGGACCAGCGCGTCGCGCAGCCAGGCCTGGCATTCGATGCCCAGCGCGCGCATGGCCGCGGCGTCGAACAGCGCGCCGCCGCGCTGGCTCGCCATGCTACGCAGGTAATGGTTGGCGGCGCGAAAGGCTTTCTCGCGCTGCTGCAGGGGGTCGGTGCCCGGCGGGCGGATCGCGTCGTAGTCGGTCCACAGCGTGGTGCCCACGAAGCGCACGCCCCGCCAGATCCAGGTCTCGCGCTCGAGCCAGCGCAGGCCCAGGCGTTCGCAGGTGGCGCGCAGGCGGGCGTGGGCGTCGTCCACGTCGAGCGCGTCGTACTCGTGGTTGCCCGGGACGAACAGCACTGGTACCGGCCAATCCGCGAAACGGCCCAGGCCCCAGTCGGGCTCGGGCATGGTGCTGCCGTCGCGGCGGCGCTGGTACGAGCCCACGTCGCCCGCGAGCACCAGCAGCTCCGCGCCCGGGGCGGGGCGTGGCTCGAAATCGGGGTTGGCCTCGAGGTGCAGGTCGCTGAGCAACTGGATCTTCATGCGCCGATTGTCGCGGCCTCGCCCAGCCCGTCGCGCGCGGCCCGGGCCACGGCCTCGCGCAGCCAGCGGTGCGCGCCGTCGTGCTGGCGCTGGCGGTGCCACAGCGTGTCCACGTGCACCTCGGGCACGTCCAGCGGCAGCTCGGCGATCGCGAGCTCGTTCTCCATGCCGGTGGCCGACACGAAGTGGCGCGGCAGCACGGTGAGCAGGTCGGTGGTGGTGACCACGCGCCCCGCGGTGAAGAACTGGTTCACCGTGAGCACCACCCGGCGGATGCGCGAGCGTGCGGTCAGCGCCTCGTCGACGAAGCCGAAGGGCCGGCCCGAGAAACTCACGAGCAGGTGGCGCGCCGCGCAGTACTCGTCGAGCGTGAGCGGGCGGCCGGCCATGGGGTGGCCGCGGCGCATCACCACCACGTAGCGGCCATCGTAGAGCCGCTGGAAGGCGAAGCGCGGCAGCTCGTCCTGCTGCTGCGCCGCACCGAGTTCGGCGATGACCGCCGGGAAGTGACCGATGGCCACGTCCACCGTGCCGCTTTCCAGCAGCTCGCGCGGATCGCGCGTGGTCAGCGGCAGCACGCGCAGGTTCACGCCCGGGGCCTCGGCCTCGCAGATGTTGACCAG
Organism: Hydrogenophaga crocea; assembly: GCF_011388215.1. Lineage (NCBI taxonomy): Bacteria > Pseudomonadati > Pseudomonadota > Betaproteobacteria > Burkholderiales > Comamonadaceae > Hydrogenophaga > Hydrogenophaga crocea. Next base: position 3,739,023 of record NZ_CP049989.1, read on the forward strand.
GCTGGGCACCAGCTTGGCGGCGGTGGCGTCGGCCATGGCGAGGTGAAAGGTGTTGCTCGCCGAGCCGGGCTCGAACTCACCGGGCGCGAGCGCCCCGCGCAGCAGGCCCAGCGCCTCGCGCACCGCGGGCCACAGCGCCATGGCCGCGGGCGTGGGCTCCACGCCGAAGCCCGCGCGCCGCACCAGCTCGTCGCCCAGCAGCTCGCGCAGGCGGCGCAGGGCGTTGCTCACCGCCGGCTGGGTCATGGCCAGGTTGTGGGCCGCGCGCGTGAGGTTGCGCTCGGCCATCACCTCGTCGAAGACGCGCAGCAGGTTGAGGTCGAAGGTGCGGAAGTTTGGCGGATTCATCATGACGATGAATGGTATCCATCATCAAAATAAAGTGGCGAGATATCGGGGTAAACCCTAGAGTACCGCCCATGCACCCCACCGGGTGTTCTTCAAGGAGTTGCCATGAGCACCACCCTCTCCGCACCGCTGTCTGTTGCCGCCTCTGCTTCCGCTTCGCCCGCCGCCTCTTCCGACGGCGCCCGCCGCCTGAGCGCCCTCCTGCTCGCCGCCGTGCTCGCCACGCTGGTCGTGATCGCCGACCAGGTGATCGACACCTGGGCCGATGGCCACCTCATGCTCGCCTGGGTCAGCCTCTGGGCCCTGGTGTTCGCCGGCCTCGCGCTGTTCGCCGACACCGCCCGCCGCGGCGCCCGCCGCGCCGTGGCCGCGCTCGACGACTGGTCGCGTTCGCTGGCCGAGGCCCGCGCCGAAATGCGCCTGTGGGAAATGGCCCGCCAGGACCCGCGCCTCATGACCGAGCTGGTCGCCGCGCGCAACCGCGCCGAAGTCGAACTGGAAACCCAAGCCGCCCCGGCCCAGGACTTCAGCGATGCACTGGCCCCGATCGGCCTGCCCCAGGCCGCCACGGTCGACACGCGCAGCTACTGGGAACGTCTGGCCGCCAGCCGCGCCCGCTACGCCAAGATGCACTTCATCTGACCAGCGCCCGCGCATGAAAAAAGCCGCTCCGAGGAGCGGCTTTTTTGCGTCTGCGGGGCGCCCGCTCAGGCGGCCAGGCGCTGCTCGATGCGGGCCTTGGTGTCGGTCAGCTCGCGCGGCAGGTGGTAGGCCAGCTGCTGGAACAGCTCGGCGTGCAGCTCCAGCTCCTTCACCCAGGCGGCCTTGTCGATCGCGGTGACGGTGGCGTACTGCTCGCGCGAGAAGGCCAGGCCGTTCCACTGGATGTCCTCGTAGCGCGGGCTCGTGCCGAAGGCGTGTTCCACGCCCTGGCCGCGGCCTTCGATGCGGTCGATCATCCACTTGAGCACGCGCATGTTCTCGCCGAAGCCCGGCCACACGAACTTGCCGCTCTCGTCCTTGCGGAACCAGTTGACGCAGAAGATGCCCGGCAGCTTGGCGCCCTGGGCCTGCAGCTTGCTGCCCATGTCGAGCCAGTGCTGGAAGTAGTCGCTCATGTTGTAGCCCGTGAAGGGCAGCATGGCGAACGGGTCGCGGCGCACCACGCCCTGAGCGCCGAAGGCGGCGGCGGTGGTTTCCGAACCCATGGTGGCGGCCATGTAGACGCCTTCGGTCCAGTCGCGCGCTTCGGTCACCAGCGGCACGGTGGTGCTGCGGCGGCCGCCGAAGATGAAGGCGTCGATCGCCACGCCCTTGGGATCGTCCCAGGCGCTGTCGAGCGCGGGGTTGTTGGTGGCGGCGACGGTGAAGCGTGCGTTGGGGTGCGCGGCCTTGGCGCCGGTTTCCTTGGCGATCTGCGGCGTCCAGTCCTTGCCTTGCCAGTCGATGGCGTGCGCAGGCGCATCGCCCATGCCCTCCCACCAGACGTCGCCGTCGTCGGTGAGCGCGACGTTGGTGAAGATCACGTCCTTGTTCAGGCTGGCCATGCAGTTGGGGTTGGTCAGCGTGTTGGTGCCGGGGGCCACGCCGAAGTAGCCGGCCTCGGGGTTGATCGCGTACAGGCGGCCGTCGGCGGCCGGCTTGATCCAGGCGATGTCGTCGCCGATGGTCGTGACCTTCCAGCCTTCGAAGCCCTGCGGCGGGATCAGCATGGCGAAGTTGGTCTTGCCGCAGGCGCTGGGGAAGGCCGCGGCCACGTGGTACTTCTTGCCTTCGGGGCTGGTCACGCCCAGGATCAGCATGTGCTCGGCCAGCCAGCCCTGCTGGCGGCCCATGGTGGAGGCGATGCGCAGCGCGAAGCACTTCTTGCCCAGCAGCGCATTGCCGCCGTAGCCCGAGCCGTAGCTCCAGATCTCGCGCGTCTCGGGGTAGTGCACGATGTACTTGACCGTGGGGTTGCAGGGCCAGACGGTCTTGTCTTTTTCACCGGGCTGCAGCGGCGCGCCCACGGTGTGCACGCAGGGCACGAAGTCGCCGTCGGCGCCGAGCACGTCGAACACGGCCTTGCCCATGCGGGTCATGAGCTTCATGTTCACCGCCACGTAGGCGCTGTCGGAGAGCTCCACGCCGATGTGGGCGATGGGGCTGCCCAGCGGACCCATGCTGAACGGCACCACGTACATGGTGCGGCCGCGCATGCAGCCGTCGAACAGCGGCTGCAGGGTGGCGCGCATCTCGGCCGGGGCTTTCCAGTTGTTGGTCGGGCCGGCGTCTTCCTGGCGCTCGCTGCAAATGAAAGTGCGGTCTTCCACGCGCGCCACGTCGGACGGGTCGGTGCTCGCGAGGTAGCTGTTGGCGCGCTTGGCCGGGTTCAGGCGCTTGAAGGTGCCGGCGTCGACCAGCTGCTGGCACAGGCGGTCGTACTCGGCGTCGCTGCCGTCGCACCAGACGATCTGGTCGGGCTTGCACAGCGCAGCCATGTCGGCCACCCAGGCGATCAGCCGCGCGTGCTTCACGTAGGAGGGGGTGTTGAGGGCCAGGCCCTGCATCACGGGAGAGTTCATCGGACGGACTCCAGAGGTTGAAAACCAGGGGCGGCTCAAGACACCGACAGCCGCAAAAGCGGCTGTCCTGGGGGGCCTGGGCGGCGGATCGGGTCGGTCGGCGCGGCGGCGCGGATCGGCCAATGGCGCAATTTTAGGGACGGGGGCTGCGGGTTACACCCCAGTTACATGCAAACCCCGCATAACGTGATGCAGTTGGCGTGCCCGAATCGGTTTGCATGCATACGAAAGGACGCAAAAAAGCCGAAGGCCCCGTGGGGGGCCTTCGGCGGGGGCGCGGAACGCCGCGCGGGTTCGGGCGCTGCCGGGGATCAGGCCATGAAGACGGCGATGAAGGCCAGCAGGAACATGAGCACGCCGCCGGCGATGGGCAGCACGATGGGCATCAGCGGCGTGATGGACTCGACCACGTCTTCGGTCTGCTCGGGGGTGTGCTGCGGTTGCTGGGCCATGTCTGCTCCGGTGCGGTGACGACGAAAAACGCGGATTTTAGGCGATGTGCGCGTCAGAGCAGCGCGTAGGTGGTGGTGGCGCGGCAGGCGCTCTTGCCGTCCTCGGCCCCGCGGATGTCGATCTCGCCGAAGGCCAGGCTCTTGCCGGCGCGGATCACGCGCGCCTCGATCAGCGCGTCCTGCCCCGACAGCGGCTTGAGGAAGCTGGTGTTCATCTGCACCGTGGTGCAGGGCCGGAAAGCGCCGAAGTGGCGGATCAGCGCGAGCACCATGGCCGTGTCGGCCGCGGCCATCATGGCCTGGCCGCACAACATGCCGCCCACGCGGCTGAGCTGGTCGCTTTGCGGCAGGCGCAGCGTGACCACGCCCTCGGCGTGGCTTTCGACCGTGAGGCCCAGGGCCTGGACCCAGGGGGCGAAGTACTCGGGCAGGGCGGCTTGCAGCGTGGCGTGGTCCATGGCGGCAGGGGGGCTGGGGTTACTGGACGTGCGCGGCAAAGCCCGCGCCATTGAGCAGGTCGATCACCTGTTGCACGTGCTCGCGCCCGCGCGTCTGCAGCACGAGCTCGATCTCCACGTTCTGGGCCGCCAGCAGGGTGAAGGCGCGCTGGTGGTGCACCTCGTCGATGTTGGCGCCGGCCTCGGCCACCAGGGCGGTGATGCGCGCAAGATTGCCCGGCACGTCGCGCGCGTTGACGGCGATGCGCGCGAGGCGGCCCGCGCGCACCATGCCGCGCTCGATGATCGAGGCCAGCAGCATCGGGTCGATGTTGCCGCCGCACAGCACCAGACCCACGCGCCGGCCGCGGAACCGCTGCGGGTGCTTGAGCAGCGCGGCCAGGCCGGCCGCGCCCGCGCCCTCGACGAGGGTCTTCTCGATCTCGAGCAGCATCACGATGGCCTGCTCGATGTCGCCTTCGTCGACCAGCAGCAGGTCGTCCACGCGTTCGCGCACGATGGGGATGTTGACCTCGCCCGGCGTGCCCACGGCGATGCCTTCGGCGATGGTGCTGCTGCCCTGCGCGTGGTGCGTGCCCTTGATGGCGTTGACCATGGCGGGGAAGCGCTCGGTCTGCACGCCGACCACCTCGATGCCGGGGCGCAGCGCCTTGGCCGCGGTGGCCATGCCGGCGATCAGGCCGCCGCCGCCGACAGCGATCACCAGGGTGTCGAGGTCGGGCACGTCGGCCAGCATCTCAAGCGCCACCGTGCCCTGGCCGGCCACGATGGCCTCGTCGTCGTAGGGGTGCACGAACACCAGGCCCTGCCGCTCGGCCAGTGCGCGCGCGTGGGCGCGGGCCTCGTCGAGCGTATCGCCGTGCAGCACCACCTCGGCGCCGAAGCCGCGGGTGCGCTCCACCTTCACACCGGGTGTGAAGCGCGGCATGACGATCACGGCGCGCAGGCCCAGGCGCTGCGCGTGGTAGGCCACGCCCTGCGCGTGGTTGCCCGCGCTCATGGCGATCACGCCGCGCGAGCGCTCCTCGGGCGTGAGCTGCGCGAGCTTGTTGCAGGCCCCACGCTCCTTGAAGGACGCGGTGTATTGCAGGTTCTCGAACTTCAGGAACACCTGGCAGCCCGTGAGCTGCGAGAGCGTGCGCGATTCCACGCAGGGGGTGCGCAGGAGCTGGCCTTCGAGGCGGGCGGCCGCGGCGCGGATGTCGTCGATCTGGAGCATGGCGCGATTGTGGCCTCGCCGCCGTGGAAAAAGCCCCGGAACGCCTGTCATCACGCACTTCCATCAGGCATCAAGCTGCGTTATGGTGCGCCGCACAGGGGCCGTACTCCCAGGCGCCCCGCCACCGTGGAGGTTGTCGCCCGAGGTTCGCACATGAACAAAAGGCCCTTGTCACCGACTCCCCTGGTCCGCCCGCCGGAAGCGCGCGCGCTGGGCGAAGGGCGCCTGCATGTGCCGCACGGCCTGCGCCAGGCCCCGGTGCTCGATCTCATGTGCTCGCACTTCGTGCTCACGCTGGCCGCACGCCAGGGCCCGCGCTTCAACGTGCGGCGCGACCTCAACACCCTGCTGTCGCTCGCTGGCCGCCACCTGGTGTGGCCGCACACGGTGCTGCAGCGCCTGCGCGAATTCCTGCAGCGCCGCTGCAAGGACAACGACCTCTGGGCCGGCCACGACAAGCTCGCCACCGGCGCATTCATGGACCGCTACGGCGTGTGGCGCGGCCCCTATGAAGAGGGCACGCTGTTCTTCTACCTCGACGAATACGCCAAGGAAGCGCCCAAGGACCTGCTCTCGGTGCTGGCGGTCACGGGCGACTGGCTGAGCCAGGCGCTCAAGAAGCAGAGCACGCTGGTGGAAAAGAACATCGACGCGCTGGCCGAGCTGCTGCAGCTCAACCGCGCCGAGCGCGCGCTGCTGCTCTACGGCACGCTCGCGCGCTACCAGCGCGACCTGCGCTCCATCCTGGTCGAGTTCAAGGTCAACAACGCGCCCGAGGCCTATGCGGCCATCGCCGACGTGGCCGGCGTGAAGGCCAGCGAGGTGGGCGAGGCGCTGCGCGCGGGCTCGCGGCTCGAGCGCATCGGCATGGTCGAGAACCTGATCTCCGAGCACAACATCACCGACCTGGCCGACCTCATGAAGGTCAGCGAAAAGCTGCCGCCGGTGCTCATGCGCGAATACCGCTCGCAGAGCGAGCTCATGGCGGTGTTCACGCGGCCGGCCGCGAAGTCGGCCCTGAGCCCGGCCGACTTCGACTACGTGGCCGACGACGTGCGCCTGCTCAGCGGTCTGCTGCGCGAGGCCGTGGCGCGCAAGGAAGCCGGCGTCAACGTGCTGCTCTACGGCCCCCCTGGCACCGGCAAGACCGAGCTCGCGCGCGTGGTCGCGCAGGCCGCGGGCCTGGCGCTGTTCGAAGTCGAGTACGCCGACCGCGACGGCAACGCGCTCTCGGGCCGCGACCGCTACCGCTCGCTGCAGATCGCGCAGGTCTTTCTCAAGGGCACGGCGCAGTCGGCGCTGCTGTTCGACGAGGTCGAGGACGTGTTCCCCCCGATCTCCAACGAGGCCGCGCAGTTCATGGCGCGCGCCGAGCAGGTGCCCGCGCCGCACAGCCATTCGGTGAGCGGCAAGGCCTGGGTCAACCAGGTGCTCGAATCGAACGCCGTGCCCACGGTCTGGATCACCAACCGCATCGAGCAGATCGACCCGGCCTTTCGCCGCCGCTTCGCCTACCACCTGGAGCTCAAGAGCCCGCCGCCCGGCGCGCGCGAGCAGCTGGTGCGCAAGACGCTCGACGGCGTGGCTGTGAGCGACGCCCTGGTGGCGCGCCTGACCGAGCGCAAGGGCCTCACGCCGGCGCAGATCCGCACCGCGGTGCGCTTCGCGCAGCTGGCGGCCGCGCCCGTGCGCGCGAGCGGCCGTCGCACGGGCAAGGCGGCCCGGGCGGCCGCGCCGCCGATGCTCGACGAGCTCATCGAGCGCCAGCTGCTGCACGCCGACCGCGCGCTCGGCCGGGCCCCCGATGCGGTGCAGCGCCCCAGCGTCACGCAGTACAGCCTGGACATGCTCAACGTCGACGCGCGCCACCCGATCCCGCGCATCATCGAAGCGCTCAAGGCGCGCGGCCACGGCTGCCTGTGTTTCCATGGCGCGCCCGGCACCGGCAAGACCGCGCTGGCCGAGCACATCGCCCAGCAGCTCGGCCGCCCGCTCATGATCCGCCGCGCGAGCGACCTCGTGAGCAAGTTCGTGGGCGAAACCGAGCAGCAGATGGCCGCCATGTTCCGCGAGGCCGAGGCCGAGCGCGCGGTGCTGCTGCTCGACGAGGCCGACAGCTTCCTGCAGGACCGCCGCGGCGCGCAGCGCACCTACGAAGTCACCGAGGTCAACGAGATGCTGCAGGGCATGGAGCGCTTCGCGGGCATCTTCGTGTGCACCACCAACCTCATGGACAGCATCGACCAGGCGGCGCTGCGGCGCTTCACCTTCAAGATCCGCTTCAAGCCGCTCACGCGCGCGCAGCGCGAGACCATGTTCGTGGTCGAGGCCCTGGGCGGCGACCCGGCCCGCCTCGACGCCGCCTGGGCCCGCCGGCTGGGGCTGCTCGAGCAGCTGTGCCCGGGCGACTTCGCGGCCGTCAAGCGCCAGGCCGACATCCTCGGCGCGGCCATGGAGCCGGCCGAGTTCCTCGAGCAGCTCGAGGCCGAGCACCGCATCAAGCCCGAGGTGCGCGAGCAGCGCGGCATGGGCTTCGTGCACTAGCGCCCGCGAGCGCCCAGCAAAAAGGCCACCCGGAGGTGGCCTTTTTCATGGGGGGCTGCGCGCTCAGTGCAGCAGGCTCATGGGTTTGCTGGGCAGCTCGTCGGCGTCGTAGTCGGGGTGGTGCTCGACGAAGAAGGCCAGCTTGGCATCCAGGCGCGCGAGGCGGCGGTTGGCCTCGCCTTCGTGGTGGTGCTTGCAGATCAGGTTGAACAGCTTGCCGCGCAGGAACCACAGGTCGCGCGGGGACAGGCAGCTCATGAGGGCGGCGTGCAGGCGCACGCGCAGCGGGTCCTGGATGTCGGCCATGGCCGCGTGGAATTCGTCGACGAGGTAGTCCAGGTCCAGCACCTGGGTGTCCTGCTGGATGGGCGCCTTGCGCTTGCCAAGCCAGTTCAGTCTGAAAAACATTGCCGCGCTCCGTGCAGTCGATTCGTGTGATGGGAGAACCCCTTGGTTGGAACATCGGCAGCGGCCCGCCGCTCTTGAGCGGTGGGAGCCGGCGGATGGGCGGCTCCCGACGGGCGGTCTGGCGTGTCCAACGGAGGTGTGCTCTCTCGCCGATGGAACCCCGAAAAGTTCGAAGAAGGCATTACCGCGGTCGCTGGGCAAGCCCGGGAGGGTTTGCGATCGAGGCCGTGGCAGCCATGGGTGCATGGTGCCGGCCGCCTGGGGTGGGCACAAATGGGAACGCTTGCAGCGCCTTGTGGTGAAAACCCCGCAGGGCGCGCCCGGGCCTTCCCGGCGGGCGGGGGCCTCAGAGGAAGGCGCTCACCACGCCCACCACGTCTTCGCCATAGGCCGCGCGCTTCTTCTCGCCGATGCCGCTGATGCCGTCGAGATCGCTGATGTCGGTGGGGCGGCGCTGCGCGATCGCGCGCAGCGTGGCGTCGTGAAAGATCACGTAGGCCGGCAGGTTGTGCGCCTTGGCCACCTGCGCGCGCCAGGCCTTGAGCGCCTCCAGGCATTCGCGTTCCACCAGCGACAGCGGCGTGCCGTCGTCGCCCAGCGGCGGCTTGGCGCGCGCGCTGCGCGAGCGCGAGGGCGCGCGCTCGGCCTGGATGCGCAGCCGCACCCCGGCCTCGCCCTTGAGGATGGCGCGCGCGCCGTCGGCCAGGTGCAGGGTGTTGTAGGGCGCGTCGGTCACGCGCACCGCCTCGATGGCGATGAGCTGGCGCAGCAGCGCGCGCCACTGGGTCTCGCTCCAGTCGGCGCCGATGCCGAAGGTGCTCAGGGTTTCATGGCCGTTCTGCAGCACCTTCTCGGTCGACTTGCCGCGCAGGATGTCCATGATGTGGCCCGCGCCGTAGCCGTGGCCGCTGGCCTGCTGCACGCGGTAGATGCACGAGAGCAGCTTGCGCGCGGGCTCGGTGGCGTCGAACAGCTCGGGCGGGTTCAGGCAGTTGTCGCAGTTGCCGCAGGGCTGGCTGTCTTCGCCGAAGTAGCGCAGCAGGCGCACGCGGCGGCAGTCGCTGGCCTCGGCGAGCGCGAGCAGGGCGTCGAGCTTGCCGCGCAGCACCTGCTTGAATTCGTCGGGCGCGGGGCTGTCGTCGATCATGCGGCGCTGGTTCACCACGTCCTGCAGGCCGTAGGCCATCCAGGCGTTGGCGGGCTCGCCGTCGCGGCCCGCGCGGCCGGTTTCCTGGTAGTAGCCCTCGATGTTCTTGGGCATGTCCAGGTGCGCCACGAAGCGCACGTCGGGCTTGTCGATGCCCATGCCGAACGCGATCGTGGCCACCATGATCAGGCCCTCTTCGCGCAGGAACCGGTCCTGGTGCTGCTGGCGCACGGCGGCGTCGAGGCCCGCGTGGTAGGGCAGGGCCTTGAGCCCGGCCTGCTGCAGCATCTCGGCCACCTCTTCGACGCGGCGGCGCGACTGGCAGTACACCACGCCCGCGTCGTGCTGGCCCTGCGCGCCCATGTGCTCGTCGCGGATGAAGCGCAGCAGCTGGCCGGTGGCGTCCTTCTTCTCGACCAGCATGTAGCGGATGTTGGGCCGGTCGAAGCTGCTCACGAAGGTGCGCGCGTCCTGCAGCTGCAGCCGCTCGACGATGTCGGCGCGCGTGAGCGCGTCGGCCGTGGCCGTGAGCGCGATGCGCGGCACGCCCGCGAAGCGCTCGGGCAGCACCGCGAGCTCGCGGTACTCGGGGCGGAAGTCGTGGCCCCACTGGCTCACGCAGTGGGCCTCGTCGATCGCGAACAGGCTCAGCCGGCCCTGCGCGTGCAGGCTCTCGAGCATGGCCTGGCAGCGCGGCGTGAGCAGCCGCTCGGGCGCCACGTAGAGCAGGGTGAGTTCGCCGCGGCGCAGCTGTTGCTCGATGCGCTGCGCGTCGTCGAGCGAGAGGCTGCTGTTGAGGTAGGCCGCGCTCACGCCGGCCTCGGTGAGCGCGCCCACCTGGTCGTGCATGAGCGCGATCAGCGGCGACACCACCACCGCCACGCCATGCCCCGCGCGCTCGCGCACGATGGCCGGCACCTGGTAGCACAGCGACTTGCCGCCGCCCGTGGGCATGAGCACCAGCGCGTCGCCGCCGTCGCTCACGTGGCTGACGATCTGCGCCTGCGGGCCGCGGAAGGCCTCGTAGCCGAACACCGACTGCAGCACGCCGATGCACTGCTCGAGGGTCTCGGCGCCGGGCGCCAGGTCGATCGCTCCCATGCTGGACTCAGGCCCGCCGGCTCACATCTGTTCCCACGGCAGGCCGTCGTGGCGCCAGCCGTTGAGCGTGGAGCGGTGGAAGTGCTCGTTGAGCTCGCCCTCGAAGCCGTGCAGCACGTGCTGCACGTCGGTGAAGCCCGCGGCTTCGAGCGCCTTGGCCGCGTCGAGCGTGCGCTTGCCGCTGCGGCAGATCAGCAGCAGCGGCCGGTCCTTGGCGCCGGCCTCGCGCGCCACGGCCTGCGCGAAGCGCTCGGGATCGGGCGTGAGGTCGGGGTATTCGTACCAGGGGATGTTCTCGACCCCGGGCGGACGGCCCACGTAGAGCGATTCGATCTCCATGCGCACGTCCACGAACAGCGGCGGTTCCTGGCCCAGGGCGCGGCGGCGCTCGGTTTCGGCCTGCAGCCAGGTCCAGGCTTCCTTGGGGGACAGGTGCTTCATGGGCGCGTATTGTCGGCCATGCCTTGCCCCTGCCCGACGAGGGGCAGGGGGGCCTTCTTACAATTCCTTGATGGACAAGACCCCTTCCGCCCACGCCCGCGGCTACACCCGCGCCCAGGCCCTGCCGGCCATCCTCGAGCAACGCATCGCCATCCTCGACGGTGCGATGGGCACCATGATCCAGCGCTTCAAGCTCGACGAAGCGCAGTACCGCGGTGAACGCTTCAAGGACTTCCCCAAGGACGTGAAGGGCAACAACGAGCTGCTCAGCCTCACGCGGCCCGACGTGATCCGCGACATCCACGAGGGCTACCTCGCCGCGGGCGCCGACCTGATCGAGACCAACACCTTCGGCGCCACCACCATCGCGCAGGCCGACTACGACATGGCCCACCTCGCGCGCGAGATGAACCTGGCCTCGGCGCGCCTGGCGCGCGAAGCCTGCGACAAGTTCAGCACGCCCGACAAGCCGCGCTTCGTGGCCGGCGCGCTCGGCCCCACGCCCAAGACCGCGAGCATCAGCCCCGACGTGAACGACGCCGGTGCGCGCAACGTCACCTTCGACGAGCTGCGCGCGGCCTACCGCGAGCAGGTCGAGGCCCTGATGGAAGGCGGCGCCGACGTGCTGCTGGTCGAGACCATCTTCGACACGCTCAACGCCAAGGCCGCGCTGTTCGCCATCGACGAGGTCTTCGAGGCCACGGGCGAGCGGCTGCCGCTGATCGTCAGCGGCACCGTCACCGACGCCTCGGGCCGCATCCTCAGCGGCCAGACGGTGAACGCCTTCTGGGCCAGCGTGCGCCACCTGCAGCCGCTGGCCGTGGGCCTGAACTGCGCGCTCGGCGCGGCGCTGATGCGGCCCTACATCCAGGAGCTGGCCAAGGTCGCGGGCGACACCTTCATCAGCTGCTACCCCAACGCCGGCCTGCCCAACCCCATGAGCGACACCGGCTTCGACGAGACGCCCGAGGTCACCAGCCGCCTGCTGCACGAGTTCGCGGCCGAGGGCCTGGTGAACATCGTGGGCGGCTGCTGCGGCACCACGCCCGACCACATCGCCGCCATCGGCCGCGCGGTGCAGCCACTGGCGCCGCGCCACCGCGCCGGCTTCTACGCCGAAGCCGCCTGAGCCCGGCCCTGCCCGATACCCGACGATTTGCTCGGGTATCGGCGCCGCGGTGACAATTGCGCTTCCCTTCAAGGGGAGTAGTCGGCCTGCCACCCCGCGCACAGCGAGGCCTCGGCAGTGCGGCGTTCTCGTCAATTCGCGGTTTTCAAAGGCCGCCGGGAACGTCCAGCCACCCAGCGGGTGGTGGTGGCAAGACCTTGGGGTGTTCGTCAACACCAAAACTGAGGTCTTTCATGGAAAGCATTGCCCCGCTGTGGTTGTGGGTGGTTTTTGTCGCGTTCGTCCTGGCCGCGCTGTTCGTCGACTTCGTGCTGCTCAAGAAGCAGGGCGCCCACGAGGTGGGCGTGAAGGAAGCGCTCAACTGGTCGCTGATCTGGATCGCGCTGAGCTTCGTGTTCAACGGCCTGCTCTGGTGGGCCGTCAAGGACACCACGGGCTCCACCGCCGTGGCCAACGAGAAGTCGCTCGAGTTCCTCACGGGCTACCTGATCGAGAAGAGCCTGGCGGTCGACAACATCTTCGTCTTCCTGATGATCTTCACCTACTTCGCGGTGCCGCCGGCATTCCAGAAGCGGGTGCTCATGATCGGCATCCTGGGCGCCATCGTGCTGCGCACGGTGATGATCCTCATCGGCGGCTGGCTGCTGGCGCAGTTCCACTGGATCCTCTACGTGTTCGGCGCCTTCCTTGTGCTCACGGGCATCAAGATGTGGTGGGCCGCGGGCAAGGAGCCCAGCCTCGACGAGAACCCCGCGCTCAAGCTGCTGCGCCGCCTCATGCCGGTGAGCCAGAACTTCGACGGCGAAAAATTCTTCACCGTGGAGAACGGCAAGCGCATCGCCACGCCGCTGCTGATGGTGGTGGCCCTGGTGGGCGTGACCGACGTGATCTTCGCGGTCGACTCCATCCCCGCCATCTTCGCCATCACGCGCGATCCGTTCATCGTGCTCACGAGCAACGTGTTCGCCATCCTGGGTCTGCGCGCCATGTTCTTCCTGCTGCAGGCCGTGGCCAGCAAGTTCCACCTGCTCAACTACGGCCTGGCGGTGATCCTGGTGTTCATCGGCACCAAGATGATGCTGATCGACATCTTCAAGATCCCGGTGGCGGTGTCGCTGGGCGTGGTGGTGGGCATCCTGGCCATCACCATGGTCTGGAGCGCCAAGACCGCGCCGAACACCTGAGCGCTGCCGCGGCGCGCACCAACATGGCACAGGCGTTGCTAATGCCTGTGCCATGAGCGCACTCGAGATCCCCAGCCTGGTGAGCAGCGCGGTGGCCCCGTCCACCGCGGCCTGGCGCGACCCGCTGGGCCTGCTGCTCGCGAGCACGGGCGAGGGCGTGTTCGGCGTCGACCTCGACGGCCTGTGCGTGTTCATCAACCACGCGGGCGCGCGCATGATCGGCTACCGGCCCGAAGAGCTGCTGGGCTGCAACATGCACGAGCTCACCCACCATTCGCACGCCGACGGCGCGGCCTACCCGGTGGAAGACTGCCCCATCTTCAACGCCTTTCGCGGCGGCGAGCCCTGCCGCATCGACACCGAGGTGTTCTGGCGCCGCGACGGCAGCGCCTTTCCGGTCGAGTACAGCAGCCATCCCATCGTCGACGGCGGCGCGGTGCGCGGTGCGGTGGTGACCTTCATCGACATCACCGAGCGCCGCCGCGCGGCCGACGCGCTGCAGGCGGCCAAGGACCAGCTCGAGCTGCGTGTGCGCGAGCGCACCCACGCCTTGGAGACCGCGCTGCACCAGCTGCGCGAACTCGCGGCGCGCACCGAAGCCGTGCGCGAAGAAGAGCGCACCCGCATCGCGCGCGAGGTGCACGACGAGCTGGGCAGCCTGCTGGTGGCGCTCAAGATGGACGTGAACTGGATGGACAAGCGCCTGTCCGAGCAGGGCCGGCGCAGCGCGCCCGAGGCCGAGGACATGCGCGCGCGCATGCGCTGCAAGTGCCAGAACATGAGCCGGCTGATCGAGAACGCGGTCGACAACGTGGGCCGCATCATCACCGACCTGCGCCCCAGCATCCTCGACCACCAGGGCCTGTGGGCCGCGCTCGAATGGCAGGCGCAGGAGTTCGTGGCCAGCGCCGAACTGGCGCTCGACTGGCACCTGGACGTGGACGACGCGCCCGAGCCTGCCGAGCCGCAGGCCATGGCGGTGTTCCGCATCTTCCAGGAGATGCTCTCCAACGTCGGCCGCCACGCGCGGGCCCGTCGGGTGGCGGTGCGCATCCGTCACCGCGACGGGCAGCTGCAACTGTCGGTGCGCGACGATGGCATCGGCGCGCCCCCCCAGGCCTTCGAGGCCGCGGATGCCTACGGTGTGATGGGCATGCGCGAACGCGCGCGGCACTTCGGGGGCGACATCCACATCCAGAGCCAACCGGGCCAGGGCACGCACATGGCGCTCACCATGGCGCTCAAACCCGACCAGACCGCATGAACAGCGAATTCAGCGAGGCCAGCCGCTTCGATCTGCTGGCCGACACCATCCGCGTGCTGATCGGCGACGACCACCGCATCGTGCGCGAAGGCCTCAAGCAGATCCTGGCCGAAGCGCCCGACGTGACCGTGGTGGCCGAGGCGCAGAGCGGCGACGAGGTGCTGGCCCAGGTGCGCGCGCTCGGCGGGCCCGAGGGCATCGACCTGGTGCTGCTCGACGTGGCCATGCCCGGCAGCGACGGCCTCGACGTGCTGCAGCGCCTGCGCAAGGAGCACCCGCGCCTGCCCGTGCTCATGCTCAGCACCTACCCCGAGAAGCAGTACGCGGTGCGCTGCATCCGCCTGGGCGCCTGCGGTTACCTCAACAAGAGCGCCGACCCCGACGACATGCTGCTTGCGGTGCGCAAGTGCGCGGGCGGCGGCCGCTACCTCACGCCCGCCACGGCCGAGGCGCTGGCCGCGGCCGTCGGCGGCGCGCACGCGCAGGTCGGGCCCGAGGCGCTGTCGCACCGCGAGCACCAGGTCTACCGCCTGCTCACGCAGGGGCTCACCGTGAGCGAAATTGGTGCACAGCTCGGCCTGGCCCCCAACACGGTGAGCACCTACCGGGCGCGCATCCTCGAAAAGACCGGCACCAAGAACGACGTCGAGCTCGCGCTGTACGCCGAAAGGCACCGTGCGGGCGCCTGAATCGCGCGGTTTGTAGGGCTGGCCCTACACGGCATCGGGCGCGGGCCCACAAAAATCCGCCGCGCGCGCGGGCGGCCCACCAACTGGCCCGCGGCTTGCAATTCGGTGGCATCTCCAACCCATGAGGTGCGCCATGTCCGAATTCTTCGACCCGTACAACGCCGACAAGCCGCTGATGCTCAAGTGCAGCTGTGGCCGCGACCACAGCGTGGCCGAACACCAGGCCGAAGAGGCCGCGGCCGCGCAGGCCGCCGCCACGCTGCGCGAACGCAGCGAGACCAGCGAATTCGAGGCCTACAGCAACGCCTTCGTCGAGGCCACGCTGGTGAAGTCGCTGTTCCCGCACGAGCCGGTGCGCCGCGCCTTCCTCAAGGCCGTGGGCCGGCGCACCGCCATGGCCGCCATCGCCAGCGTGCTGCCCGTGGCCAGCCTGCAGGCCATGGCGCAGGAAAAGGGCGCGCTGGAGAAGACCAAGCTCAAGGTGGGCTTCATCCCCATCACCTGCGCCACGCCGCTGATCATGGCCCACCCGCTGGGCTTCTACAGCAAGCAGGGCCTGGACGTGGAGGTCACCAAGACCGCGGGCTGGGCCCTGGTGCGCGACAAGATGATCAACAAGGAGTACGACGCCTCGCACTTCCTGTCGCCCATGCCCCTGGCCATCTCGCTGGGCCTGGGCAGCAACGCCGTGCCCATGAACGTGGCCACGGTGCAGAACATCAACGGCCAGGCCATCACGCTCAGCCTCAAGCACAAGGACAACCGCGACCCGAAGAACTGGAAGGGCTTCAAGTTCGGCATCCCCTTCGAGTACTCGATGCACAACTTCCTGTTGCGCTACTACCTCGCGGAGAACGGCCTCAACCCCGACACCGACGTGCAGCTGCGCGTGATCCCGCCGGCCGAGATGGTGGCCAACCTGCGCGCGGGCAACATCGACGGCTTCCTCGGCCCCGATCCCTTCAACCAGCGCGCGGTGTTCGACGAGGTGGGCTTCATCCACGTGCTCACCAAAGACCTCTGGAACGGCCACCCCTGCTGCGCCTTCGGCACCAGCACCGAGTTCATCCGCCAGAACCCCAACACCTTCGCGGCCCTGTACCGCGCGGTGCTCAACGCCGCGGCCATGGCGCGCCAGCCCAAGAACCGCGAGCTCATCGCCAAGGTGATCGCGCCCACGCAGTACCTGAACCAGCCCGAGGCCGTGCTCACGCAGGTGCTCACGGGCCGCTTCGCCGACGGCCTGGGCAAGATCCAGAACGTGCCCGAGCGCGCCGACTTCGACCCCATGCCCTGGCAGAGCATGGCGGTGTGGATGCTCACGCAGATGCAGCGCTGGGGCTACATCAAAGGCGAGGTCGACTACAAGCAGATCGCCGAGCGCGTGTTCCTCATCACCGACGCGCGCAAGCACATGAAGGAACTCGGCCAGGACTTCAAGGCCGGCCCGGCCTACGAGAAGCACACCATCATGGGCAAGGTGTTCGACCCGGCCAGGCCCGCCGAGTACCTCAACAGCTTCTCGATCCGCAAGGCGGCCTGAGATGAAGCGCATGCACCTCAACCTGCGCGCCGCGCTGGTCTCGCTGCTGCTGTTCGCGGTCTTCATCGGCGCCTGGCAGCTCGCCACCACCACCGGCGCCGCGGGCGCGGCGGCCGGCAACCTCACGGCCGAAGAGATCGAGTACGCCAAGATGATGGGCAAGGACCCCACGGGCGGCGCCGCCAAGGGCAGCGGCTTTCCGCCGCCGCTGGAGGTCGCACGCACCAGCTGGGGCCACCTGTCGGACCCGTTCTACGACAACGGCCCCAACGACAAGGGCATCGGCATCCAGCTCGCGCACTCGCTGGCGCGCGTGGGCCTGGGCTTCGTGCTCGCGATGCTGGTGGCGCTGCCGCTGGGCTTCCTGATCGGCATGTCGCCGCTCATGCAGAAGGCCTTCAACCCCTTCGTGCAGGTCTTGAAGCCCATCAGCCCGCTGGCCTGGATGCCGCTGGCGCTCTACACGCTCAAGGACTCGAGCGTGAGCGGCATCTTCGTGATCTTCATCTGCTCGATCTGGCCGATGCTGATCAACACCGCCTTCGGCGTGGCCTCGGTCAAGCGCGACTGGCTCAACGTGGCGGCCACGCTCGAGGTGAACCCGCTGCGCAAGGCCTTCCTGGTGATACTGCCCGCGGCCGCGCCCACCATCCTCACCGGCATGCGCATCAGCATGGGCATCGCCTGGCTGGTCATCGTGGCCGCCGAGATGCTCGTGGGCGGCACCGGCATCGGCTACTTCGTGTGGAACGAGTGGAACAACCTCTCGCTCACCAACGTGATCTTCGCGGTGCTGATGATCGGCGTCGTGGGCATGCTGCTCGACCTGGTGTTCGCGCAGCTGCAGAAGGCGGTGACCTATGTGGAGTGATTCCCGTCAACTCGGCCCCGCGTCCGCGGCGCCGGCAACGAAAGATGCGCCCATGAGTGCCAGCCCCCGCGCCTTCCTGCAGGTGGAGAACCTCGGCAAGGCCTACCAGGCCGACCGCCCCGTGTTCGCCGACGTGAACTTCGGCATCCAGAAGGGCGAGTTCGTCTGCATCATCGGCCACAGCGGCTGCGGCAAGACCACCATCCTCAACGTGCTGGCGGGCCTGGACACCGCGAGCCAGGGCCACGCCTTCATGGACGGCCGCGAGATCGCCGGCCCCAGCCTGGAGCGCGGCGTGGTGTTCCAGGGCCATGCGCTCATGCCCTGGCTCACGGTGCGCCAGAACATCGCCTTCGCGGTGCGCTCGCGCTGGCCCGACATGGGCCGCGCCGAGCTCGACGCGCAGGTGGAGAAGTACGTGGCGATGGTGGGCCTGGCACACGCCATCGACAAGAAGCCCTCGCAGCTCTCGGGCGGCATGAAGCAGCGCGTGGGCATCGCGCGCGCCTTCGCCATCCAGCCCAAGATGCTGCTGCTCGACGAGCCCTTCGGCGCGCTGGACGCGCTCACGCGCGGCACCATCCAGGACGAGCTCATGGGCATCGTGCGCCAGACCCAGCAGACCGTTTTCATGATCACGCACGACGTGGACGAGGCCATCCTGCTGGCCGACCGCATCCTGCTCATGAGCAACGGCGCCGACGTGGACGGCCGCTACAAGCCCGGCGGTCTGGCCGAAGTGGTGGAGAACCCGCTGCCGCGCGACCGCACCCGCACCCAGCTGCACCACCTTGACGGCTACTACCCGCTGCGCAACCACATCGTCGATTTCCTCGTTTCGCGGGCAAAAGCCCACTGATTTCCCCCCCACCAAAACGTTTCCAGAGGCAAACCATGAGCCGCATCGCCGTCACCGAAAAGATCGTCACCACCAAGGTCAGCAAAGGGCTGAAGTGGGAAGACGTGGCCAAGAAAGTCGGCCAGTCCAAGGAATGGACCACCGCCCTGTGCCTGGGCCAGATGACCGCCACGCCCGCCCAGGCCAAGGTGCTGGGCAAGATCTTCGGCCTCAGCGCCGAAGAGCAGAAATGGCTGCAGGTCGTGCCCTACAAGGGCTCGCTGCCCACCAGCGTGCCCACCGACCCGCTGATCTACCGCTTCTACGAACTCGTGAGCGTCTACGGCACCACCTTCAAGGAACTGATCCACGAAGAGTTCGGCGACGGCATCATGAGCGCGATCGACTTCAAGATGGACATGAAGCGCCAGGCCGACCCCAACGGCGACCGCGTGAACATCGTGATGTCGGGCAAGTTCCTGCCGTACAAGCAGTACTGAGCCCATGACGGAGCCGCGCCCGCCGCTGCCGCCGTTCACGCGCGAATCGGCCACCGACAAGGTGCGCATGGCCGAGGACGCGTGGAACACGCGCGACCCTGACCGCGTGGTGAAGGTCTACACGCCCGACACCCGCTGGCGCAACCGCGCCGAGTTCCCGCGCGGCCGCGACGAGGTGCACGCCTTCCTCACGCGCAAGTGGGCCAGGGAGCTCGAGTACCGGCTCATCAAGGAGCTCTGGGCCTTCGATGGCGCGCGCATCGCGGTGCGCTTCGTCTACGAATGGCACGACGACTCGGGCCAGTGGTACCGCTCGCACGGCAACGAGAACTGGCAGTTCACCGAGCAGGGCTACATGGCGCAGCGCCACGCGAGCATAAACGACCGCCCGATCCATGCGAGCGAGCGCCTGTTCCACTGGCCGCTGGGCCCGCGGCCGGCGGACCACCCGGGGCTGAGCGAACTCGGGCTGTAGCCGCGCCGCGCGCGGGAACCCGAAGCGGCCGGCGAGCGACTCACGGGCTCGCCCGTGAAGCCTGCCCGCCATGTACTGCCGCACCCTCAACTACCGCGATCCCTACGGCCGCTTTGCCATCCTGGTCGAAGAGCAGCCCGACGGTTCGCTCAAGCTCTGGGAGTTCGACGTGCCCGGCGAAGCCGCGCGCCGGCGCTACGTGATCGACAAGGTCGCCGAAAGCCTGGCGCGCCAGAGCCGGCGGTTGCAGGTGGTGTGGGGCGCGGCGCGCGTGGCGCGCAAATGCGCCGACGACCCGATGTGGCCGTGAGGGCTCAGTGGCGCGTGGCCTTGTTGAAGCAGATCACGTGCGGCAGGCCTTCGAAGTGGGCGTCGCAGGTGAGCAGTTCGGCACCGCGTTGCACGGCGCTCGCATAAACGATGGCATCCGCTGTGGCCAGCATGTATTCCCGGTGCTGGTCGGCACGATGCAATCGGCCGCGGTCGGCAGTTGCTTGCCAAGCTGCTGTCCCAGGGCGGATCCGGTGAGCCATTCGATCCACGCGGAGGTGTCCACCACCCGCAGACGGGCCGCCATCAGTAGCGGTCCTTGCGGTCGCGGTAGCCCTCCTTGTTCCGCGCGCCCTTGGCCAGGCCGGCGAGTTCGTTGAGCGCGGGAACCGGCATCACCAGCACGCCCTTGTCTTTAGGGATGAACACGAACGACTGGCCCGCCTCCCAGCGCAGCGCTTCCCGAACCGCTTTGGGGATGGAGATCTGGAACTTGCTGGACAGGGTGGCGGTCGCGTTCATGTCTGGCCCTTTTGGCATCGATCGACGATTCGTAAGAATGGCCGGTTCGTGATGCCCTGTCAGCCCGGCAGCGGAATCCACTCCTGATCGTCCCCCGGCGGCAGCGCGATGCGCCCCGCCGCCCAGTCGGCCTTGGCCTGTTCGATGCGCTCCTTGCGCGACGACACGAAGTTCCACCAGATGTGCCGCTCGCCCAGCGGCTCGCCGCCGAACAGCATGAGCGTGGCCGCGCTGCGCGCGGTCACGAAGGCGTCGGTGTCGGCCCCGAACACCAGCAACTGGCCTGGCTGGTAGGCCTGCCCCGCGTGCTCGACGTCGCCGCGCGCCACGTACAGCGCCTGCTCGGCATGGCCGCCCGGCAGGCGCACGCGCGCGCCCGCCTCGGCCTCGGCGTGCACGTGGAACAGCGGCGAGAGCGTGGCCACGGGGCTCTTTGCGCCGTAGGCCTCGCCCGCCACCAGCCGCCGCCACACGCCGTCCTCGCGCCACTGGGGCAGTTCGGCCTTGGGCGTGTGCGCGAAGGCAGGCGCGGTCTCTTCGTGCCCGGCGGGCAACGCCACCCAGCTCTGCATCAGCTCCAGCCCGCCGCCCTCGAACGAGTCGGGGTGGGTGAAGCGTTCGCTGTGGCTGATGCCGCGGCCCGCGGTCATCCAGTTCACGTCGCCGGGGCGGATGTCCAGCACCGTGCCCAGGCTGTCGCGGTGCGTCATCGAGCCGCTGAGCAGGTAGCTCACCGTGGCCAGCCCGATGTGCGGGTGCGGCCGAACGTCGGCGCCCGCGATGGCCTCGCGCGACAGCGTGACCGGCCCGGCGTGGTCCCAGAAGATGAAGGGACCGACCATGCGGCGCTTCGCGTAGGGCAGCACGCGCCGCACGGTCAGGCCGTGGCCCAGGTCGGCGGCGCGCGCGGTGATCACCATTTCCAGCATCGGGGTCTCCTCGGGTCTCGGGCGGCCATTGTGGGGCCTGGGGCCCGGGCCTGCGCCGCTGGGCGACAATCCCCGCCCCATGCACCTGAGCGAGCTGCACCAACGCCTCACGGCCCTCGGGGCCGGGCCGCTGCATGCGCAGCGCGTGCTGCGCCACTGGCTGCACGCGCTGCCCGCCGACGCCGGCCGCCGCAAACCCGAGCACCACTTTCCCAAGGCCTTGTTCGAGGCCCTGCCCGCGCTGCGCGACGAACTCGCGGGCCTGGCGCGGCTGCAGGCCGAGCACCCGGGCGAAGACGGCTCGGCGCGCCTGCTGGTGGCGCTGCGCGACGGCCAGACCGTGGAGAGCGTGCGCCTGCCGCGCGGCGGGCTCTGCGTGTCGACCCAGGTCGGCTGCGCCGTGGGCTGCGGCTTCTGCATGACCGGCACGGGCGGCCTGATCCGCCAGCTCGGCAGCGCCGAGATCGTGGCCCAGGTGGCGCTGGCGCGTGCGGGCCGGCCGGTGAACAAGGTGGTGTTCATGGGCATGGGCGAGCCCGCGCACAACCTCGACGCGGTGCTCGAGGCCATCGGGCTGCTGGGCACCGTCGGCGGCATCGGCCACAAGAACCTGGTGTTCTCCACCGTGGGCGACGAGCGCGCCTTCGACGCGCTGCCGCGCGGCGTGGTCAAGCCCGCGCTCGCGCTCTCGCTGCACACCACCCGCGCCGATCTGCGCGAGCGGCTGCTGCCGCGCGCCCCGCGCCTGTCGCCCGAGCAGCTCGTGGAGCGCGCCGACGCCTACGCGCGCGCCACCGGCTACCCGGTGCAATACCAGTGGACCCTGCTCGACGGCGTCAACGACGGCGACGACGAGATCGAGGGCATCGTGCGCCTGCTCGGCGGGCGCTACGGCGTGCTGAACATGATCCCGTACAACGCCGTGGACGGCCTGCCGTTCCAGCGTCCCGCGTGGGAGAAGGCGGCCGACATCGCGCGCCGCCTGCACCGCCGCGGCATCCTCACCAAGCTGCGCCATTCCGCGGGGCAGGACGTGGATGCCGGCTGCGGCCAGCTGCGCGCGCGCTCGCTCGACACCGGCGAGCGCGTGGTGGCGCTGCGCCGGCGCCCGGTGGGCAGCGCCGGCCCGGCCTGAACGCGGCGCGGCCGACCGCCCTCAACCCCGCGCCCAGCGCGCCAGCGTGGGCGTGACCATGGGCACCGTGAGCATGGTGCTGCCCACCGCCATCAGCAGCAGCGCCGTGAAGGTCACGCTGGTGATGATGGCTTTGTCGAGCAGCACGTTGGCGAAGATGATCATGATCAGCGCCTTGGTCTGCAACAGCCAGCCGATCACGCGCGCCTCGTCGCGCGGCCAGCCGAGCCAGCGGCCCGCCAGCCGCATGGCCAGCAGCTTGCCGCCCACCGACACCGCGAGCAGCAGCGCGGCCGCACCGAGCACCGCGAGCCCGCCGGCCTGCCATTCGGTGCGCAGGCCGGTGCTCAGGAAGAACACCGGCATGACCACCAGCAGCACGTGGTGGCGCAGCTGGTCGAGCTGGGCCTGGTCGAACCACTCGGCGTCCATCACCGCACCGGCCAGGAACGCGCCCACCATGTAGTGCAGGCCGGCCCAGTCCGCGGCCAGGCCGCAGGCGGCCAGCCAGATCAGGCCCAGGTACCAGCGGTCGGCCGGCGGCACCGCGCGCATGAGGCGGCGCATGAACAGGGTGCACAGGCCGAACACCGCGAGGAAGCCGATCTGCCGACCCACGCGCGCCCATTCGGTGAGGATGATGGCGAGCACGGCCCAGATCACGATGTCGTCCAGGCTGGCGTAGCGCAGGATGCGCTGGCCCAGCGGCGCGCGCAGGATCTGCAGCTTCTCCATCAGCAGGATCAGGATGGGCAGGGCCGTGACCGCGCAGGCCATGCCGATGCCGAGCAGGAACTGCCAGGGCAGGGCGCGCGGCCCAATCCAGCCCGGCGTGAGCAGCAGCACCACGGCCGCGGCCGCGCCCAGCAGCAGCGGCACACCCATCGCCAGGCCCGCGGTGATGCCGCTCTCGCGCCGGTGCGCCCATGCCTGGCGCAGATCGAGCTCGATGCCCGCGATCCACACGAACAGCATCACCGCCCACTGGGCCACGCCCGACAGCGCCTGGGTCACGGGCGCGTTGAAGACGAAGCGGTGGAGCTCGGGAAACGCCGCGCCGAGCACGCCGGGCCCGAGCACGATGCCGGTGAGGATCTGCACCACCACCAGCGGCGCGACGTGGTCGGTGCGGCCCAGCCGCCAGACCAGGTAGGGCAGGCTGAACACGATCAGCAGGGCGACCAGGAAGATTTCGGAGGAGCTCATGCGCGCGCGGTGGAGGGCGGAGCGCGCGAGTGTGCCAGCGCCCGCGCGCCCATACGGTGGCCCCGGGCGCGGGCCGCCTAGTGCAGCGTGAGCGGCAGCGAGCCCGTCTTCACGCGCACCACCGGCGCGCGCGGCACGTAGGGCGCGGGCGCGGCGCCACAGATGTCGGCCGCGATCGCGCGCGCCTGGCGCGCGATGGGTTCGATGTAGCGGCTGGGTTGGCCGTCGATGGCGATGCAGTCGCCCAGCGCGTGGATGCGCTCGGCGCTGGTGCGCAGGTTGTGCGGCGTCACGCGGATGCCGTTGTCCCAGGCCAGGCCCGCGCTGCGCGCAAGCCGCCCGGGCGTCTCCAGGCCCGCGGCCACTACCACTTGGTCGGCCGCGAAGCGCTGGCCATCGGTGGTGGCGAGGCGCAGCCGACCGCCCACCCGTTCGAGCGACTGCACCTGCACCCCGCCCACGAAGCGGATGCTCAGGTCGCGCCAGGCCTGCAGCAGCTGCGTGCCCGCGCCCTGGGCCTGCCAGCGCGCCAGCGGCTGGTCGCAGGCGTCGAGCAGCGTCACGCGGTGGCCGCCGATCGCCAGGTCGTTGGCGAGCTCGCTGCCGATCAGGCCCGCGCCCACGATCAGCACCTCGCGCGGGGCGTCGCCGAGCCGCTGGCGCAGGCGCTGGTAGGCGGCCAGGTGGTTCACGCGCCAGCACAGCTCGGGCGGCAGGCCCTCGGGCACGCGCGCCTGCGCGCCGTGCGCGAGCACCAGGTGGTCGTAGCGCAGGTTGCCGCGCGTGGTGCGCAGGGTGCGCGTGTCGGTGCAGATGCGGACCGCCTGCGTGTGCGGCAGCAGGCGCAGGCCCAGGCGGGCCGCGGCATCGGCGCCGCGCTCGCGCACCAGCGCGCCGTCGTCGAGGCGGCGCGCGATGGCCACCGACAGCAGCGGCTTGTCGTACACGTCGCCGGCGCACTGGCTCACGAGCGTGATCGGCAACGTGGGGTGCAGCGCGCGCAGCGCCTCGGCGGTCTGCCAGCCCGCGCGGCCCGCACCCACGATCACCACGCCGGCTTCACCGCCGCTGGCGGGCAGCGTGGCGCTGGCCGTGGCGCGCGCGCGCAATGCGTCGATGGCGGGCGCTTCGTAGAGCCGGAAGTCCGCCTTGGTCACGCCGCACAGCGGGCAGGCCCAGTCCTCGGGGATGTCCTCGTAGCGCGTGCCGGGCGCCAGGCCGCTGTCGGCGTCGCCCAGCGCCTCGTCGTAGACGTAGCCGCAGGCCTCGCAGAGGTACTGGCGGTAGGGGCCGAGCGCGCGCACGGCCTGCGCGGTGGTGGTGACGGCAAGGGTGGGGGCGGCGGGCGTGTTCATGCGGGCATGGCCTCGGCGCTCAGGCGCGCGATCTCCTTGCGCAGGTGCTTGATCGCGGGCGTGACGATGGCCACGAAGTGCGACTCGCGCACGCGGCGCTGCACCTCGCTGCTCAGCAGGTAGCCGCGCGCGCCCTGGTGCAGCAGCGCCGACTGCGCCGCGCGCAGCGCGAGCTCGGCGCCGTGCGCGCGCGCGTCGAGCACGTCGATGAAGAAGTCCACCGAGGGGTCGAAGGGCGTGTCGGCCAGCGCCATCACGCGCGCGGTGAGCGCGTCGAGCTCGGCCTGCAGCGCCGCCGGCCGGTCTTCGAGAAACTGGTTCACGTGGCCGAGCTGGTCTTCCACCGCCCACATGGTGTCGATCGCGCCCTGCGTCACGCCCACGGCCATGCCGCACTGGAGCAGCACGAAGGCGCCGCGGATGCGCGCGATGAAGGGCCTGGCCGGATCGGCCATGGTGTCGTCGGCGCCGATGAACAGGTCTTTCACGCGCAGTGCATAGGTGCCCGTGCCTTCCATGGCCGAGAAGCTCGGGCAGTCGCGCAGCTCCACGCCGGGGGCGTCGCAGCGCAGCAGGAACATCACCTCGCGCACCACCTCGCCCTGTTCGTTGACCACGCCCGCGAGCGCGCCGCAGGCGTGGCCCGGGCCCAGGTTGCTGACCCAGGGCAGGGTGCCGTTGACGCGGTAGCCGCCCTCGACCGGCGTGGCCTTGAGCAGCAGGCCCTCGATCTGCGCGTAGCTCTTCATGGGGTTGGACATGGCCGTGCCGCCGAGCGCGTCGCCGCGCGCCAGCGCCATCAGCACCTCGCCCGTGAGCGCGGGGTTGCCCGAGGCCTGCAGGTACAGGCCGCACACGGCCTGGCACCAGACCATGAAGCCGGTGGCGCCGCACACGCGCGAGACCTCGGCCATGGCCTGCAGGGCCAGCCGGTAGTCGCCGCGGCCCGCGGGCGCGTCGAGGTGCGCGCTCATGGCGCCGAGCGCGGCCAGTTGTTGCAGTTCGGCGCGCGGGTAGTAGCCCTCGCGGTCGATGGCCTCCACCACGCGGGCCAGCGGGCCGCGCGCGACGTCGCGCACGGCGGCCAGCACCGCGTCGGGGCTGAGGGGCGCGAGCGGGTCGCGGGGCAGGTCGGCCAGGTCCATGGTGTTCAGGCCATCGAGATCTCGAACGGGATCGGGTTGCGCATGGTGTTGGCCACGGGCGAGTAGTAATTGGCGTGGCGCACGATTTCGTCGAGTTCTTCGCGCGTCGCGTCGCCTTCCACCAGCACCTTCACGCGGATGGCCTGGAAGCCCATCTCGGGCGGCTGCTTCTCCAGCGCGCCGCCCGCGCCCCAGGCCGCGGGGTTGCCGATGTCGCCTTCGAGGAAGACCTCGAGGCGGCTGAGCTTCACGCCCTTCCAGGTGGCGACCGCGGTCACGCCCACGGCGATGCAGCCGCCCAGGCCGGACAGCACGATCTCGCCCGGCGCGGGTGCGGTGTCCTGGCCGAACAGGTGCAGCGGCTCGTCCACCACCACCGGCGCGTGGTTGCCCACGTAGCTGAGCGAGCGGTACTGGCCCTCCATGACGGTGTGGACCTTGTTGGTGCCGCGGCTGCCCGGGTTGGCCTTGCCCTTGGCGGCGAAGGCCGCCAGGCCGGCGGCGTCGATGGGACGCAGGTGGGCCTTGACGGTGGTGGGTTCGGCGGTGGCGGTGGTGGACATGGTGTCTCCGTGGGGATTGAAAAAAAAACGGGGGATCAGGCGGCGAGCGAAGCGCTGGGATCAGGCGGCCAGCGCCAGGGCGGGCTTGGCCGCCTTGATCGGCAGGCCGGTTTCGATGGGCAGCGCGGGGTCGCGCGACCACTCGTTCCACGAGCCGAAGTACATGCGCACGTCGGCGAAGCCGGCCTGCTTGAGCGCGAGGAAGGTGTTGGACGCGCGCGCGCCCTTGAAGCAGTAGAGGTAGATGGTGTCGTCGGTGCCCACGCCCACGGTGGCGAGTTCGGCCTTGACCTCGTCGGGCGTCTTGAACACCGGGCCCTGCGGCGAGGGCTTCATGAAGCGGTACCACTCGACCCATTTCGCGCCCGGCAGGCGGCCCTTGCGCGGCGCGAAGTCGCGGCCGTAGGGGCTGGAGCTTTCGCCGATCCACTCGTCCACATCGCGCACGTCGAGCAGCACCACGTCCGTGCCCAGGGCCTTTTCCACATCGGCCTGGGTGAGCATCACGTCGGTGGTGGCGAGCGTGGGGAAGGTGGCGGGCACCGGCGTGGCGGCTTCGGTGCTCACCGGCAGGCCGGCGGCCTTCCAGGCGCTGAAGCCGCCGTTGAGCACCTTGACCTTGGGGTAGCCCAGCCAGGTGAGCAGGTAGTAGCCGCGGCACGACTGGCCGTAGCCGCTGTTCATCGCGTCCTCGTAGAACACCGCGGTCTCGGCGCCCGACAGGCCCACGGCGCCGAGCGCGGCGGCAAAGCTGCTCTTGAGCGCTTCCAGGCCCTCGGGCGTGGAGGTGGCGAGGTAGGTGAAGATCTCGCGCAGGTTGACCGCGCCGGGGATGTGACCGGCCGCGTAGGCCTCGGGGTCGCGTGTGTCGATGACGACCACGGGGTCGCTGGCTTGCAGGGTTTGCAGTTGCTCGGGGGCGATCAGGGTGGCTTCGATGCTCATGGAGACCTCGCGAGGTTGAAGGGCCGGAAGGGATGTCCGGACCTGCACAGCGCAATGCCCGTGCCAAGCCGCTCGATGAGCGAAAAGATGATTCAAATCAACGGCTTGCGCACAGGTAGCCGTTCCGTGCCGGGGCCTGTGCAACGCCACTGTGTCGACAATGTGTTCACACAATGCGAGGCGGCCCGGGCCGCTCAGCGCAGCTGCGCCTTGCGCAGCCGGTAGCTGAACTGGCGCAGCGTGAGGCCCAGGCTTTGCGCCGCGCGCGTCTGGTTGCCATGGTGGCGCGCGAGCGCGTCGCGCAGCGCCTGCACGCTGTGCGACTGCGCGCTCTGGTACTCGCGCACCAGCGGCGCTTCGCTGGCCGGCAGCGGGCCGCTCGCGGGTCGCGCCGCCGCGCGCTCGTGCTCGGGCATGAAGCGGCGCAGCGCGGCCGCGCCCACCAGCGGGTCTTCGGCCAGCAGCACCACGCGCTCGATCAGGTTGCCCAGCTCGCGGATGTTGCCCGGCCAGTCGTGGGCCTCGAGCGCGGCCAGCGCGTCGGCCGCCAGGTGCACGTTGCGCTGGTGCGCCTGGTTGGCGCGGCTCACGAAGTGCAGCGCGATGGCGCGGATGTCTTCGCGCCGCTCGCGCAGGCTGGGCAGGCGGATCGGCACCACGTTGAGCCGGTAGTACAGGTCCTGGCGGAAGCGGCCGGCCTGCACGTCGCGCGCGAGGTCGCGGTGCGTGGCGGCCACCAGGCGCACGTCCACGCGCACCTCGCGGCTGCCGCCCAGTCGCACCAGCGTGCCTTCCTGCAGCGTGCGCAGCAGCTTGCTCTGCAGCGCCAGCGGCAGCTCGCCGATCTCGTCGAGGAACAGCGTGCCCTGGTGGGCCTGCTCGAACCAGCCCGCGCGCGCGCCGGCCGCGCCGGTGAAGGCGCCGCGCTCGTGGCCGAACAGCTCCGACTCGAACAGCGACTCGGGAATGGCCGCGCAGTTGACCTTGATGAAGGGCTGGTCGCGCCGCGGGCTCGCCAGGTGCACCGCGCGCGCGAACAGCTCCTTGCCCGAGCCCGATTCGCCCAGCAGCAGCACCGTGGCCTGCGACTGCGACACGCGTTCGAGCTCGGCCAGGGCCTGCAGCAGCGGCGGCGAGCGGCCGATGAGGCCGTAGCGCGCGGCCGCGCTGTCGAGCGCGCGCTCGAGCGCGGCGTTGCGGGCCTGCAGCTGGCGCGTCTGCTCGGCCACGAGTTGCTCGAGCTCGAGCAGCTGCCCCGCGAGCGTGGCCAGGATGCGCAGCAGCGCAAGGTCGTCGTTGAGGTGGCGCTGGCGGCTGCGGATGCGGTGGCAGGCCAGCACGCCCACGGTGGCGCCGCGCACCGCCACGGGCAGTGCGATGAAGGCCACGGTCTGGGGCGGCAGCTGCGCGCGCCGCACGCTGCGGAACAGGAACAGCGGCTCGGCGTCCACGTCCTGCACGATGGCGGGCAGGCCGCTGGAAAGCACGCGCCCGGTCACGCCCTCGCCCCAGCGGTAGCGGCCGCGCGCACGCTCGGCGGCGGTGAGGCCGTAGGCGTGGCGGATCGCCGCCTGGCGCGTGCCGTCGGGCGCAAGGTCGTCGTCGACCAGCACCAGGCGGCCGCGGTTGAGCCCGAGCAGCTCGCTCATGAGGTGCAGCATCTCGTGGAACACATCGGCCGGCGCCAGGCTCCGGCCCACCAGGGCCATCACCTGGCGCATCAGCAGCAGTTCCTGGCCGCGCCAGTCGGTGGCGGCGTCGGGGCGGTCGGCGGGCAGGTCGGCGGGGCTGGGCATGGTGCTTCCCGCGTAGCAAGGCCCGCACCAGCCGCCAACAACCAGCCGCTAAAATCGCGGGTTCTCAAGGAGCGTTGCAGCGCCCGTCCCCGCCACGGGGCATCGGGCGTCAGGCTTGAGCGGGCATGACCAGCCCCAACGACGCTCACCAGACCGGTTTCTTGCAAACAACCCTGGTGAGCCGCATGTCCGCCGACCCCGTTCCGTCTTCCGTTTCCGCCGCCCCCTCCGCCGTGCGCCCCATGCTGCTGTCGGGCCTGGAGCCGCTCGTCATCGGCGAGGGCAGCCTGTTCGTCAACGTCGGCGAGCGCACCAACGTCACCGGCTCCAAGGCCTTCGCGCGCATGATCCTCGAAGGCCGCTTCGAGGACGCGCTCGCGGTGGCGCGCCAGCAGGTGGAGAACGGCGCGCAGATCGTGGACGTGAACATGGACGAGGCCATGCTCGACAGCGAGGCCGCCATGGTGCGCTTCCTCAACCTCATGGCCGGCGAGCCCGACATCGCGCGCGTGCCGGTGATGGTGGACAGCTCCAAGTGGAGCGTGATCGAGGCCGGCCTGCGCTGCCTGCAGGGCAAGGGCGTGGTGAACTCGATCTCGATGAAGGAAGGCGTAGAGGAATTCAAGCGCCAGGCGCGCCTCATCAAGCGCTACGGCGCGGCCACCGTGGTGATGGCCTTCGACGAGAAGGGCCAGGCCGACACCTACGAACGCAAGATCGAGATCTGCGAGCGCGCCTACCGCATCCTGGTCGACGAGGTGGGCTTCCCGCCCGAGGACATCGTCTTCGACCCCAACATCTTCGCGATCGCCACCGGCATCGAGGAGCACAACAACTACGCGGTCGACTTCATCGAGGCCACGCGCTGGATCAAGCGCAACCTGCCGGGCGCCAAGGTCTCGGGCGGCGTGTCCAACGTGAGCTTTTCCTTCCGCGGCAACGACCCGGTGCGCGAGGCCATCCACACCGTGTTCCTGTACCACGCGATCCAGGCCGGCATGGACATGGGCATCGTCAACGCCGGCATGGTCGGCGTGTACGACGAGCTCGAGCCGGTGCTGCGCGAGCGCGTGGAAGACGTGGTGCTCAACCGCCGGCCCGACGCGGCCGAGCGCCTGCTCGAGATCGCCGAGACCGCCAAGGGCGCGGCCAAGGACGATTCGCAGAAGAACGCCTGGCGCGAGCTGCCGCTGCGCGAGCGCCTGTCGCACGCGCTGGTGCGCGGCATCAACGACTTCATCACCGAAGACACCGAGGCCATGTGGCGCGAGATCGAGGCCGAAGGCGGACGTCCGCTCAACGTCATCGAAGGCCCGCTCATGGACGGCATGAACGTGGTGGGCGACCTGTTCGGCCAGGGCAAGATGTTCCTGCCGCAGGTGGTCAAGAGCGCGCGCGTGATGAAGCAGGCCGTGGCCCACCTGCTGCCCTACATCGAAGAAGAGAAGAAGCGCACGGAGGCCGCGGGCGGCGACGTGCGCAGCAAGGGCAAGATCGTCATCGCCACCGTCAAGGGCGACGTGCACGACATCGGCAAGAACATCGTCACCGTCGTGCTCCAGTGCAACAACTTCGAGGTGGTGAACATGGGCGTGATGGTCCCGTGCCACGAGATCCTGGCCAAGGCCAAGGTCGAGGGTGCGGACATCGTGGGCCTGTCGGGCCTGATCACGCCCAGCCTCGAAGAGATGCAGTACGTGGCCAGCGAGATGCAGAAGGACGAGCACTTCCGCGTGCGCAAGATCCCGCTGCTGATCGGCGGCGCCACCACCAGCCGCGTGCACACCGCGGTGAAGATCGCGCCGCACTACGAAGGCCCGGTGGTCTACGTGCCCGACGCCTCGCGCAGCGTGAGCGTGGCGCAGGGCCTGCTGTCCGAGCAGGCCGCGGCCTACATCGCCGAGGTCAACGCCGACTACGAGCGGGTGCGCCAGCAGCACGCCAACAAGAAGCAGGTGCCGCTGTGGCCGCTCGAGAAGGCGCGCGCCAACCGCACGCCGATCGCCTGGGCCGGCTACGCGCCGCCCGCGCCCAAGTTCATCGGCCGCCGCGTGTTCAAGAACGTGGACCTCGCCGAGCTCGCGAAATACATCGACTGGGGCCCGTTCTTCCAGACCTGGGACCTCGCCGGCCCCTTCCCCGAGATCCTCAAGGACGAGATCGTGGGCGAAGAGGCGCGCCGCGTGTTCAGCGACGGCAAGCGCATGCTGCAGCGCCTGATCGACGGCCGCTGGCTGCAGGCCAACGCGGTGATCGGCCTGTACCCGGCCAACAGCGTGAACAGCGACGACATCGCGCTCTACGCCGACGAGTCGCGCGAGCGCCCGGCGCTGGTCTGGCACGGCCTGCGCCAGCAGACCGAGAAGCAGGAGGTGGACGGCGTGATGCGCCCGAGCCGCTGCCTGGCCGACTTCGTCGCGCCGCAGGGCGTGGCGCGCGACTACGTGGGCGTGTTCGCCGTCACCGCGGGCATCGGCGTCGAGAAGAAGGAGCAGCAGTTCCTGGCCGACCACGACGACTACTCGGCCATCATGTTCAAGGCCCTGGCCGACCGCCTGGCCGAAGCACTGGCCGAGCAGATGCACCAGCGCGTGCGCACCGACCTCTGGGGCTACGCGCCCCACGAAGCGCTGAGCAACGAGGAGCTGATCGCCGAGAAGTACCAGGGCATCCGCCCCGCACCCGGCTACCCGGCCTGCCCCGACCACAGCGTCAAGCGCGGCCTGTTCGAGCTGCTGCAGGCCGGCGAGATCGGCATGTCGCTGACCGAAAGCCTGGCCATGGCGCCCGCGGCCAGCGTGAGCGGCTTCTACCTGAGCCACCCGCAGAGCACCTATTTCAACGTCGGCAAGATCGGTGACGACCAGCTCGCCGACCTCGCCGAGCGCAGCCGCGTGGCGCGCAACGAACTGCAGCGCTGGCTCGCCCCCAACCTCTGAGCGCCGGCGCTCAGCGCGCGGCCAGCGCGCGCCGGTACTGCACCGCTTCGGCCACGTCGGCCGCCTGCACCGCGCCGTGGCCGGCCAGGTCGGCGATGGTGCGCGCCACGCGCAGCGCGCGGTGCACCGCGCGGCCGCTCCAGCCCAGCCGCGTGGCCGCGGCCTGCAGCAGCTGCCGCGCGGGCGCGTCGGCGCTCGCGTGTTCGTCCAGCGCCTGCCCGCGCAAGGCCTGGTTGGCCACGCCCTGCCGCTGCAGCGCGCGCTCGCGCGCGGCCATCACGCGCGAGCGCACCGCGGCGCTGGGCTCGCCGCCCGGGCCCTGCAGCAGCTCGGTCGCGGGCAGGGCGGGCACCTCCACCTGCAGGTCGATGCGGTCGAGCAGCGGGCCGCTGAGCCGGCCCTGGTAGCGCGCCACCTGCTCGGGGCTGCAACGGCAGGCGCGCGTGGGGTGGCCGAGCCAGCCGCAGGGGCAGGGGTTCATGGCCGCCACAAGCTGGAAGTCGGCCGGGAACTCCACCTGCCAGGCCGCGCGCGCGATGTGGATGCGCCCGGTCTCCAGCGGCTCGCGCAGCGCTTCGAGTGCGTGGCGCGGGAACTCGGGCAGCTCGTCGAGAAAGAGCACGCCGCGGTGGGCGAGCGAGATCTCGCCGGGCCGCGGCGGCGAGCCGCCGCCCACCAGCGCCGCGGCCGAGGCGCTGTGGTGCGGGCTGCTGATCGGGCGCCGGCCCCAGTCGGCCGCGCAGAACCGGCCCGCGAGCGAGGCCACGGCCGCGGCCTCGAGCGCCTCGTGGTCGGCCATGGGCGGCAGCACGCCGGGCAGGCGCTGGGCCAGCATCGACTTGCCGGCGCCCGGCGGCCCCACCAGGAGCAGGCTGTGGCCGCCCGCGGCCGCGATTTCGAGCGCGCGCCGCGCGGCCGCCTGGCCGTGCACCTCGGCCAGGTCGGGCCCGGGCAGCGGCGCCGCCGGCGTGCGCGCGGCCACCGTGCTCCAGCCCCCGTCCTCGCCGCTGGCGGGCCGCTCGCGCCGGTAGCGCGCGGCCACATCGGCCAGGTGGCGCGCGCGCACCACGCGCGCCTGTGGCACCAGGGCCGCTTCTTCGGCGCTGCCCGGGGGCAGCACCAGCAGCGCGGGCACGGGCTCGCGCGCCAGTGCGAGCGCCATGGCCAGCGCGCCGCGCACCGGGCGCAGCTCGCCACCCAGCGACAGTTCGCCCGCGAACACCGCGTGGGTGAGCGCTTCCTCGCTGATCTGGCCACTGGCGGCGAGGATGCCCAGGGCGATCGGCAGGTCGAAGCGGCCCGAGTCCTTGGGCAGGTCGGCCGGCGCGAGGTTGACGGTGATGCGCTGGTTCGACGGGAATTCGAGCCCGCTGTGGGCGATGGCCGCGCGCACGCGCTCGCGCGCTTCCTTCACCTCGGTGTCGGCCAGGCCCACCAGCGTGAAGGCCGGCAGGCCATTGGCCAGGTGCACCTCCACGGTCACCGGGCGGGCCTGCAGGCCCTGCAAGGCTCGGCTGTGCACGCGCGCCAGTCCCATGCGTCGTCTCCCTGGATGGGTGCGCGGCCACCCCTTGCGGCCACGGGGCGGCGATTGTGGCGGCGCGCCGGCGCCGATGCTGCCCGGGGGTGTCGGGGGCGGACGGCGCCAAGCTGGTGCGGCGGCGCGGCGGCGGCCGCACCGGGCGGCCCCCGCACTCCCCAATCTGGGCGCCAAAGCACCGGAATGGTGCCATTTGGCGGCGTGCGGGCGGGCGCGGCCGACCCAGGCCTCTTTCTGGTGCCGTGTGTTCCCCAGGGGGTACACCGACTTGGCACACAAGCTGCTAATCCCGAGGTCGGATCAACCAACTCCCTGGAGGGATCGTCGTGAAAATGGTTTCAGCCGTCATCAAGCCGTTCAAGCTGGACGAAGTGCGCGAGGCACTGTCCGGTGTGGGCGTGCAGGGCATCACCGTCACCGAAGTCAAGGGCTTCGGCCGCCAGAAGGGCCACACCGAGCTGTACCGCGGCGCGGAGTACGTGGTCGACTTCCTGCCCAAGGTCAAGATCGAGGCCGCCGTGGCCGACGACCTCGTGGAGCGCGTGATCGAAGCCATCGAAGGTGCGGCCCGCACCGGCAAGATCGGCGACGGAAAGATCTTCGTTTCCCCGCTCGAACAGGTGGTTCGCATCCGCACCGGTGAAACCGGCAACGAGGCGATCTGAGCCATTTCCCGCATTCCAACCGAGATCATCCAAATGAAGAAATTCCTGGCTTCCCTGTTGCTGGGCCTGGGCCTGGCGATCGGCGGCGGCGCAGCCCTCGCCCAGTCAACCCCTGCGGCCGACACGCCGGCCGCTGCCGCACCGGCCGCGGCCGCACCTGCGGCTGAAGCGCCGGCTGCCGCCGCTCCGGCGGCCGCCGCCGAAGCACCGGCGGCTGCACCCGCCGCCGCCCCCACGCCCGACAAGGGCGACGTGAGCTGGCTCATGGTGTCCACGCTGCTCGTGACCTTCATGGCCGTGCCCGGCCTGGCCCTGTTCTACGGCGGCCTGGTGCGCAGCAAGAACATGCTGTCGGTGCTGATGCAGGTGATGGTCGTGTTCTCGCTGGTGGTGGTGCTGTGGGCCGTCTACGGCTACAGCCTGGCCTTTACCGAGGGCAACGCCTTCTTCGGCGGATTGAGCCGGTTGTTCCTCGCGGGCACCTGGGACAACGTCGCCGGCACCTTCGCGATGGGCGCCACCTTCAGCAAAGGCGTGGTGATCCCCGAACTGCTGTTCGCCGCCTTCCAGGCCACCTTCGCGGGCATCACCTGCGCGCTGATCGTGGGCGCCTTCGCCGAGCGCATCAAGTTCTCGGCCGTGCTGCTGTTCACCGTGATCTGGTTCACCTTCAGCTACGCCCCGATCGCCCACATGGTGTGGTTCTGGATGGGCCCCGACGCCTACACCAGCCCCGACGTGGTCGACGCCATGAACGCCAAGGCCGGCTACATCTGGCAGCACGGCGCGCTCGACTTCGCAGGCGGCACCGTGGTGCACATCAACGCCGCCGTGGCGGGCCTGGTGGGCGCCTTCATGGTGGGCAAGCGCATCGGCTACGGCAAGGAAGCCATGGCGCCGCACAGCCTGACGCTGACCATGGTCGGTGCCTCCATGCTGTGGGTGGGCTGGTTCGGCTTCAACGCCGGCTCCGCCCTGGAAGCCAACGGCTTCGCCGTGCTGGCCTTCATCAACACCCTGGTCGCGACCGCCGCCGCCGTGCTGGCCTGGAGCCTGGGTGAGTCCATGCTCAAGGGCAAGGCCTCGATGCTGGGTGCCGCCTCGGGCGCCGTCGCCGGCCTGGTGGCCATCACCCCGGCCGCCGGCAACGTCGGCATCCCCGGTGCGCTGGTCATCGGCCTTGTCGGCGGCTTCGCCTGCCTCTGGGGCGTGACCGGCCTCAAGAAGATGCTCGGCGCCGACGACTCGCTCGACGTGTTCGGCGTGCACGGCGTGGGCGGCATCGTGGGTGCGCTGCTGACCGGCGTGTTCAACTCCCCCAACCTCGGCGGCCCCAGCCTGGTGGCCGACTGGACCACGGTGGCCATGGTGGCGCCGGACGCTTACTCGATCGCCTCGCAGGTCTGGATCCAGGCCAAGGGCGTGCTGCTCACCATCGTGTGGTCGGGCGTGGTTTCGGTGGTCGCCTTCAAGATCGTCGACCTGACCATCGGCCTGCGCGTGAGCGAAGAGGCCGAGCGCGAAGGCCTGGACATCACCTCGCACGGCGAGACCGCCTACAACCGCTGATCTCCTCCAGGGTCACCCCCCGTCGACGGGCGGGGTGGTCATCCCCTCAGCCCGCGGCCCGCAAGGTCCGCGGGCTTTTTTGCGTACCCCCGGGGAGCAGCGCGCCGCGGCGCGGCCTAGCATGACCGCCCTGTTTCACAAGGGAGTGACGATGCATGCAAAGACGCTGTGGACCCTGGCCTTCGTGGTGGTGGTGCAGACCGGTGTGCCGTTTGCGTGGGCCAAAAAGCCCGCGCCGGCGCGTCAAGCCCCGGGCGCGCTGAAGTTCGTGCCCGCCCCGTCCGACGAATCCCCCGCGGCGCGCGAGCGCCGCCTGCGCCGCGAGTGCAAGGGCCGCCCCGACGCGGGCGCCTGTCTCGGCCTCACCGGCCGTTGACCGCGGCACCCGGCCCTCCGCTCTCGGCGATTGCAGCGCCGCGTGCAAAAAATTCAAGGGCGGCCCCAAGGCCGGCGACTACCATCGCCGCCATGTCAGCGACCCCCGGTGCCCCCACGGCCGATCACCCCGGCGAACTCATCGAACAGGTGCGCGCCGCCGTGGCCCAGGGCCGGCGCCTGCGCATCGCCGGCGGCGGCAGCAAGTCGTCGGTGAGCGGGCCCGTCGAGGGCGAAGCGCTGTCGGTGCGCGGCTGGTCGGGCGTGCTGAGCCACGAGCCGAGCGAGCTGGTCATCACCGTGCGCGCCGGCACGCCGCTGGCTGAGGTCGAGGCCGCGCTGGCCGAACACGGCCAGTGCCTGCCCTTCGAGCCGCCGCACCTGGGCGCGGGCGCCACCGTGGGCGGCATGGTGGCCAGCGGCCTGGCCGGCCCGGCGCGCGCCAGCGCGGGCGGCGTGCGCGACTACGTGCTCGGCGCGCGCCTGATCAACGGCCGCGGCGAGCTGCTCAGCTTCGGCGGCCAGGTCATGAAGAACGTGGCGGGCTACGACCTCAGCCGCGCCCTCGCGGGCAGCTGGGGCCTGCTCGGCGTGATCGCCGACGTGAGCCTCAAGGTGTTGCCCGTGCCGCCCGCCGAGGCCACGCTGCTGTTCCCTCTGGGCCAGCGCGACGCGCTCGAGCAGTTGCACCGCTGGGGCGGCGAGCCGCTGCCGCTGAACGCCTCGCGCTGGCAGGGCGAGCCGCCGCAGGGGCAACTGCTGGTGCGCCTGCGTGGCGCGGTGGCCGCGGTCGAGGCCGCCTGCAACCGCTTGCAGCGCGAGGCCGGCGGCGTGCGGCTCGACACCGCGCAGGCCGGCGCCGACTGGGCCGCGTGCCGCGACCACCGCCTGCCGTTTCTCGCCCAGGCGCCGTCGCCCGCGCACGGCCTGTGGCGCGTGTCGGTGCCACAGACCACGGGGCCGCTGCTCGCGGCCTGGCCGCAGCTCATCGAATGGCAGGGCGCGCAGCGCTGGCTCTGGGCCCCGCCCGAGGCCGAGCGCGAGATCCGCGACGCCGCGCGCGCGGCGGGCGGTCACGCCCAGCTGTTCCGCCAGCCCGCGACCGGCGCCGCGGGCGTGCGCCGCTTCGACACCCCCGCGCCCGCGCTGCAGACCGTGATGCAGCGCCTGCGCAGCGCCTTCGATCCCCACGGCGTGTTCTGCGGCCCCGCCGTGTTCTGACATGCAGACCCAGCTCGCCCCCGAGTACCGAGAGACCGCGGCCGGCCGCGAGGCCGAGGCCATCCTGCGCAAGTGCGTGCACTGCGGCTTCTGCACCGCCACCTGCCCCACCTACCAGCTGCTCGGCGACGAGCTCGACGGCCCGCGCGGGCGCATCTACCTGATCAAGCAGGTGCTCGAAGGCGCCACGCCCACGCGCAAGACCCAGCGCCACCTCGACCGCTGCCTCACCTGCCGCAACTGCGAAAGCACCTGCCCGAGCGGCGTGCAGTACGGGCACCTGGTCGACATCGGCCGCGCGCTGGTGGACGAGAAGGTGCCGCGCCCAGCGGGCGAACGCACCGTGCGCTGGCTGCTCAAGGAAGGCCTGCCCTCGCCGCTGTTCGGCCCCGCGATGAAGCTGGGCCAGGCCGTGCGCGGCCTGCTGCCCGACGCGCTCAAGGCCAAGGTGCCCGCGCCGCGCGACGCCGGCGCCTGGCCCACGCGCACCCACCCGCGGCGCATGCTCATGCTCGCGGGCTGCGTGCAGCCCGGCATGGCCCCGAACATCAACAGCGCCACCGCGCGCGTGCTCGACGCCGCGGGCATCCAGCCCGTGCTCGCGCCCGAGGCCGGCTGCTGCGGCGCGGTGAAGTTCCACCTCAACGACCACGAGGGCGGCCGCGCGCAGATGCGCGCCAACATCGACGCCTGGTGGCCCCACGTGGCGCAAGGCGCCGAGGCCATCGTGATGAACGCCTCGGGCTGCGGTGCCATGGTCAAGGACTACGGCCACCAGCTGCGCGACGACCCCGCCTACGCCGACAAGGCCGCGCGCATCAGCGCGCTCACGCGCGACCTGTCCGAGCTGCTGCCCGCGCTCGTGCCCGCGCTGCGGCCGAAACTGGCGGCCCTGCCCGACGCGCAGCGCGTCATCGCCTACCACCCGCCCTGCACGCTGCAGCACGGCCAGCAGCTGCGCGGCGGCGTCGAGCGCGGCTTGGGCGAGCTCGGCTTCACGGTGCGCACCGCCCGCATCGAGCCCCACCTGTGCTGCGGTTCGGCCGGCACGTATTCGGTGCTCGAGCCCGAGATCGCCACCACGCTGCGCGACCGCAAGCTCGACCACCTGGGCGAGCTGCGGCCTGCGGTCATTGCCAGCGCCAACATCGGCTGCATCACGCACCTGCAAAGCGGCACCGACACGCCGGTGCGGCACTGGGTCGAGCTGCTCGACGAGGCCTTGCAGGCCTGAGCGCCCATGATCCCCGCGCTGGCCACCCTGCTCGTGTTCCAGCTGCTGGGCGAGGTGGCGGTGCGCCTGACCGGCGCACCCGTGCCCGGTCCCGTGGTGGGGCTGGCGCTGCTGTTGCTGGCGCTGCTGCTGCGCCCGAGCGCGCTCGAGGCGATCAAGCCCACCACCCAGGGCCTGCTGCAGCACCTGTCGCTGCTGTTCGTGCCTGCGGGCGTGGGCGTGATGCAGCACCTGCAGCGCCTGGGCGACGAGGCGCTGGCCCTGGGCGTGGCGCTGGTGGTGAGCACCCTGCTGGGCCTGCTGGCCACCGCCTTCACCCTGCTCGCGCTCATGCACTGGCAGGCGCGCCGCGAGGGCCCGCGCGATGGCGGCTGAGTCCCCGCCCAGCCTGATGGCGCTGTGGGTCTACCTCGCGGCCACGCCGCTGCTGGGGCTCACGCTCACGCTGCTCGTGTACCACGGCGCCTTCGTGCTGTACCGGCGCAGCGGCTTCCACCCGCTGGCCAACCCGGTGCCGCTGGCCGTGGCGGTGCTGGCCACGCTGCTCTGGGTCACGGGCACGCCCTACGCCACCTACTTCGAGGGCGCGCAGTTCGTGCACTTCCTGCTCGGCCCGGCCACGGTGGCGCTGGCCGTGCCGCTGTTCGAGCAGATGCACCGCCTGCGCCGCCTGGCCCTGCCGCTGCTCGGGGCGCTGGTGGCCGGGGTGGTGGTCACCACGGTGAGCGCGATCGGCCTGGCCTGGGCCCTGGGCGCCTCGCGCATCACCCTGGCCTCGCTTGCGCCCAAGTCGGTCACCATGCCCGTGGCCATGGGCATCGCCGAGAAGCTCGGCGGCCTGCCCTCGCTCACCGCGGTGCTGGTGATGGCCACCGGCGTGAGCGCGGCGCTTGGCGCGCGCTACCTGTTCGATGCCTTGCGCATCCGGGAGCCCGCGGTGCGCGGCTTCGCGCTCGGCACCATCGCGCACGGCATCGGCACCGCGCGCGCTTTCCAGGTGAGCGAAGAGGCCGGCGCCTTCGCCGGGCTCGCCATGGGCCTGAGCGCGCTGTTCAGTGCGCTGGTGCTGCCGTGGCTGGCGGGGGGCTTGTTACGGGTGTTGTGAGGGCTGGCGTCGACCGGAAGGCCGAGGTGGGAGCGGGTGGCCACGGGCGGTTACGCAGACCCCGGCGTCGGGGCGTTTCCCCGCGCGCCACCCCTTCCCCCAACCCACCGGGTTCACCATGCACAAAGCCAGCAATCCCAACGCCTTCACCCGCAACCTTCATGGCCTCGAGTACCACAAGCGCAACGCCGGCGACGTGGCGCAGAACGTGAAGCGTGGCCTGCAAGCGGTCGTGTTGTTCCCCAAGCACCTGATCGGCCAGGTGCTTGGAGGGGACGTCGAATTCATCGAACCCAGCCGCCACGAGAAGCGCATGGCCTTTCGTCCAGAGGGCAGCAAGACCTACCAGCAGGCCCAGGCCACCGTTGCCGACGAAGCTGTGGCCCGGCACCTTGCGGAAAACGAAGATCAGCGCCTCTTCGGCCGGCTGGGCGTGGACGACCCTGATCAGGCCGAAGCGATGCAGACCTGCGCCGATCGCGCAATGAAAGAACTGTTCGCCAATCAAACGATCGGCGAAACGCTGCTGTTCCAATTCCAGCAGGGCGGCGCCGATGGCCGCGGCTATGTCGAGTTGCCGGTTGCCCAGCGCTACGAACTGCTGCCGGCGGATGCGGACCTGCGCGCAGTGTGTCTGAAGGCCATCGCAGAAGCGATCGCAATCGCGAAACTCGAAGACTGAGCGTCAGCCCGCCCGCTCCACCCCGATCAGCACCCGCTCGAACAGGTCGTTGGCCAGTGCCGCGTAGTGCCGCAGGCACTCGGCCAACTCGTGGGCGTCGAGCGCGCCCTGCTGCTCGCTCAGGCGCGCGCGCAGCACCAGGTGCCGGCTCTCGCGCTCCATGCCGATCACCTCGCCCATGGCGCCGTCGAGGCTGAGATTGAGCGCGAGGATCTCTTCCATCAGCTCCACGGGCCGCGCGTGCGGCCCGATCGGGCCCAGGTCGACATAGCAGAAGACGCCGTCGGGGTCGGCGGCTTCGTCGTGGAAGCTGCCCACCTTCACGCCGTCGAGCACGGTGTCGCGGCTCTCGAACAGCGCTTCGACATCGGCCAGGCCCAGCGCGCGCGACGCGTCTCGGCAGAGTTCACGGAATTGCTCGGGGGTCATGGCGGCCTCTGCATGCGAACGGCAAAAGGCCGATTGCAGCGGCTTCGCGCGCGCCGGTGCTCCGCCGGTTGGCGGATCGAATGGCCGATCCAGGATTGGTCTGATGGCTGCCGTTACCTAAGCCCCGGCGCGGTCTTCCGACTGCCGTCGCAAGTCCTTTCATCCTTTTGACCCAAGCCACCATGAACCGAAACAGCGCATCGATTTCTCCCCCTCCGCCCGCCTTCACCCGAACCCTCACGGGCGCGAAATACCATGAGCGCAACACCCTCGACCTGCTCCAGAACATGGGCCGTGGCTTCGAAGCCGTGGTGCTTTCACCCGTGCACCTGGTGCAGCAGATCACCCGCAACGACGGCCAGCCGGTCCGCTACATCCGGCCGAGCCGGCACCAGCAACGCATGGACGCGCGCCCGGAAGGCGCCAAGACCTACGGGGAGGCGCATGGCACCGAACCCAAGCACAAGGGCGGCCACCGCTGGAACGACCGCGTCGCAAAGTTGATGGACGAAGAGGACGAGATCTTGGCCCGCGACCCTTTCGCGGGCCGCGCTCTCGCGATGCTCAACAAGTTTCCGGAGGGCGGCTCCAATGGCACCAAGGCCGACCCCGTCGGCGAACGCCCCGACAGCGACGGCTGAACCTCAGCCCGCCAGCGCCTTCTCGATGTCCCCCGCGAGCTTCTCGGGGGCGTCCTGCGGCGCGTAGCGCTTGATCACCTGGCCGTCGCGGCCCACGAGGAACTTGGTGAAGTTCCACTTGATGGCCTTGCTGCCCAGCAGGCCCGGGGCCTCGGCGGTCAGCCAGCGGTACAGCGGGTGCGCGTTGGCGCCATTGACGTCGATCTTGGCCATCATGGGAAAGCTCACGCCGTAATTGAGCTGGCAAAAGCCCGCGATCTGCTCGTTGCTGCCCGGGTCCTGCGCGCCGAACTGGTTGCACGGAAAGCCCAGCACCGCGAGCCCGCGCGGGCCGTAGGTGGCGTGCAGCTTTTCCAGCCCCGCGAACTGCGGCGTGAAGCCGCAGGCGCTGGCGGTGTTCACGATCAGCAGCACCTGGCCGCGGTACTGCGAGAGCGGCACGGTCTGGCCGCCGATGGTCTGGGCTTCGAAGGAGTAGACGCTGTCGGGCATGGCGGGTCCTTGGGTGGGGTGGGCAAGTCGGTGAGCGGTCAGACGAAATCTTCACACAGGCCGACCGAAGGGTTCGCCCTGTCACGCAAAAGCAGTCGCTGCGGCGATACTGCGCGGCGTTTCCGAACGTAACCAAACCACCATCACCCACCGATCGGAGCCGTCCATGGGGGCTGCCTACACCGTGGCGCTGGTCGGGTTTTCCCAGACCGAGAGCGCCACCTTCGAATCGTTCTTCCGGCTCGCGGCCCGGCGGCCGCCCGCCTACGAGGTGCAGGAAGAAGTGCTCGACGCCCAGATCCTGGTGGTCAACGCCGACAACGCGCAGGCCCTGGGCCTGGTGCGCGACGCGCAGCTGCCGGGACGGGTGCTGCTCGTGGGCGGGCACGACGGCGGCACCGGCTGGCCGCTGCTGGCCAAGCCGATCCGGCTCGTTTCGCTGCTGGGCGCCCTCGACGCCCTGGTGGGCCTGCGCACCGCGCGGGCCGGCGCGGCCGCCGCCCCCCTGGTCCCGCAGGCCTTCGCGGCCACGGAACCCTTCAAGGCCTCGCAGCTGCAGGGTCTGGACGCGAGCATGCGGCTGGCCAGCGGCAGGCCGCAGGCCGCGCCGCTGCTGGCGCCGGCCGGCCGCACGCGCCGACGCAACTCCGAAACCGAGTTCCCGCCCACGCGGCCGCTCACGCGCGAGGAGCGGCGACAGCACGACGCCGCGCTGCCGGCCCGCGCCGCTGCGGCGCCGGTCACGGCCCCCGTCGCACCGCCCGCGGCCGCGCCCGCGGCGGCCAAGTCCGTGCGCATCCCCTTGAGCGGCCCGACCGATTTCGCGGGTCTGGACGAGCTCTTCAACGTGTCGCCGCCCGCGCCGCGCGCGCGCCACACGCGCAGCGCGCGCGACGAGCCGCCGCTGCCCGAGGCGGCGCGCGGTGACGCCCTGCTGGTCGGGCAGAGCCTGGTCGAGGGCCGCATCCTGCTCAAGCGCTTTCGCAAGTACGAGCTCAGCATCGACTGGTGCCGCGAGCCCGCGCAGGCCCAGGCCATGCTCGACGCGCACCCCTACCGCCTGGTGGTGATCGACCGCCTCGGCGGCAGCCCCGACGCCTTCGCGATCTGCCGCACGGCCAAGCAGCGCAAGAGCGGTCGCCCGGCGCCGGTGGTGATCCTGTTCGCGCCCAGCGCGGGCAGCATGGACCGCATGAAGGCCGGCCTTGCGGGCGCCGATGCCTACCTCTCGCGCTCGGTGGGCGAGGCCGATCTGTACAAGGTGCTCGCGCACCACCACCTGGTCAACCTCAACGGCTTCGCGCCGACCAACGTGGGCAGCTTCTGAAGCGCCCCCGCCGCGGCCTCAGCCGTGCAGGTCGTCGCGGCGCGCGATCTCCAGCAGGCGCTCGATCTCGTGCGCGTGCTCGCGCTGGTTGCGCTTGTGCCACGAGCCGATGAGGGCCATGGTGCCCGCCACCAGCAGGCCGAAGGCGGTGATGGCCGCGAAGGCCGACAGGCCCAGGCCGGTGGAGAAGCTGTAGAACGCGCCCAGGCCCAGGATGCAGGCCTGCTCGTTGAAGTTCTGCACCGCGATGGAACGGCCCGCGCCCATGAGGTTGTGCCCGCGGTGCTGCAGCAGCGCGTTCATGGGCACCACGAGGAAGCCGCCCAGCGCGCCCAGCAGCACGAGGAAGGGCGCAGCCACCCACACGTTGTCGATGAAGTTCATGAACACCACCAGCA
Source organism: Hydrogenophaga crocea (assembly GCF_011388215.1). Lineage (NCBI taxonomy): Bacteria > Pseudomonadati > Pseudomonadota > Betaproteobacteria > Burkholderiales > Comamonadaceae > Hydrogenophaga > Hydrogenophaga crocea. The sequence goes on from NZ_CP049989.1 coordinate 3,782,681, forward strand.
GGCCCATGCCGATGCCCAGCGGGATCACGCGCGTGGCGCCGTCGAGCCGCATGCGCAGCGACGCCACCACCGCGCCCACCGCCGTGCCCAGCGCCACCACGCCCACCAGCGCCGAAGCCTGCGTGGTGCTGTAGCCCAGCGCGGCCGCGGCCCAGGCGAGCACGATGTAGCGCAGGTTGCCGCTCACGCCCCAGAACAGCGTGGTGGTGGCCAGCGAGATCTGGCCCAGGCGGTCGCGCCACAGGCGCATGTTGCAGGTCCAGAAGTCGGGCAGCAGCACCAGTGGGTTGCGCGGCATGGGGCGCGGCGTCACGCCGGTGAGCGGGATGCGCAGGTTGAAGGCCGCGGCCAGCGCGTACACCAGCACCAGCAGCGCGATCGCGGCGTCGGGCGCGTTGTCGATGCCCGGCAGCTGCAGCTTCATGAGCAGCGGCGCCACCGCGGGGCCCACGAGCTGGCCGCCCAGCAGCACGCCGAGGATGATGGAGGCGATCGTGAGGCCTTCGATCCAGCCGTTGGCCTTCACCAGCTGCGAGGGCGGCAGCAGCTCGGTGAGGATGCCGTACTTGGCCGGCGAGTACGCCGCCGCGCCCAGGCCCACCAGCGTGTAGGCCAGCAGCGGGTGCACGCCGAACAGCATGAGCAGGCAACCCGCCACCTTGATGGCGTTGCTGATGAACATGACCTGGCCCTTGGGCCTGGCGTCGGCGAACGCGCCCACGAAGGGCGCGAGCAGCACGTAGAACAGCGCGAACATGGGCACCAGCGCGGCGCCCTGCCATTCGGGCGCATGGCGGTGCCGCAGCAGCTCGATGGCCGCGACGAAGAGCGCGTTGTCAGCCAGCGAGCTGAAGAACTGCGCCGTCATGATGGTGTAGAAGCCGCGCTTCATGGCGATGAATCGGTTTGCTGTGCTGCCAGGATGAAGCGGCTCTGCCACGAATGTTCCCGCCGTTGTGCGACAGTTCGTGGCTCGTCTCCGGTCGGGTGGCGCGGGTTATAGCACGGTGATCCGCCCGGGCTGCCGTTAAGCCGCCCCGCCGCTCGGTCTGTCCCGCGCGCCTTGACATTTCTCACGCCATGCCCCGCCCCATCCTGGCCACCGTGCACACCGGCGCCCTGCGCCACAACCTCCAGGTCGCGCGCGAGCGCGCGCCCGACGCCCGCGTCTGGGCCGTGGTTAAGGCCAACGCCTACGGCCACGGCATCGAGCGCGCGTTCGAGGGCCTGCGCGGCGCCGACGGCTTCGCGCTGATCGACCTCGACGAAGCGCAGCGCGTGCGCGCGCTCGACTGGCGCGGCCCCATCCTGCTGCTCGAGGGCGTGTTCGAGCCGCGCGACCTCGAACTCTGCTCGCGCCTGAACCTGTGGCACGCGGTGCACTGCAGCGAACAGATCGACTGGCTGGCCGCGCACAAGACGCAGCAGCCGCACAAGGTCTTCCTCAAGCTCAACAGCGGCATGAACCGGCTGGGCTTCACGCCCGCGGCCTACCGCGCGGCCTGGGCGCGGCTCAACGCGCTGCCGCAGGTCGACGAGATCGGCCACATGACGCACTTCAGCGACGCCGACGGCGCGCGCGGCATCGCGCACCAGGTGGCGCTGTTCGAGCAGGCCACCGACGACCTGCCCGGCGAGCGCACGCTGGCCAACAGCGCGGCCATCCTGCGCCACGCGCGCGGCCCGCTGCGCGGCGCCAGCTGCGTGGCGGCCGACTGGGTGCGCGAAGGCATCGCGCTCTACGGCAGCGCGCCCGACTATCCCGAGCACAGCGCCGCCCACTGGGGCCTGGAGCCCACCATGACGCTGCGCACGCGGGTCATTGGCGTGCAGCAGCTGCAGCCCGGCGACACCGTGGGCTACGGCTCCACCTTCACGGCCACCGCACCCATGCGCATCGGCGTGATCGCCTGCGGCTACGCCGACGGCTACCCGCGCCACGCGCCCGGGGGCACGCCGGTGCTGGTGAACGGCCAGCGCAGCACCACCGTGGGCCGCGTGAGCATGGACATGATCACGGTCGACCTCACGGCCCAGCCCGAGGCCGGCATCGGCAGCGAGGTGGTGCTGTGGGGCCGCGCCGCCAATGGCGCGCGGCTGCCGGTCGACGAGATCGCCCACGCGGCCGGCACCATCGCCTACGAGCTGCTGTGCGCGGTGGCGCCGCGCGTGCGTTTCGAGGTCGACTGAGCGCGCCGCTGCCTCAGCGGTCTTTCGGCACCATCCAGGGCGGCAGCAACGGCGAGATGCACATGTGGCATTCGAAGGGCAGCGCGGCCAGCGCCGGGTAGGCCGACTGGAACGCGGTCTGGGCCTCGTCTTCCTTGAGCAGGCGGGGCTTGATGGTCCAGAAGATCTGGTTGCCCCGCGTCACCGTGTCGGCGCTGAAGCCGCCCAGGAACAGCACCGATCCGCTGGCGACCTGGAACGGCCGCGACAGCTCGGTGTTGCTCACCGCATGGCTGCGCGAGCGCTCCTTGGTGAGCGTGCCGTAGGTGAACCACTGCTTCACCGCGTAGCGGCCGGGCGGCAACTTCACGGCCAGCACCTGGTCCTTCACGTCCTTGGGCCAGGTGCCGTCTTCGCCGAGCGACATCGAGTACTCGGCGTTCGAGTCGAGGTTCTGCAGCACGAAGGCGAAGCCGCCGCTGTTGCTGCGCGAGAACTGGCCGGCCACGTAGGCCATGCCGGTCTCGGGCTTGGCCGTGGTCTGCACGGCCGGCTCGATCGTGGCGCATCCCGTCAGCAGGCCCAGCAGCAGCGCCAGGCCCATCCCCGCAAAACCCCTCATCATGTGCTCCTCGTCCTCGTTGGTGGCGGGCGCGAGCATGCCCCAAGCCGACAATCCGCGCTGTCCCTTCTTTCCCTGATCACGATGAACGCCACACCCGAGATCGTCCGCGCCTTCGCACCCACCGGCCGCCTGCGTGCCTCCATCAACACCGGCAACCCCATCCTCGCCGCACCCGACGCCCAGGCCGGCGCGCGCGGCGTGTCGGTCGATCTGGCGCGCGGCCTGGCCGAGCGCCTGGGCGTGCCGCTCGAGCTCGTGGTGTTCGACACCGCGGGCCAGTCGGTCGACGCGGTGACGCAGGAGCGGGCCGACGTCGGCTTCTTCGCCATCGATCCCAAGCGCGGCGAGGGCATCCACTTCACGCCGCCCTACGTGCTGATCGAGGGTTGTTATGCGGTGCGCAATGATTCGCCGCTGCAGGCCAACGACGAGGTCGACCGCCCCGGCCGGCGCGTGGTGGTGGGCCAGGGCAGCGCCTACGACCTGTTCCTGAGCCGCGAGCTCAAGCAGGCCAGCATCGAGCGCGCGCCCAGCTCGCCCGCGGTGGTGAGCCACTTCGTCGAACACGGCGCCGACGTGGCCGCGGGCGTGAAGCAGCAGCTCGAGGCCGACGCGCAGCGCCTGGGTGGCCTGCGCCTGCTGCCCGGCCACTTCATGGTGATCCGCCAGGCCATGGGCTGCCCGCGCGGCCGAGGCGAGGCCGCCGCGCGCTACCTGAGCGATTACGTCGAGGCCATGAAGGCCGGGGGGTTCGTGGCGGCGGCGCTGCAGCGCCACGGCATCGAAGGCGCGGCGGTGGCGCCCGCGGCCTGAGGGCGGCCGCGCCGCGCGGGCTCAGTCGTCGTCGACGTCCAGCCGCAGGTGGGCGTAGCGCGTGTCGCGGATCGCGGTGTTGAAGCGCCGCGCCAGCCAGTCGGTCTTGCGGTACCAGTTGGGCGTGTCGGCCGCTTCTTCCATGTGGTGGGCGATCGCGTCGCGGAACTGGCGCGCTTCGGTCAGGTGGTCGCGCGCGAGCGCCAGCCCGTTGCGGCGCAGGTGCGCGAACACGTCGATGCAGTGCGGGCCGTCGGCGCAGCGGCGCACCAGCTGGCGCACGAAGCGCCCCGCGGGCGCGGCCTGCTCGGCGAGCTGGTCGCATTCCTTGCGCACGGCCTGCGACAGCACGATGCGCGGCAGGTCGGCCACCTGGCTTTCGAGCTTGTAGGCGCTGAGGAAGGCGGGCCCGAAGACCATGGGCGCGGCCCCGGGCTCGAGGCGGTGCAGCACCTGACCGCGCGCGATGCCGCCGCGGCTCAGGTACTTCTTGGACAGCCACTCGCGCGAGATGTCGAACGCGGTGAACAGCACCGTGGCCAGGCCGGCGGGGGTGGCCGGCGCGGTGGCCACCACGAAGTCCGAGAAGGTGTGGACCCGGAGCGCGTTGTCGCCGAGGCTGCCGAGGTCGAGCGTGTCCAGGAAGTCGTCGACCACGCCGCCCAGGCCGTCGAAGTGCCAGTCGAGCGCCTGGAAGATCGCCGACACGCTGCCGTGCAGCGGCGGGTTCTCGCCCGCGGACTGGTGGATGAGTTCGCTGAAGCCCAGGATGTCGATGAACAGGACGTAGCGGTCTTCGTAGGCGGTGAAGCCCTTGGGCGCGTCGTCCTCGCGCAGCTCGGGCGCGGGATCGGTGTCGCCGGTGGCCGCGGGCAGCGGACGGAACACGGGGCCGAGGCCCGTGCGGCGGGCCGTGCGCCGGGCAGGCGTGGGGCCGGTCTTACGCGGCATCGACGAGGTACTGGCGGAAATAGTCCTCGATGCTCTCGTCGCTGATCTCGCTCGACGCGGTGTCGGCCGTGTAGACCCGCTCCCAGGGGCCCTGGGGCGCGTGCGAGAGGTTCACCAGGCCGCTGCTGGACATGCGGCCGAACTGCGCCAGCACGTCGGCGATGGCGCGCCGCGCGTCGGCGGCGTCGGCGGGCAGTTCGGGCCAGGGCTTGATGAACGGGTCGTCGGCCGACATGGCGTCGGTGCCGAAGACCTTGATGCGGTGGTAGAGCGATTCGAGCACCGGGCCGTACTTCCAGGCCTTGAAGGTCTCGTTGACCAGGGGCCGCCCGTGCCGCGCGAGCATGAGGCCGTGGGCCAGGTACAGCAGCTTCTGCAGCTTGAGGTTGGTGAGCGCCAGGCCCGCACGGTCCGCTTCCACGAGCATGGTCTTGGCGGCGGTTCGGGGTTCGTGCATGGCGGTGGGGGGTGAAGCGGCCGGGCGCGGGCCAGGGATGATCGCCCATTTCGTTCGCACCGAACAGCCCGGGGGTATGCGGACCCCACCGCCGCCAGGGTTCAGCGCCCCGGGGAGCAGGCCGCGAAGCCGTAGCGTTCGCAGAAGGGGTTGCCCAGCACCGGCAGCCAGCGCGGGATGTCGTGGAAGTCGCGCGCCACGGCCGCGAGCACCTCGTCGCGGTAAGGCTGGTAGCGGAAGCCCTCGCCGTCCACATACCAGAAGCGCACGCCGTCGACCTCGTAGGACTGCTTGCGCACGCGCTCGAAATACGGCGCGTAGCGCGCGAGATCGGGCTCGTCGTAATGGAACACGCGGATGGGCCGGCCGTCGTAGGTGCGGAAGTCGACGATCTGGTCGTCCTGGCGCGCGTGGTGGCGGCCCGGGCCGAACACCGGGATGTACACGCCCGCGCGGAACGCGAGCATGGCCGCGGGGTTGTAGGCCTGGGCCATGAGCGTGGCGCCGGCCGGCAGGCCCTGGCGCAGGCCCGCGACCACGGCCGCGTTCTCGCGCAGGAACACCGCGCGGTCGGCCCACTTGGTGTGCGCGAACCACGACAGCGGCGCGAGCGCGATCAGCAGCACCGCCACGAGGTGCGGCAGCGACAGCAGCGTGGTGTAGGTCAGCAGGCGGCGCAGCGGGCGCACGTCGGTGCGCAGGCCGGCCCACACCACGAACACCGGCACGAAGCCCAGCACCCAGTGCAGGCCGATGGTGCGGCGCATGGCCAGCAGCGCGAACACCGCGAACGGGAACAGCCACAGCACCGCGAGCGTGGTGCGCGCGGTGCGGCTCACGCCCTCGGGCGCGCGCGAGCGCGCGGCGCGCCAGAGCCACCAGGGCGTCACCAGGTAGAGCGCCATGGCCACGTAGGTGAGCCAGGTGGTGAGCGACCAGGCCGAGGCCTCGTTGCGGTTGAACACGTTGAACATCACGTGGCTCCAGCCGTGCGTGGCGTTCAGGTACAGGTTGGCCGCGATCGCAGGCAGCGCGGTGGCGAAGACCAGGAACGGCGCCCACCAGCGCTCGCGCCGCCAGCCCCAGGCGTGGGCCGCGTAGGCAAAGCCCAGCAGCGCGGCGAAGTACTTGCTGAAGAAGGCCGCGCCGAGCAGCGCGCCGCACAGCAGGTACCACGCGGTCGCGCGGCCGCCGGCGTCGGCGGTGTCGGCGCCGTCGGCGCGCACATAGGCCCAGAACGACAGCGCCATGAACAGGATCAGCAGCGTGTCCGTGGTCACGAGCACGAACATCCAGCTCCAGGGCATGGCGAGGTAGACCGCGCCCGCCAGCCAGGCCTGGGCCTCGCGCTCCTCGGGCAGCAGGCGGCGCAGCAGGTCGACCACCAGCAGCGCGATCGCGCTCGTCACGAGCAGCGTCACGCTGCGCAGCACCAGGGGCGCGTCGCTCACCGCGTGCAGCAGCGCGAGCAGCCAGCCCACCAGCGGCGGGTGGTCCGAGTAGTGCCAGGCCGGGCGCACGCCCCATTGGTAGAAGAAGGCCTCGTCGCCGGTGAACGGGAACACGCCCGCGAGCAGCAGCTTGAGCGCGAGCGTCGCCGCGAACACCCACCAGAAGACACGGCGCGCGGCCGCGAGGGTCAGGGTGTCCCGGCTCACGCGCGTGTGTCCAAGGCGAGCAGGCTCACGCCCAGCACGATCAGCGTGCAGCCGGCCACGCGCACCCACGAGAAGGGCTCGCCCAGCCAGAGCACGCCCAGCAGCATGGTGACCACGAAGCCCAGGCTCACCAGCGGGTAGGCCAGCGACACATCGAGCCGCGACAGCACCCACAGCCAGAGCACGGCGCTGGCGCCGTAGAGCACCAGGCCCAGCCACACCATGGGGCTGGTGAAGGCCTGCACGTAGGTGCCGGCCACGTCGGCGCCGGCGCCCGAGCCCGGGGCCAGGCCGCGTTTCATGGCCAGTTGCGCGGCCGAGGAGAGCAGCACGCAGAAGACGGCGAGCGACAGGGCGATGGTTTTCATGCGTCAGAGTCCCACGGTGGCCAGCAGGCCGATGCCGATCATCACGGCCAGCGTGGCCCAGCTGAACGGGTCCTTGAGCGCGAAGGCCAGCGGGTCTTCGCCGTGCAGCTCGCGCCGCCCGGTCTTGAGCCACACGCGCATGATCCACAGCAGCAGCACCGGCGCCGCGGCCCACAGCAGGTCGGGCTGGTGGTAGAGCGCGCGGCTGTTGGGCGAATCGATGTAGAGCGCGAGCACCATCACCGCCATGAAGCCGCTGGACATGCCCATGGCGCGCAGCGAGGGCAGGTCGCGCGGCTGGTAGCCGCGGCCCGGTGCGGGGGCCTTGTCGGAATCGACCGCTTCCTCGAGCTCGGCGCAGCGCTTGACCAGCGCCAGGCTCAGGAACAGGAAGATCGAGATCGCGAGCAGCCAGTTCGACAGGTCCACCCGCGTGGCCAGCGCGCCGGCGCCGATGCGCAGCGTGTACAGCGTGGCCAGCAGCAGCACGTCGAACAGCGCGATGCGCTTCCAGCGCATCGAATAGCCCAGCGTGAGCGTGGTGTAGAGCGCGAGCATGGCGGTGAACGGCCAGCCCACCCAGACCGCGAGCGCGAAGGCCACGGCGATCATGCCCAGGCCCAGCGGCACCGCAGTGGCGATGCGCACCGTGCCCGCGGCCAGCGGGCGCAGCCGCTTGATGCGGTGCACGCGGTCGTTGGGCAGGTCGAGCAGGTCGTTGACCAGGTAGGTGGCCGAGGCGCACAGGCCGAAGGCCACGAAGGCCACGATCACCTGCCCCCACAGCACCGGGTCGAGCGAGTGCGCGGCCAGCAGCGGCAGGAAGATCAGCCCGTTCTTGGACCACTGCTTGAGCCGGATCGCGCGCAGCAGCGTCTTGAGCGAGGGCGAGCGGTGCTCGAAGGTGTGGGCCACCGGCTGGCGCGCGCGCAGCGTGCGCAGCACGCCCGCGGGCGTGTTCACCGCGATCGCCTGCGCGCTGCCTTCCCACACCGGCAGGTCGTCGGCGCTGTTGCCCGCGTAGGCCCAGCGCTCGTGGCCGTTCGCGCGCGCGTGCGCCGCGATGGCCTCGCGCTTGTTCGCGCGGCTCAGGTTGTGCTGGCCGTCGGACGTGCCCAGCACGTCGCTGAAGAAGCCGAAGTGGTCGGCCACGCGCTGCACGATGCGGCGGTCGGCCGCGCTCGCCAGCACCAGGGTGCGGCCGCGCGCGTGCTCGGCGCGCAGGAAGGCCACGAAGTCTTCGCGCCAGGGCAGGCCCTCGGGCTCGGGCACCACGGCGTCGGCCAGCGCGCGCTTGAAGCCGGCCTTGCCGCGCGGCAGCCAGCCGATCATGCGCAGCAGGTTGCCCGGGTGCTGGCGCAGGAACAGCATCACCGACTCGTGCAGGGTGTCGCTGGGCGTGAGCGAACCGTCCAGGTCCACGTACAGCGGACAGTCGTCGGGCGAGGGCGTTTGCATGCGGCGGGGGAGTATCAAGGGGGGTCGGGCGATTCTAGGGGGCCCCCTTGACACGGCCGCCTACCCGAACAGCCAGTTCCACCCCCGTTGTGTGAGATCGATCGCGACCTGGCCGAACGCCACCGTGTAGGCCACGGCGCCCACGCCCGCCGCGCTGGCCGCCAGCAGGGCCAGGCCGTCGCGGAACATCCAGCCCAGGCCCAGCAGCACCAGGCTCAGGCTGGGCAGCACGTTGCCGAAGGGCAGCGGCAAAAAGATGATGAAGGCCATGACCGCGATCCACGCGCCCCACCAGCCGCGCGTGCCTTCGTGGCGCCAGGCCTGCCAGCGCGGGCGCAGCCAGCGGTTGGCGCGCTGGTAGAGCCAGGCCAGGCCGTGCAGGCTGCGCAGCGACCAACGCTCGTTGAGCGAGAGCCGGCCCAGCGAGGCCGGCAGCGCCACCTGCTCGCGGCCGCGGGCCCAGTACCAGCCCAGCGCGCCGATGAAAAAGCTCACGAACCAGCCCGCACCGCCCACCGGGATCAGGGTGAACAGCGACAGCAGCATCACCAGCACCGGCAGCGAGCCCTCGCCGTGCAGGCTCAGGAGCTCGGCCAGCGACAGGCGCAGCGGGCCGTCGGCGGGGCCGGGCGTGCGCGCACGCCGCTCGTGCCGGATGGCGGCGCGGCGCAGGTGGCGGGCGAGTGGTGACTTCATGGGGCGGCGATGCTGGTGTGCTCCCATGACCCTTTGAAGACGCGCGAGGTTCCCGCGCGCGCCTGTCGCGCCCGCGCCACGCTGGCGCGGGCCACGGCGCGGTCAGGCCAGCGCGGCGTCGGCCGCGCTGCTCGCGCGGCGTGGCGTCACCAGCACCTGTTCACCCTCGCGCAGGCCCAGGGCCTGGAACTGGGCCGTGCCCAGCCGGGCCTCGATCAGGTCGTGCCCGCCCGAGGCCGGTTCGAGCTCGAGCCACACCACCGGGTCGAGCACCAGGGCGCGGCGCAGCGTGGCCACCACGCCGCCGTTGCCGGCCTCGCCGGGCTGCAGGCGGCGCACCTCGAGCTCGTGCGGGCGCAGCGGGCGCGTGCCGTCGCCCACCAGCGGCACGCCGCCGAGAAAGCGCGCCACGAAGGGCGTGGCCGGGTGTTCCCAGACCTCGCGCGGGCTGCCCACCTGCTCGATGCGGCCGCGGTTCATCAGCACCACGCGGTCGGCCACCTCGAGCGCCTCCTCCTGGTCGTGCGTCACGAAGATGCTGGTCACGTGCAGCTCGTCGTGCAGGCGGCGCAGCCAGCGGCGCAGCTCCTTGCGCACCTGGGCGTCGAGCGCGCCGAAGGGCTCGTCGAGCAGCAGCACCTTGGGCTCGACCGCCAGCGCGCGCGCCAGGGCGATGCGCTGGCGCTGGCCGCCCGAGAGCTGCGCGGGGTAGCGGTCGGCCAGCCAGTCGAGCTGCACCAGCTTGAGCAGCTCCTGCACCTTGGCGCGGATCTGCTTCTCGCTGGGGCGTTCGCCGCGCGGCTTCACGCGCAGGCCGAAGGCCACGTTGTCGGCCACCGTCATGTGGCGAAACAGCGCGTAGTGCTGGAACACGAAGCCCACGTTGCGCTCGCGCACGTGCACGTGCGTGCTGTCTTCGCCGCTGATCACGATCTGGCCCGCGTCGGCCGTTTCCAGGCCCGCGATGATGCGCAGCAGCGTGGTCTTGCCGCAGCCCGAGGGGCCGAGCAGGGCCAGCAGCTCGCCGCTCTCGATGTCGAGCGAGATGTTGTCGAGCGCGTGGAAGTTGCCGAAGTGCTTGGCGATGTTCTGGACGTTGATGCTCATGGGTGGACTCCGGCGATGGCGGGCGCGTCGGTGCGCGGGCGTTCGGGCGGCAGCTCGGCCAGGGCCTTGAGCTCGCGCTCCATGCGCCACTCGGCCACGGTCTTGATCACCAGCGTGACCAGGGCCAGCAGCGCCAGCAGCGAGGCCACCGCAAAGGCCGCCACCGACTGGTATTCGTTGTAGAGCACCTCGACGTGCAGCGGCATGGTGTTGGTCTGGCCGCGGATGTGGCCCGAGACCACCGAGACCGCGCCGAACTCGCCCATGGCGCGCGCGTTGCACAGGATCACGCCGTAGATCAGGCCCCACTTGATGTTGGGCAGCGTGACATGCCAGAAGGTCTGCCAGCCGCTGGCGCCCAGCACCTGCGCGGCCTGCTCTTCGTCGTTGCCCTGGGCCTGCATCAGCGGGATCAGCTCGCGCGCGATGAAGGGAAAGGTCACGAACACCGTGGCCAGGATGATGCCGGGCACGGCGAACACGATCTTGATGTCGTGCGCGGCCAGCCAGGGGCCCAGCCAGCCCTGCGCGCCGAACACCAGCACGTAGATCAGGCCGGCCACCACGGGCGAGACCGAGAACGGCAGGTCGATCAGCGTGGTGAGGAAGGCCTTGCCGCGGAACTCGAACTTGGCCACGGCCCAGGCCGCGGCCACGCCGAACACCAGGTTGAGCGGCACCGCGACCGCGGCCGTGAGCAGCGTGAGGCGGATCGCGGCCCAGGCATCGGGCTCCTTGAGCGCTTCCCAGTAGGCGTCCCAGCCCTTGCGCAGCGCCTCGGTGAACACGGCCGCCAGCGGCAGCACCAGGAACAGCGCCATGAACACCAGCGCGAGGCCGATCAGCGTGCGGCGCACCCAGGGCGCCTCGTTGCGAACCACGCTCATGCCATGGCCCCCCCGGAGCGCTTGCGCTGCCAGGCCTGCAGGCCGTTGATGACCAGCAGCAGGATGAAGGAGATGCCCAGCATCACCGAGGCCACGGCCGTGGCGCCCGCGTAGTCGTACTGCTCGAGCTTGGCGATGATGATCAGCGGCGTGATTTCCGAAACCATGGGCATGTTGCCGGCGATGAAGATGACCGAGCCGTACTCGCCCACGGCGCGCGCGAAGGCCATGGCGAAGCCCGTGAGCAGCGCGGGCGCGATGCCCGGGAAGATCACGCGCGAGAAGGTCTGCCAGCGCGTGGCGCCCAGGCAGGTGGCGGCCTCTTCGAGTTCCTTCTCGGTGTCTTCGAGCACCGGCTGCACCGTGCGCACCACGAAGGGCAGGCCGATGAAGATCAGCGCGATCACCACGCCGTTGGGGTTGAACGCGAGCTGGATGCCCAGCGGCGCGAACACCTGGCCCACCCAGCCGTTGTCGGCCAGCAGGGCCGTGAGCGAGATGCCGGCCACCGCGGTGGGCAGCGCGAACGGCAGGTCCACCAGCGCATCGACGATCTTCTTGCCCGGGAAGCGGTAGCGCACCAGCACCCAGGCCACGAGCAGGCCGAACACCACGTTGACCAGCGCCGCGATCAGCGAGGCGCCGAAGGTCAGGCGGTACGAGGCGAGCACGCGCGGCGAGGCCACGGCGTCGACGAACTGCGCCCAGCTCATCGAGAAGGTCTTGAACAGCAGCGCCGACAGCGGGATCAGCACGATCAGCCCGAGGTAGAACAGCGTGTAGCCCAGCGTCAGCTTGAAGCCCGGCAGCACGCGGCGCGTGGCGCGCCGCGCGCCGGGCGCTGCCGGCAGGGGCAGCGTGGCGGCGGTCATGGTCAGCGCACCGTGTAGAGCTGGTCGAACTTGCCGCCGTCGTTGAAGTGCACTTTCTGCGCTTCACCGAGCGAGCCGAAGTACTGGTCGACGGTGAACAGCTTGATCGGCTTGAAGGCGCTCGCGTATTTCTTGAGCAGCGCTTCCGAGCGCGGGCGGATGTTGTGCTTGGCGGCGATCTCCTGGCCGGCCTCGGAATAGAGGAAGTCGAGGTAGGCCTTGGCCTCGGCGGCCGTGCCCTTCTTGGCCACGGTGCGCTCCACGATGGCCACCGGGTTCTCGGCCACGATGCTTGCGCTCGGGTGCACCGCGTCGACCTTGCCGGCGCCGAATTCCTTGTCCACCGACACCACCTCGGACTCGAAGGTGATCAGCACGTCGCCGATGTTGCGTTGCAGGAAGACGCCGGTGGCGTCGCGGCCGCCGCGCGCGAGCACCGGCACGTTCGCGTAGAGCTTCTTCACGAACTCGGCGGCCTGCTCGTCGCTGCCGCCCTTGGCGCGCACCTGGCCCCAGGCCGCGAGGTAGGCCATGCGGCCGTTGCCGCCGGTCTTGGGGTTCACCACCACCACCTGCACGCCGGGCTTGATCAGGTCGTCCCAGTCCTTGATGTTCTTGGGGTTGCCGTTGCGCACCAGGAACAGCATGGTCGAGGTGGTGGGCGCGGCGCCGTTGGGAAACTTCTGGCGCCAGTCCTTGGCCACCACGCCCTTGTCGGCGAGGAAGTCGATGTCGGTGGTGGTGTTGAAGGTCACCACGTCGGCGTCCAGGCCGTCGGCCACGGCGCGCGCCTGCGCGCTCGAACCGGCGTGCGACTGGTTCACCACCACGGTCTTGCCGGCCTTCTTCTGGGCCTCGACGAAGGCGGTGTTGATGTCCTTGTAGAACTCGCGCGCGACGTCGTAGGACACGTTGAGCAGCGTGGTCTGGGCCGAGGCCAGGGTGCTGAGGGCCAGGCCGAGGGCGGCCACGGTGGAGCGAAGAGCGGTGTTCATGGTCGTTGCGCGGTGTTTCCGGGAAGGACGCGGATTCTGGAAGCGCAGGCCCCAAAACCCAACGAACTTGTTTTTGTGTCCTTATGCCGCTGAGGCATGTAGCACGGCGGGCGCCGCGGGCTGCGGCACCTCGGCGCCCAGCGACTGCAGCAGCGCCAGGCCCAGCGGCCATTCGCCGAAGCCCGAATCGACGTTGATGTGGCCGGCGCCGGGCAGGCGCACGAACTCGCTGCCCCAGGCGCGCGCATAGGCCCCCGCCAGGCGCACCGGGCAGAAGGGGTCGTTGTCGCTGGCCACGAGGATGTGGCGGTAGGGCAGGCGCTGGTAGGGCACCGGCGCGAAGTCGGCCAGCGCGCCGCGGCGCTCGGGGTCGGCCGGGGCCACCAGCAGCGCGCCGCTGATGCGCTGCGCCACCTCGGGCGGCAGGTGCGCGGTGGCGATGCAGCCCAGGCTGTGCGCCACCACCACCACAGGGCCTTGCGCACGCAGGATGGTTTCGCCCAGCCGCGCCACCCAGGGCGCGCGCAGCGGCGAGACCCAGTCGTCCTGCTCCACGCGCAACACACGGGGCAGGCGCGCGGCCCACAGGCTCTGCCAGTGCGCCGGGCCGGAATTGCGCCAGCCCGGCACGATGACCACGGTGGGGGCGTTCATGTTCGGGAATGCTCTTGAGGTGATGGGCCGGCCATTCTGTTGGCCGGGCCTGCGTTCACCAACGACCGTGTTTTTATTTGCTTATGTGATCCGGCGCCGGGCCGCCCCAAGCCGGATCAGCCCCCTCGGGGGGCAGCGACCCGCGCAGCGGCGGAGCGTGGGGGCTCACGCTTTCAGGGCATATGCGGGCAGCGGCGGTTCGCAGGGAAACGGCGCGCCGCTGGCCGATTCGGCGGCGTCGTCGAACGGGGGCGGCTCGACGCTGGTGCCGGGTTCGTCGTCGGGGGCCGACGGCAGCAGCGGCTCCCACCAGGGGTCGGCCGCGCCGCGCTCGCGCCGCACCACCGGCTCCAGCGTGCGCGCCAGTTGTGCGAGCTGGCGCTGGCGGCGCGCGATCGCGCGCCCGCTCGCGCGCAGTTGCGGCGAGGCCAGCAGTTCGTCGGCCGCGCCGTCGCAGGCCCGGGCCAGCGCGGTGAGCCGGCGCGAGAGCCGCTCCACGCTGTCGCCGGCGGGCGCGGCTTCGCCGGCCGGCAACTGGGCGATCCATTGCAGCAGCAATGCACGCAGCAGCGTGTCGTGCGCTTCCTGCGCGCTCGCGCCGCCGCGCGCCTCGAGCGCGCGCAAGCGCCGCAGCACGCGGCCCGGCGTGGCCAGGCGGTGCCTGCCGGCGTGGCGCAGTGCGCCCCAGGCCGAGTGGCGGCGGTCGTTCGCGTCCAGCGCCTTGAGCGCGGCCATCAGCGGCGAGGCCGGCGCCGAGACCGCGCGGGGCGCGCCGGGCGGCGCGTCCAGCGGCACCACGGGCGGGTGCGGCCAGGGCGGCGCCGGGTCGGCGCCTTCGGTCGGGGCCTCGTCGAACAGCCGCAGCCCGAAGCGGTCGGCCAGCACCGCGCGCAGCAGGCGGCGGTGGCCGTCGGCGGGCAGCACCTGCGCGGCGTCGCGCAAGGCCTCGAGCGTGTCGGGCGGCAGGTCGAGCCCGCGCAGCAGGTGCTCGCTCGCGCAGGGCGCCGTGCCCTTCGGCGCCAGGGCCACGGCGTGCAGCTGGTGCAGGTGCCATTCGAGGCTGAGGTAGGGGTTGTGGCACAGGGCCTCGCGCGCCGCGCCATCGAGCGCGGGGTCGGCGTCGAACTCGCCCAGGCAGAGGCGTTCGATGGCCTGGGGCCCATGTGCCTGCACGAAGCGCAGCGCCGCGCGCTGCTGTGCGCGCGCGCGCCGCTCCTCGCGGTGCAGGTGCCACGCGAACGCGCCGAGCGCGAACATGAAGCCGGCCGCCATCACGCCCCCGATCAGCGCCCCGGGCAGCGTGGCCAGCGAGGCCACGCCCGCCAGGGCGAGCGCGCTGCCCACCACCACCAGCGGCAGGTTGAGCGCGCCCACCAGGCCCTTGAGGCGGCGCAGGCGGCCCACGGCACCCAGCCGGCGCTGGGTGCGCCAGCGCCGCGCGCGTGCGTGCGCCAGGTTGTCCAGGGTCTGGCGCAGCATGGCGCGCCGCAGCGGGTCGGGATCGGCCTGGTGCCACTGGCGCAATGCCACCAGCCGGGCCACTGCATCGTGTTCGGCGAGCGCGAGGCGGCGCGCGCGGCGGTTCAGGCGCGCGCCGCCCTGCACGTCGAGCCAGGCGCTCAGCGCGCTCAGGGGCGCGAGCACGCAGGTGATGCCGCCGGCCGCGCCCGCGAGATCGCCCGCCAGCGGCGCTGCGGCCGTGGCCTGCACCGCCTTGGCCGCGAGGCTGCAGGCGATGCCCGTGAGCTCGGCCGGGGTCTTGGCGGGCTGCAGGCGGCCGTCGCGCAGCAGCACGAGCTGCTCGTCGCTGAGGTGCTCGAAGGGCCCGTGCTTCAGGCCGCGCAGGCGCTGCGGCAGCGGCACCCGCTGCGTGGCGTCGAGCGCGGCGATCTGTTCGGCCAGGGCGTCGCGCTCGGCCGCGGCGTCGCACGCGGCGCGCTCGCGGGGGGCCTCACCGGGCCGCTCGAGCCAGGCCGCGCGCAGGCACAGCGCGCGCTCGGCGAGCACCAGGTGGTCCAGCCGCAGGCCGCGCAGCCGCGCGGCCGCTTCGCGCTCACGTTCGGGCAGCAGAGCCTCTTCGAGGCCCGCGAGCAGGCGCAGCAGCACCTGTTGGTTGAAGCGCCCCACGCCGAGCGCCGCGGCGAGCGCGGGTTCGGTGTCGCCGCCGTCCACGCGCTGCTGCAGCCGGTGCAGCAGCAGGTGCTGGCGGCCCAGCAGGGCGCAGAAGCGGCGGTGCTGCTGCTCGGCGTCGTGGTGGCTGCGCTGCGTGAGCCAGCTGTCGTAGAGCGAGAACAGCGCGCTCGTGACGCCGAACACCCCCGCCACCCAGGCCTCGCCCGCGGCCGCGCCGAGGCGCGTGGCCACCACGCTGCCGCCCCAGCTCGCGCAGGCCGCCGACATCACCCCGAGTTGCCGCAGCAGCCCGTGCGAGACGGCCGTGGTGCTGACGACCAGGGCCTGGCCGGTGACCAGGCGATCGGCGGCGCGTGCGGGCGGCGGGTCGAGTTCGACCAGGGCCGACGCGGCACGCGGCCGGGCGGCGCGGGCCGGGCCCGACGGCGGTGACTTCATCATGGTGGACGTCTCCTGGGTGGGGGCGGCAGGGCCCGGCGCTGCGCATGAGTGGCCGCGCGCCGTGTCTCGTCATCGACCAGAATGGCGCCCGCATGCCCACGCCACGCCCGTCCGCACCGCGCAACCGCTACGACCGCCTCGAATGGGCCGGCGCCTTCGGCGACCTCGGCACGCTGATCCCGTTCGTGGCCGCCTACATCGGCGTGCTCGGGATCGACCCCTTCGGCGTGCTGTTCGCGTTCGGCCTGTCCATGGTGGCGTGCGGCCTGGTCTACCGCACGCCCTTTCCGGTGCAGCCCATGAAGGCCATCGGCGCGGTGGCCTCGATCCAGGCGGTGCAGAGCGCGGTGGTCACGCCCGCCGCGGTGCACGCCGCGGCCTTCGCCACCGGGTTGCTGTGGCTGCTGCTGGGGCTGAGCGGGCTGATGGCCCGGCTGGCGCGCTGGGTGCCACCAGCGGTGGTGATCGGCATCGTGCTGGGGCTGGGCATGGGTTTCATGCTGCAGGGTGTGCGCATGGCGCTGGGCACGCCGGGGCAGTGGGGCGTGGCCGCGGTGGGCGCGGGGCTGCTGCTGGCGCTGCGTGGCCAGCGCCGCGTGCCCGCGATGTTCGTGCTGCTGCTGTTCGGCGTGGGCGTGGGCGCGTGGCAGCGGCCCGAGCTGCTGCAGCAGCTCGCCACCTTCTCGCCGTCGCCGCGGCTGCCGGCCTTTGCGCTCGGCGGCGTCGGCGCCCAGGAGCTCTTCGTGGGCGTGGTGCTGCTCGCGCTGCCGCAGCTGCCGCTCACGCTGGGCAACGCGGTGATCGCGGTGACCGCCGAGAACAACCGGCTGTTTCCGCAGCGGCCGGTGAGCGAGGGCCGCGTGGCCGTGTCCACCGGCCTCATGAACCTGTTGGGTGGCGCGGTGGGCGGCGTGCCCATGTGCCACGGCGCGGGCGGCATGGCCGCGCACGTGGCCTTCGGCGCGCGCACCGGCGGCTCGGTGGTGATCCTGGGCAGCGTGCTGCTGGTGCTCGCGCTGGGCTTCAGCCACGCGGTTCAGACCTTGTTCGCGCTGTTCCCGCCCGGGGTGCTCGGGCTGATCCTGTTCGCCACCGGCCTGCAGCTCGCGCTGGGCAGCAGCGTGCTGCCCGCGGCGCGCGGCGAGCGCGCGGTGGTGCTGGCGTGCGCGGGTCTGTGCCTGTGGAACGTGGCCGCGGGCTTCGGCGTGGGCCTGTTGCTGCATGCGCTGTGGCGGCGAAGCGGCGGGCGCGGCTGATCACAGCGCGCGCAGGAAGGCCAGCAGGGCCTCGGTGTCGGCGGCGTCGAGCGCCACCGGCCGCAGCAGCGGCGAGAGCGTTTGCGCGCAGGCGTGCAGCGGGTCGCGCTGCGCTTCGGGCCGCCCGCGCGGTTCGCCACCGCCGCGCGTGTACAGGTGCAGCACGCCGCGCAGCGAGCCGAACAGGCCGTGGTGCATGTAGGGCGCGGTGAGCGCCACGTGGCGCAGACCCGGCGTGCGAAAGCGCCCCACGTCGTCGCAAGCGCCGGTCACGCTGTGGCGGCCCGTGTCCTGCGAGGGCTCGCCGATGAAGGCGATGCCCAGGGTGTGGAAGCGGCCGTCGCTGAGCGTGGGGCCGAAGTGGCAGTTGGCGCAGCGCGCGCGGGTGCGGAACAGGTGCAGGCCGCGCAGCGCGGCGTCGCCGAGCGCGCGCGCATCGCCCTGCGCGAAGCGGTCGAAGGCGCTGCGGCGGTGCAGGCCGCGCTGGTAGGCCGCGAGCGCTTCGCCGAGCAGCGCCGGGCCGTTCGCCGCGTCGGCGCCCAGCGCGCGCCAGCGTCGCGCATCACCGGGCGCCTGTGCCACGGCGCGCCACGCGGCCGCGAGCGAGGGCTGGCCCATCTCGCGCGCATCGGTGAGCGCACGCAGCGACTGCGCCGCGAGCGAGTCGCTCGCGCCGTCCCAGCCCCAGGACGCGCGGGCCGCGACGTCGAGCAGGCCCGGCGGGTTGCGCAGGCCCCGGCGGCCGTGCACACCCGCGGCGCGCGCTGTGCGCACGGTCCAGCCCTGGTCGGGGCGGTGGCAGCTGGCGCAGGCCACGCGGCCCGTGGCCGACAGGCGCGGGTCGTGGAACAGGCGCTCGCCCAGGCGCGCGAGCGCGGCCTCCCGGCCGGTGGGCGCAGGCGGTGCGGGCAGCGCGCCGAGCTCCACGAAGGCCACGCCGGGGTCGATCGTGGGCGCGGGCCAGGTGGCGGGCGGGCCCGCGTAGGCGCGCCGCAAGCCCTCGTCGGCCGGTGCCGCCGAAGCGCCGCACAGCAGCGCGAGCGCGCAGGCCAGGGGCTTGAACACGGCGGTGCGCGCCTCAGTGGCAGTCCGGCCCGGTCTGGTCGAAATAGACCTCGAAGGCCACGTTCGAGGCCCAGGTCTGGCGCCGCCGCGCCCACTGCGGCGGGTCGTCGAGCGCGGCGACGGCGGCGCGCACCGGCACGTCGAGCGCTGCGCGCGCGGGCGACAAGCGCAGCCAGAGCGCGTCCGGCGCGGTGGCGGGCAGGCCGGCCGCGAACTTGGCCCATTCCTTCTGCGACAGCAGCGGCGCGAGCTGTGCGTGATCGAGCAGGGCCGCGTCGCAGCCGCCCGTGCGCACCTGCACCAGCGCCTGTGCAGGCGCGGCGAGCACGCGCAGCCGGGCGCCCAGGCGCTCGGCCCGGGCTTGCGCAGCGCGGTTGTCGGCCGAGGTGCAGACCACGCGCCCGCGCAGGTCCTCCCAGCGGCGCACCGGCGTGTCGGCGCGCATGGACACGCCCAGGCCCGAGCGGTAGCCCGTGGCGATGCCCGTGGCCGCGTGCGCGTCGCCGCGCCCGAGCACCAGGTCGACCTCGCCGCGCTGCAGCGCGGCGGCCTGTGCCTCGGGCGCCAGCGGCACCAGCGTGAGCGCGGCGCCCAGGCGCTGCGCGAGTTCCTTCGCGTAGACCGCCTCGAAGCCGCCGCTGGTGTAGTCGCGCTCGCCGGTGCTCACCGGCAGCGCGCCGGGGGCCACGCCCACGCGCAGCGTGGCCGGCGGTGGCGCGGGATCGGGCGCGCGCGCGGCCACGGCCAGCGCGGCGAGGGCCGCGGCCGCCGACAGCCAGGGCAGCGCGCGGCGCAAGAAGGGGATGGGGCTCGTCATGGCGCGGCGAGTGTGGGGCGCGGCGCGTGCGGGCCCAAGCGCGTTATGCGCATATGCAATCGCGGCGCTGATTCGCGCAGCAGCATGGGCGATTTGCTTCGTTGGCGCGGCGCGCCCGGCCACGAAGAATGGCCGCCAGCCCCGGGCCCGTGTGGGCCGGGGGGAGGAGGCGGCGTGGCGCGTGTGGGGCGCGCCACGCCCGCGTCTGACCACACCCCTGTTTCTGGAGAGACCCATGACCCATCCGCTTTTCCGCCGCGCCGCCGCCGCGCTCGCGCTCGGCCTCATCGCCCCCCTGGGCACGGCCAGCGCCGAGGTGCTGCCCTCGATCAACCTGCAGCTCACGCCCTGGACCGTGGTGGCGCGCGAGAAAGGCATCTTCAAGGAGGAGTTCGGCAAGGTCGGCACCCGGGAGGTCAACCTGATCGCCTCGGGCGGCGCCGAACTCATCGGCGCGGAAACCGCGGCCGTGAGCAAGGGCGCGATCTCGATCGCGCAGCGCATGATCTACCCGGCCACGGTGCACCGCGCCAACGGCCTGGACGGCGTGATCGTCTGGGTGTCGGAGCCATCCAACCGCTACCGCGCGCCGGTGCTGGCCGCGGCCTCGAACAAATCGGTGAACACGCTGGCCGACCTCGACGGCAAGAAGTTCGGCAGCAGCCGCATCAGCTGCTACTGGTCGGCGCCCACCGAGGCGCTCAACGCCGTGGGCCTGCCGCTGGACACGCGCCAGACCAAGGGCCGCGTGCGCTACGAGTCGATCGACAACGCCTCGGTGGCGCTGTCGGCCGTGCTCTCGGGCGCGACCGACGCCACCACCACCCACCTGGCCGCGGGCAACGCCACCGGCGCGTGGCTCTCGGGCAAGTTCAAGGTGGTGGGCCACGTGCCCGACGACGGCGTGTACGTGAACCACGCGGGCCGCGTCACCTACTTCGCCAAGCGCGAGTTCGTGAACAAGTACCCCGAGGCGGTGAAGGCCTTCCTGGCCTCGCGCGAACGCGCCATGGCCTGGACCCTGGACAACGTGGACGAGGCCGCGAAGATCGTGGCGCGCGAGCTGCGCCTGCCGATCGAGGTGGCCAAGTTCCAGATCACGCACCTGGGCCAGTGGGAGTTCATGTCGGGCGAGCCCAATGCCGAGCGCGCCCGCCACTCCATCAAGACCTTCATCGACTATTACGTGAAGCAGGGCGACGACATCCTCGGCGAGCGCCGCCTGACCCCGCAGCAGATCGACGCCTTCGTCGACGGCCGCTTCTTCGTCGGCGGCACGCACTCGATCTACCAATGAGCAACAGCCTCGCTTTCGACCTGGGCGATCCCGCGCTCGCCCGCCCCGTGCCGCTGCTGCCCCGGCTGCGGCGCTGGTTCCACCCGGGCCGCCTGATCGGCTTCGTGCTGCCGCTGGGCGTGCTGCTGCTGTGGCAACTCGCGGCCAGCCGGCAGTGGATCGACCCGGTGTTCCTGCCCGAACCGGCGAAGGTGGTGCAGGCCTTCTTCAAGATGCTGGCCGAGCAGAAGCTGCTGCTCGACTTCGGCGTCAGCCTGGCCATCGTGTCGCAGGGTTTCGCGTACGGCGCGGGTGCCGCACTGCTGCTGGGCATCGGCGCGGGCCTGTCGCGGCGCTTCGAGCAATTCCTCTCGCCCACCTTCGACACCATCCGCCACATCCCGGGCATCGCCTGGTTCCCGCTGATCGTGCTCTGGCTGGGCCTGGGCGCACCGGCCAAGATCCTGGTGATCGCCAAGTCGGTGTTCTTCCCGGTGTTCCTCAACACGCTGCAGGGCATCCGCAACGTGGACAAGGCGCACATCGAGCTCGCGCAGGTGCTCACGCTCACGCGCTGGCAGCTGGTGCGCAAGATCGTCCTGCCCTCGGCCATGCCCACCATCCTGGTGTCGCTGCGCTACGCGGCGGGCCTGGCCTGGGCGCTGGTGGTGGTGGCCGAGGGCCTGAGCGGGCTCGAAGGCCTGGGCTTCCTGATCTTTCGCGCACAGGGCCTGCTGCTGACCGACCAGTTGCTGGTCTGCATGGTGGTGATCGGCCTGGTGGGCTTCGCGATCGACCGCGGCATGTTCCTGCTGCAGCGCCGCGTGCTGCGCTGGAAACAGGGCTTCGAAGGCTGAAAAAGGAGATTGCCATGGCAGAACCCGGTCGCCTCGAAGTCAAGGGCGTCTCCAAGCGCTACACCACCCCCGGCAGGCCGCCGCTCGACGTGCTCGTGAACGCGGGCTTCGACGTCGAACCCGGCGCCTTCGTGTCCATCGTGGGCCCGAGCGGCTGCGGCAAGTCCACGCTGCTGCGGCTGATCGCGGGCCTCGACCCCGATCACCAGGGCGAGATCCGGCTGCACGGCGAGCGCATCGTGGGCACCAGCCTGTCGCGCGGCATCGTGTTCCAGGACCACCGCCTGCTGCCCTGGCTCACGCTCGAACAGAACGTGGGCCTTGCGCTGATCAACGCGGGCCTCACGCCAGGGCAGCAGCGCCAGGCGGTGCAGCAGCACATCGACCTCGTGGGCCTGCAGGGCTTCGAGAAGGCCTGGCCGCACCAGCTCTCGGGCGGCATGGCGCAGCGCGGCGCGATCGCGCGCGGTCTGGTGGGCCAGCCCGAGATCCTGCTGCTCGACGAGCCGCTGGGCGCGCTCGACGCGCTCACGCGCGTGCGGCTGCAGGAGGAGCTGCAGCGCATCTGGCGCGCCGAGGGCGTGACCATGATCCTCGTGACGCACGACGTGGACGAGGCGCTGTTCCTGAGCGACGAGGTGATCGTGATGAACGCCAACCCCGGCCGCATCGTGAAGCAACTGCGCGTGGACCTGCCGCGCCCGCGCGACCGCGTGAGCCCGGCCTTCGCGGCGCTCAAGCGCGAGGTGCTCGAGGCCATGCACGAGCAGCCCGCGCCCGTGGCGGCCTGATGCGCTGCCCGACCCGGCGCACCGCGCGGGCCGCGGCGTCCGCGGCCCTGCTCGCCGCGGCCCTGTCGTGTGCGCACGCGGCCGGGCCGCCGCCTTCGTCGGACCTGCCCGACCTCGCGCCGCTGCGCGCCCAGGTTTACGCGGGCGAGTACGCGCGCGCCTGGCCGCGGCTCACCGCGCTTGCGCGCACCGTGCACCACGCCGAGCTCTACAACCTGCTGGGCTACACCGCGCGCCAGATGCGCCGCTTCGACGAGGCCGCGCACTGGTACCGAGAGGCCCTGCTGTACGACCCCGAGCACCGCGGCGCGCTCGAGTACCAGGGCGAGCTGTTCCTCGCCCTCGGCGATGTCGCGGCCGCGCAGCGCAACCTGCGCTACCTGGAGCTGCTGTGCGGCACCGGGTGCCGCGAGTACCGGCTGCTCAGGCAGGTGCTGGACGCCGCGGTGCCGTCCGCGCCGGCGGCGCGCTGACCGAGCCCCCCAGCGCGGCCAGCAGCCCCGGCACCATGCGGTGGATCTGCGCCGCGATGTACATCGCGCCGCCCGGGTCGCCGAAGGTGCCCAGCGTGGGCGGGCCGACCAGGCGCAGGTGCTCGCGCGCCGCGCCGTCGCGGCCGATCGGGCGGCATTGCGCGTCCACCGCATAGCCCACGCCCACGGCGTCGGCTTGCAGCCAGCCCTGGGCCACGAGCGAGCGCAGCAGGGGGTTGCCCGCGGTGCGCGAGGCCACGTCCAGGCCGGTGCAGTTCACCACCGCGTCGAAGCGCGCCGGGTGCGGCGCGTCGGCGCACGCGGCCTGCAGCTGCGCCACCAGCGTCCGGCCCTCGGCACGCAGGCCACGCAGTCGCGCGGCCAGCGGCTGCACCCGGCCCGCGGCGATGGCCGCGTTCACGATGGCCTCGGTGGGCGGCGGCGAGCGGAAGCGGTGCACGTCGTACCAGGGCCGCAGTCGGCGCAGGAAGCGCTGCTGCTGCGCCAGCGGCAGGCGCGGCCAGAGCTGCCACACGGTGTCTCGCAGCGCGTCGAAGTCGGGGTACCAGTGACCACCGGCCGCGCGCACCTGGGCGCGCAGCGCGCGGAGCCAGGCGCGCGCGCTGGGCTCGGCCTGCAGCAGCCAGTCGGGCGCGGGGCCGAGCACACGGTCGAGGTTGTCGCGGCCCTCGGGCACCGGCAGCGGGCCGCTGAAGGGCGGCTGCGGGCGCGGCCGCAGGCCGCGGCGCGACAGCAGCACCGCGCCGCCCGCGTGCCCCTGGCGCTCCAGGGTGCAGACCACGTCGAGCGCGGTGAGCCCGCTGCCGATCACGAGCACGCGCGCGCTGCGCGGGATGTGGCGCAGGCGCTCGGTGTCGAGCGGGTTCTCGATCACGCCCGGGTGCGCGGCCAGCGCCGGTTCGAGCGGCGCGGGCAGGCGCGGCAGCGCATTGCCGGTGGCCAGCAGCAGCAGGTCGGCGGCGATGGTCTGGCCCTGGTCGGTGAGCACCACGGTTTCGGCGCCGCGCTGCAGCGCGCCGATCGCGCGCGCCTGCACCGTGTGCAGCGTGCTGCCCGAGGGTGTGGCCTGCGCGTGCACGCGCACCTGGTCTTCGAGGTAGGCGCCGAACACGGCGCGCCGCACGAAGGCCGCCCCGCTGGGCTGCCGCGCGCGCGGGTCGTGGTCGAACACGCCGTGCGCCTCGCACCAGCGCGTGAAGTGGCCGCCGTCGAGCGGGTCCACCGAGTGCACCCAGGTCGGTCCGTTGAGGCGGTGGTCGGGGTCGTGCGTGGCATAGGCCAGGCCCGGCCCGATCCGCTCGCGCGCCTCGATCAGCGTGATGGCCAGCGGCGCCGGGCTGCGCCGCACGAGCTGCACCGCCGCGCTCACGCCGGTGAAGCCGCCGCCCACGATCGCGATGCGCTTCATGCGCTGGTCACCGCTTCGGTCGTCGCCTCGGCGCCGATGGCCAGCGCCAGCGCGTCCTCGACCACCGCGCGGGTGAGGCTGGGCGCGAAGTGCTCGATGAAGGCGAACGCGTAGCCGCGCAGCAGGCTGCCGCGGCGCACCGCGAGCCGGGTCACGTTGATCTCGAACAGGTGGCGGGCGTCGATGGCCTGCAAGGGGCGGTCGCGCTCGGGATCGACCGCGATCGAGGCCACGATGCCCACACCCATGCCGAGCTCCACGTAGGTCTTGATCACGTCGGCGTCCATGGCGGTGATGACCACGTCGGGCCGCAGGCCCGCGCGCGCGAACGCGTCGTCGATGTGCGAGCGGCCGGTGTAGCCGCGGTCGTAGGTGATGATGGGAAAGGCGGCGAGCCGCTCCAGGCTCGGCGGCCCGCCGTGCAGCAAGGGGTGGTCGTGCGGCACCACGATGCTGTGCGTCCAGCGGTAGCAGGGCAGGGTCACGAGCTGCGGGTAGCCCGCGAGCGCCTCGGTGGCGATGCCGATGTCGGCCTCGCCGCCGAGCAGCATTTCGGCCACCTGCTTGGGCGAGCCCTGGTGCAGGTTGAGCGTGACCTGCGGGTAGTGCTGACGGAAGTCGCGCACCGCGTGCGGCAGCGCGTAGCGCGCCTGCGAGTGCGTGGCCGCGATCGAGAGCGTGCCCTCGGCGCGGTCCACGAACTCGCGCCCCGCCACGCGCAGGTTCTCGGCCTCCTGCAACAGCCGCTCCACGATGGGCACGAGCACGCGGCCGGGCTCGGTGAGGCCGGTGAGCCGCTTGCCCGCGCGCGCGAAGATGGTGATGCCGAGCTCGTCCTCGAGTTCGCGGATCTGCCGGCTCACGCCGGGCTGCGAGGTGTAGAGCATGGCGGCCACCTCGGTGAGGTTGAAGCCGCAGCGCACCGCCTCGCGCACCGAGCGCAGTTGCTGGAAGTTCATCGGGCGGCTCAGAGCAGGGCGTCGGCCCAGATGTTCTGCGCCCACGAGCGCGCATAGCGGCCTTCGAGCGCGTTCGCCTGCGCCGACAGGCCGCCCGCGCCGGTCACCGGCGTCAGCGTCTTCTGCTCGGCGTTCCACTGGTGCACCGAGGCCACGTGCACCACGTCGTCCGCGCTCACGAAGCTGTAGCAGGTGTTGGCGATCACGGGCTCGGCATTCACCGGGCGGCCCTGGATCAGCGCCACCACCGCGTCGGCCGCGACCTTGCCGTGGTTGTTGGCCATGAAGCCCGACTTGGGCATGCCCGGCGCCGACAGCGTGGCGTCGCCCAGCACGTGGATGCGCGGCGCCACGGTGGACTCGAAGGTCTGGAAGTTCACGCCGCACCAGGCGTTGTTGGCCGTGATCAGGCCCGCGGTCTGCGCGATGCGGCCGGCCTGCTGCGGCGGCACCACGTTGAGCACGCCCGCGCGCACCGTGTCGAACTGCAGCTCGATCGTGTTCGTGGCCGCGTCCACGCGCACCAGCTCGCTGTTGGGCCGGTACTCGATCAGGCCCGGGTAGCGTTCGTTCCAGGCCTTGAGGAACAGCGCCTTTTTCGAGGTGATGTCGGGGTTGGCGTCGAGCACCAGCACCTTGGCGCGCGGCTTGTGCCGCTGGAAGTAGCCCGCCACCAGCGAGGCGCGTTCGTAAGGCCCGGGCGGGCAGCGGTAGGGCGCCTTGGGGATGTGCAGCGCGTACACGCCGCCATCGGGCAGGGCCTCGAGCTGGCGGCGCAGCGCCACGGTTTGCGGGCCGGCCTTCCAGGCGTGCAGCACGCGCGCCTGCGCCTCGGCGCTCTGCAGGCCGGGCACCTGGTCGAAGCGGAAATCAACGCCCGGCGAGACGATGAGGCGGTCGTAGCGCAGCGTGTCGCCGCGCGCGAGCCGCACTTCCTGGCGCGCGGCGTCGATGGCCACGGCCTCGTCGCGCACCACGCGCACGCCGTGCTTTTTCTGCAGCGTGTCGTAGCCGGTGGTCAGGTTGCCGATCTGCTCGTGGCCGGCCAGCACCAGGTTGCTCAGCGGGCACGAGACGAAGGCCGCTTCGCGCTCGACCAGCACCACCTCGATCTCGGGCGCCCACAGGCGGATGTACTTGGCGGCGGTGGCGCCGCCGAAGCCGCCGCCGATCACGACCACGCGGGCCTTGGGTGGCGAGAGGGCGGCGCAGCCGGGCAGGGCCAGGGCGGCGCTGGCGCCGCCGAGGGCGAGCAGGGTTCTGCGGTTGAGGGTGGGGTTCATGGCTGGGTCCTCGGCGGGCTCATCGGGGCAGGCGCGCGAAGTGCGCGGCCAGGCGTTCGAGCTGCGCGTCGCTGTAGCCCTTGGCGTGCTGGTGCATCACGGTGGCGGGCAGCTGGTCGCGCTTGTAGGCCAGCAGCTTGGTGAGCAACACCTGCTTGTCCTGGCCGTTGATCGAGGGAATGGCGCCGCTGCTGCGGCCGTCGGTGCCATGGCAGGCCGCGCAGGACGCGGCCCAGGCGCGCGCCTGCAGGTCGGGGGTGGCGGGCTGGGCATGGGCCGCGCCGCACAGGGCGAGCGCGGCCAGGGCCAGGGGTCGGTTCATCGGGGGCCTCCTTCGTCGGGGCGCTCGGGGGCGGGCGTTCAGAAGCCGGCCAGCACCGAGCCCTTGAACTCGGTCTGGATGAACTGCCGGATCTCGGGCGACTGGTAGGCCTTCACGAGCTTGGCGACCCAGGGCTTGTCCTTGTCGGCCTCGCGCACCGCGATCAGGTTCACGTAGGGGCTCTTGGCGCTTTCCTGCGCGATCGCGTCCTTGCCCGGGTTCAGGCCGGCCGAGAGCGCGTAGTTGGTGTTGATGGCCGAGGCGTCGAGGTCGTCGAGCGAGCGCGGCAGTTGCGCGGCGTCGAGCTCCACGAAGCGCAGCTTCTTGGGGTTGCTCACCACGTCGAGCGGGGTGGCGCGCAGGCCGACCTCGGGCTTGAGCTTGATCAGGCCCTGGTCCTGCAGCACCAGCAGCACGCGACCGCCGTTGGTGGGGTCGTTGGGAATGCCCACGCGGCCGCCTTCGGGCAGGTCTTTCAGGCTCCTGACCTTCTTGCTGTAGATGCCGATGGGGAAGTTCACCGTGTAGCCCACGGGCACGAACTTGTAGCCCCGGTCCTTGATCTGGTTGTCCAGGTAGGGCTTGTGCTGGTAGCTGTTGGCGTCGAGGTCGCCCGCGGCGAGCGCGGCGTTGGGCTGCACGTAGTCGCTGAACTCGACGATCTGGATCTTCAGGCCGTCTTTCTCGGCGATCTTCTTCACCTGCTCGAAGATCTGCGCGTGCGGGCCGGCGGTGACGCCGACCTTGAGCGGCTTGTCCTGCGCGAGCGCGCCGGTGGTGAGGGCGGCGGCGATGGCCGCGGCCAGGGTGGTCTTGAGCAGTTGCCGTTTGTTGAGCATGGGTCTTCCTTGAAATGGCGTGAAGGGAAAAGGGAAAGGCGCGTCAGCGGTGGTTGAGGCGGCGCACCAGCGCGTCGCCCGCGCTTTGCACCGCCTGCACGAACACGATGAGGATCAGCACCACGGCCAGCATCACCTCGGGCAGGAAGCGCTGGTAGCCGTAGCGGATGCCGAGGTCGCCCAGGCCGCCGCCGCCGATGGCGCCGGCCATGGCGGAGTAGCCGGTGAGGCTCACCAGGGTGATGGTCAGGCCGGCCACGATGCCGGGCACGGCCTCGGGCAGCAGCACCTTGAAGACGATCTGCGGCGTGGTGGCGCCCATGGCCTGGGCGGCCTCGATCAGGCCGGCGTCGACCTCGCGCAGCGAGGCCTCGACCAGGCGCGCGATGAAGGGCGCGGCCGCGATCGTCAGCGGCACCACGGCGGCCGCGGTGCCGATCGACGAGCCCGTGATCCAGCGCGTGAACGGGATGATCGCGACCAGCAGGATGATGAAGGGCGTGGAGCGCACCGCGTTCACCACGCCGCCCACGGCGCGGTTGAAGGCCAGGTTCTGCAGCACGCCGCCGTGGTCGGTGAGGCGCAGCAGCACGCCCAGCGGGATGCCGATGAACGCGCCCACCAGGCCCGAGAGGCCCACCATGACGGCGGTCTCGCCGAGCGAGGTGAGGAAGAGCTCGCGCAGCGGCGCGGGGAACCAGGTGTCGAGCCGGGTGAGCAGGGTCTCAAGCATGGGCGATCTCCTGCACCTGCACGCCGGCGGCGCGCAGGTGGCCGATGGCGGCCTGCAGCTGGGCCTGCGCGCCGCGCGCGAGCACCGCGAGCGAGCCGAAGGGCAGGCCCTGCACCTCGTCGATCTGGCCGTGCACGATGTTCAGGTCGAGCCCGAAGCGGCGCACCAGATCGGACAGCAGCGGGCGGTCGCCGTCGGCGCCGGCGAACACCAGGCGCAGCAGGCTCGCGCCGCCGTGGCCGCCGGTCGGGGCGAGCAGCGCGCGCACGCGCTCGAGCACGTGGGCCGGCAGTTCGCGCGGCACCACGTCGTCGAGCAGGCTGCGCGTCATCGGGTGCGCGGGCCGGCTGAACACCTGCAGCGTCTCGCCCTGCTCCACCACCTCGCCGGCCTCGAGCACGGCCACGCGGTGCGCCACCTGTTTGATGACCTGCATCTGGTGCGTGATGAGCACCACGGTGAGCTGGAGCTCGCGGTTGATCTGCCGCAGCAGCGCCAGGATGGCGCGCGTGGTCTCGGGGTCGAGCGCCGAGGTGGCCTCGTCGGACAGCAGCACCTGCGGCCGGCTGGCGAGCGCGCGCGCGATGCCCACGCGCTGCTTCTGGCCGCCGCTGATCTGCGCCGGGTAGCGGTCGGCCAGGCCCGACAGGCCCACGAGCTCGAGCAAGGGGCCCACCCGCGCGCGGATCGCGGCGACGTCCAGGCCTTCGAGTTCGAGCGGCAGCGCCACGTTGCCGAACACGGTGCGCGAGCTCAGCAGGTTGAAGTGCTGGAACACCATGCCGATGCCGCGCCGCGCCTCGCGCAGGCCGCGGGCGTCGAGCGCGGTGAGTTCGCGCCCGGCCACCGTGACGCGGCCCTGCGTGGGCCGGTTGAGCAGGTTGATGGTGCGCACCAGCGAGCTCTTGCCCGCGCCGCTGCGGCCGATGACGCCGAAGACCTCGCCGCGCGCCACCTGCAGGTCGATGCCGCGCAGCGCGTGCACCGGGCCCTGCGGGCCGCGGTAGGTCTGGTGGATGCCCTCGAGTTCGATCATCAGAGCTTGGCGATCGAGACTTCGGTGGACTTCACCAGGGCGACCACCTCGGAGCCGACCTGCAGGCCCAGGTCTTTCACCGAGCGGGTGGTGATGACCGAGGTGACGATGCCCCAGGGCGTCTCGACGTCGACCTCGGACACGACGTCGCCGAAGATGATTTCGCGCACCTTGCCTTTGAACTGGTTGCGCACGTTGATGGCTTGAATGGACATGGGAATCTCCTGAAAGGGGGGGATGAAGAAAGGGATCAGATGGCCCAGCGCAGCGCGTGCGCCGGCGTGGGCAGCCACCGCGGCTCGTTCGAGGGCGGCGCGGCATCGGGTTGTTGCAGGACACGGTCGAGGATGCGTTTCTCGATCGCGGCGAAGGCCGCGTCGCCGCGCGAGCGCGGGCGCGCCAGCGGCACGCGCTCGTCGAGCGCGATCGCGCCGTCCTCGATCAGGATCACGCGGTCGGCCAGGGCCACGGCCTCCTGCACGTCGTGCGTGACCAGCAGCGCGGTGAAGCCGTGGCGTTTCCACAGCCCTTCGATGAGTTCGTGCATCTCGATGCGCGTGAGCGCGTCGAGCGCGCCCAGCGGTTCGTCGAGCAGCAGCAGGCGCGGCCGGTGCACCAGCGCGCGCGCGAGCGACACGCGCTGGCGCTGGCCGCCCGAGAGCCGGGCCGGCCAGTCGGCGAGCCGGTCGCCCAGGCCGACCTGGGCCAGCACGGCCTCGGCGTCTGGCTGGCGCTCGGGCGGCAGGCCCAGGGCCACGTTGTCGCGCACGCGTTTCCAGGGCAGCAGGCGCGCGTCCTGGAACATGATGCGGGTGTCCTCGCGCAGGCCCTGCACGGGCTGGTCGTCCACGCGCAGCTCGCCCGCGCTGGGGGTTTCCAGGCCCGCGACCAGGCGCAGCAGCGTGCTCTTGCCGCAGCCGCTGCGGCCCACGATGGCCACGAACTCGCCGGGCTCGATCACCAGGTGGTTGTCGCGCAGCACCTCGCGCGGGCCGAAGCGCTTGGAGAGACCGCGCAGTTCCAGGCGCAGGCCGCCCGCTGTCAGGTCCGGGTTCGCCATCGCCTCAGCCCTGCGGTTGGAACAGGCCGATGTCGAGCGCGTCCACGCGCCGCGGCAGCAGCTTCTCGGCGAAGAAGGCGTCGGCGATCTTCTGCTGCTCGGCGATGTTCTGCGGCGTGGCCGCGCGCACCGCGTAGCTGCGGCGCGCATTGGCGCGCTCGACGATGGCCGGGTCCAGGCCCCAGAAGGGCGCGAGCAGGGCCGCGGCCTCCTTGGGCTGGGCCTTGACCCAGCGGCCGGTTTTTTCGAGCTCGGCGTAAATCACGTTGAGCACGTCGGGACGCGCCTGCGCGAAGCGCGTGCTCGCGAGGTAGTAGCGCGTGTACGAGGCCAGGCCGGTGCCGTCGGCGAGCACGCGCGCGTTGGCCTGGACCTGCGCGGCCGACAGGAACGGGTCCCACACCACCCAGGCGTCGATCGCGCCGCGCTCGAAGGCGGCGCGGCCGTCGGCCGGCGTGAGGTAGGCCGGCGTGATGTCGGCGAACGACAGGCCGGCTTTTTCGAGCGCGGCGATCAGCAGGTAGTGCGCGCCCGCGGCCTTGGCGAAGCCCACGCGCTTGCCCTTGAGCTCGGCCACGGTCTTGAGCGGCGAGTCGCTGCGCACCAGGATGGCCTGGGCGGTGGGCGAAGGCGCTTCCTGGGCCACGAAGCTGAGCCTGGCGCCCGCGGCCTGCGCGAACACCGGCACGGTGTCGGCGACGTCGGCGCTGAAGTCGAGGTTGTCGAGGTTGAGCGCTTCGAGCAGCGGCAGGCCGCTGGTGAACTCGTGCCAGCTCAGCGACACGCCCAGCGGCGCCAGCCGCTGCTCGAGCGTGCCCTGCAGCCGCAGCACCGCGATCAGCGTGGACGATTTCTGGTAGCCGATGCGCACGGTGCGCGGGGCGCTGCCCTGCGCGAACGCCAGGCCGCCGGCGAGGGCCGCGAGCGCACCGAGCGCGCCGCGGCGGGGAAGGGAGGGGAGGGACATGGTGAGCTTGTCAGAAGAAACGTTGGAGAAAAGGGCGTGGTTCGAGGGGCCGCGCGGATCCGGCTTCGCCGGTCCCAGCGGCCGCCCCCCTGGGGGGGTGACGCCGAAGGCGGCGCAGGGGGGCTTCACGCTTGGTAGCCGGGGTGCCAGCGCAGCCACGCGCGTTCGAGCGTGCGGGCGAACACGTCGGCGAGCTTGCCGAGCGCGGCGTAGAGCAGGATGCCCACGAGCACGATGTCGGTCTGCAGGAACTCGCGCGCGTTCATCGTGAGGTAGCCGATGCCCGACTGCGCCGAGATGGTCTCGGCCACGATCAGGATCACCCACATCAGGCCGAGCGAGAACCGCAGGCCCACCAGGATGGACGAGAGCGCGCCCGGCAGGATCACCTGCCAGTACAGGCCCCAGCGCGACAGGCCGTAGGTGCGGCCCATCTCGATCAGGCCCGGGTCGACGTTGCGGATGCCGTGGTAGGTGTTGAGGTAGATCGGGAAGAACACCGCGACCGCGATCAGGAACAGCTTGGCCGCCTCGTCGATGCCGAACCACAGGATCACCAGCGGGATCATGGCCAGCGCGGGGATGTTGCGCACCATCTGCACCGTGGAGTCGAGCAGGGTCTCGAAGAAGCGCACCGAGCCCGTGAGCAGGCCCAGCAGCAGGCCCAGGCCGCCGCCGATGGCCAGGCCCGCGAGCGCGCGGCCCGCGCTGACCTTCACGTGCTTCCAGAGCTCGCCCGATTCGGCCAGCGCCCAGAAGGCGCGCAGCACATCCCAGGGCGCGGGCAGCACGCGCGTGGACAGCCAGCCCTGCAGCGAGGACAGCTGCCACAGCGCGATCAGCGCCAGCGGCACCGCCCAGGGCAGCAGCCGCTGCGCGGCG
This sequence comes from Hydrogenophaga crocea, assembly GCF_011388215.1. Lineage (NCBI taxonomy): Bacteria > Pseudomonadati > Pseudomonadota > Betaproteobacteria > Burkholderiales > Comamonadaceae > Hydrogenophaga > Hydrogenophaga crocea. The sequence goes on from NZ_CP049989.1 coordinate 3,815,010, forward strand.
TTCGATGAAGCGAGTCGCACGCTCATGGACTCCACCGCTCAGCTCTGCGCCGCGCGCGGCACGTACACATTGGCCACGGTCTCGCCGAAGGGGCCGTTGAGCACCTGGCCGGGCAGCTTCTCCTGCAGCGCGCGCGGCAGCAGCGGGAACACCAGCTCGGCGAAGCGGTAGGCCTCTTCGAGGTGCGGGTAGCCCGAGAAGATGAAGTTCTCCAGCCCGAGCGCGGCGTATTCCTGGATGCGCTCGGCCACCTGCTGCGGGTTGCCCACCAGCGCGGTGCCGGCCCCACCACGCACCAGGCCCACGCCGGCCCAGAGGTTGGGGCTGATCTCGAGGTCGGCGCGCGAGCGCTTGGCGCCGCCCGCGTGCAGCGCGGCCATGCGGCGCTGGCCTTCGGAGTCCATCTTCGCGAACGCGGCCTGCGCGCGCGCCACCACCTCGTCGTCGAGCCGGCTGATCAGGCGCTCGGCGTCGGCCCAGGCCTCTTCTTCGGTCTCGCGCACGATCACGTGCAGCCGGATGCCGAACTTCACCGTGCGGCCGTGCTTCGCCGCGCGGGCCTTCACGTCGGCCACCTTCTTCGCGACCTCGGCCGGCGGCTCGCCCCAGGTGAGGTAGGTCTCGACCTGCTCGGCCGCGAGCTCGTGCGCGGCCTCGGACGAACCCCCGAAGTACACCGGCGGGTGCGGCCGCTGCACCGGCGGGAACAGCAGCTTCGCGCCCTTGACCTGCAGGTGCTCGCCCTCGTAATCGAAGGCCTCGCCGCGGTGGCTGCGCGCGAGGATCTCGCGCCAGATGCGGATGAACTCGGCCGACTGTTCGTAGCGCTGCTCGTGGTCGAGGAACACGCCGTCGCCTTCGAGCTCGGCGCGGTCGCCGCCGGTGACGAGGTTGATCAGCAGCCGGCCGTTTGAGAGGCGGTCGAAGCTCGCGGCCATGCGCGCGGCGAGCGCGGGCTGGTGCAGGCCGGGGCGCACGGCCACCAGGAACTTCAGGCGCTGCGTCACGGGCAGCAGGCTCGCGGCGACCACCCAGGGGTCTTCGCACGAGCGGCCGGTGGGGATCAGCACGCCTTCGTAGCCGAGGTTGTCGGCGGCCTGGGCGACCTGCTTGAGGTAGCCGTGGTCGAGCGCGCGCGCGCCCTCGGCCGTGCCGAGGTAGCGGCTGTCGCCGTGCGTGGGGATGAACCAGAAAAGTTTCAAGGACATGGCGGGTGCTCTCAGACGGCGGCTTCCAGCACGTTGATGCGCTTGGGGATGAGCTTGAGGTTGAAGAAGGTGTCGGCGATGGCCTGCTGCTCCTGCAGCACGGCGCGCGTGATGGGGCCGGTGCCGTACTGCGCGCGGCCCACCGAGCGATCGACCGCGGGCCGCGGCAGGCCCCAGAGCGGCGCGAACTCGGCGGCCAGCGCGTCGCGGTTCGCGCTGCCCCACTGGTCGATCTGGTTGATCTCTTCGATCAAGGCCTTGATCACGTCGGCGTTCTTCGCGGCGTAGTCGAGCGAGGAGAAGAAGTAGCCGCGGTTGTTCACCACACCCGTGGCGTCGGCCAGGATGCGGCCGTTCAGGCCCACCTCGGCGGCGGCCAGGAAGGGGTCCCAGATCACCCAGGCGTCGACGGCGCCGCGCTCGAAGGCGGCACGCGCGTCGGCCGGGGGCAGGAAGACCGACTGCACGTCCTCGTACTTCAGGCCGTGCTTCTCGAGCAGCTTCACGAGGAAGTAGTGCACGTTGCTGCCCTTGTTGTAGGCCACGCGTTTGCCCTTGAGGTCGGCCACGGTCTTGATGGGCGAGTCCTTGGGCAGCAGCACGGCCTCGGCCGCGGGGCGCGGCACGGTGGCGGCCACGTAGGCCAGCGGCGCGCCGGCGGCCTGCGCGAAGATGGGCGGGGCCTCGCCCACGTCGCCGAAGTCGATCGAGCCGACGTTGAGGGCTTCGAGCTGCACCGGGCCGGCGGTGAACTCGGTCCAGCTGAGCTTCACGCCCAGCGGCGCCAGGCGGCGTTCGAGCGTGCCGCGGCCCTTGAGCAGGCTCAGCAGGCCTTTCTGGTGGCCCACGCGCAGCACGCGCGGGGCGCTGGCGGGCGACTGGGCGAAGGCCGGCAGCGCGGTGGTGGCGGCGGCGGCCGCGCCGGTGAGCACGAAGCGGCGGCGGTTGGGTTGGAAGAGGGTCATGGCGAGGCTCCTGGTTCGAGGAAGGGCGTGAAGCGGGTTCAGGGCGTGGGCACGGGCAGCAGCAGCAGCGCGAGGCCGAAGGCCCCGATGACCGCGGCGAGCGCGGCCCAGGCCCAGCGCGTGAAACGCGCGCTCAGCGGCGCGGGCGCCTCGGCTGCGGCCGGGGTGGCGTGGTCGTGCGTGGGCCAGGGGCCGGCTTCGGCCTGGGCCAGGTGATCGAGCAGTTGGCTCATGGGCGGTCCTTTCGGAGGGGCGCAGGCGCGAGCGGGCAACGGCCGTCCCGGCCACCCGCGCGGTGGCTGAAAACAAAGGGGGGAGGGGATCGGTGAAGACGCGGCGCGGCGGGCGTGCCGCGGGCGTCAGACGCTACATCGCACCTGCGCGAAGGGCACCGGTGCGAAGGCGCCCGAGGGCGGCATTCGCAGGCCGTCCTGCAGCAGGTGGTGCACGGCCTCGTCGAGGCGCTGGTCGAGCTCGGGCGTGCTGCCGTAGTCGCCGTTGTCGCCCTTGGGCAGTTGGGCGTCGCTGGCGTAGACGCCGGGCAGGATGTGGCGCGCGCCCAGCGACTGCAGCACGGGGCGCAGCGCGTAGTCGAGCGCGAGCATGTGGTGCGGGCTGCCGCCGGTGGCCAGCGGCAGCACCGCCTTGCCCTTGAGCCCGCTTTGCGGCAACAGGTCGAGGAAGACCTTGAGCACGCCGCTGTAGGCGGCCTTGTAGACCGGCGTGGCCACCACCACGGCGCGCGCCGATTCGACCTGCGCCAGCGCGTGCTGCACCGACTTGTGCGTGGTGTCGGCCAGCAACAGCGCCTGCGGCGAGAGGTCGCGGATGCGCAGCCGGTCGATCAGCGCCTGGCGCAGGCCCAGGCGCTGCGCCACGGCGTCGAGCAGGGCGGCGGAGCGAGAGTGCTCGGACGGGCTGCCGGCGATGAGGAGGACGGACACGGTGAGGCTTCCCTGGGGTGTGTGACAGCGCGGGGCTTCTTACTTCTTGGTGTAGATCTGGTCGAACGAGGCGCCGTCGGCGAAGTGCGCCTTGGCCGCCTTGTCCCAGCCGCCGAAGGCCTGGTCGATGGTGAACAGGTTGAGCTTGGGCAGCTGCTTGGCGTACTTGGCCTGGGCCTTGGTCGAGACCGGGCGGTAGAAGTTCTTGCCGATGATGTCCTGCGCCTCTTCGGTGTAGAGGTACTCGAGGTAGGCCTGGGCCACGGCGCGCGTGCCCTTCTTGTCCACGTTCTTGTCGACCACGGTCACCGCCGGCTCGGCCAGGATGGACAGCGAGGGGTAGACGAAGTCGAACTTGGTGCCGAACTCTTTCTCGAGCAGGTAGGCCTCGTTCTCCCAGGCGATCAGCACGTCGCCCTGGTTGCGCTGGGCGAAGGTGATGGTGGAGCCGCGCGCGCCGGTGTCGAGCACGGGCACGTTGTTGTAGAGCTTGGCCACGAAGTCCTTGGCCTGGGCGTCGCCGCCGAGCTTGCGCTTGGCGTATTCCCACGCGGCCAGGTAGTTCCAGCGCGCGCCGCCCGAGGTCTTGGGGTTGGGGGTGATCACCTTGACGTCGGGGCGGATGAGGTCGTCCCAGTCCTTGATGTTCTTGGGGTTGCCCTGGCGCACGGCCAGCACGATGGTGGAGGTGTAGGGCGAGCTGTTGTGCGGCAGGCGCTTCTGCCAGTCCTTGGGGATCCACTGGCCGTTGGTGTGCAGGGCGTCGGTGTCGCCGGCCAGGGCCAGGGTGGCGACGTCGGCGTCGAGGCCGTCGATGATGGAGCGGGCCTGCTTGCCCGAGCCGCCGTGGGACTGTTTGATGGTCACGTCCTGGCCGGTCTTGGCCTTCCACTGCTTGGCAAAGGCCTGGTTGATCTCGACGTAGAGCTCGCGCGTGGGGTCGTAGCTCACGTTGAGCAGGGTCACGGGGGCGGGCGCCTGGGCCTGGGCGGTGCCCAGGCCGGCGGTGAGCGTGAGGGCGCTCAGGCCCAGGATGTGCAGGAGGTGGCGGCGGGTGCTCATGGGGCGTTCCTTCGGTGGGGTCCAGCGGGGCTGTGATCGACAAGGCCGCGATGTTCCCGGCAAGGCCCGGGAAAAGGAACGAATACGTTGTTGGTTGCTTATGCGCGAAACATCTGTAGCTCGTCGCCGGCCGGGTTGCCCGCGAGCTCGCCGATCAGCAGCTCGCACAGCGCGACCGTGTCCTGCAGGCGCTCGGAGAGCCGCCGGTCCTTGGTGGGCGCGGCCTCGCGGCCCATGCGCAGCGCCTGCAGGCGGCGCAGCTCCAGCGCTTCGAGCACCTGCCCGGCGGTGGTCTTCACGCTCACGAGCAGCGGGGGCCGGCCGTCCGGCCGGGTCTCCCCGGCCGCCGTGTCGCCCAGGCCATCGGCATCGCAGCGCGCCGCGAAGGCCGACACGATCCGGGCACACAGGGCACTGCGCTGCGGCGCCGGGGCTTCGCGCAGATGCGCCAGGGCGCGCCCGGGCGTGGCCAGGGGGTTGGGGCCGGTCTGGCGCACGCGTTTGACCACCTTGCGGCCCCAGCGGCGCCAGGGCTGGGGCGTGCCGCCGGGCGGCAGGGCCGGCTGCGCGGGCCCGGGCGCGTCGGGCGTGTCGTCGCGCGTGTCGTCGCGCAGGCGGTCGCCGATCTGCTTGAGCACATCGCCCAGGCGGGCCAGCCGCGCTGCGCCGGGCGATGGCGAGCCGGCGCCGGCCAGCGCCGGCTCGGGCTGCGGGGACACGAGGCTGGGGTCGGCCAGCATCTCGAGCAGCAGGGGCCCCCAGGGGCGGGCCAGCAGATCGCCCTCGGCCGGGGACCCGCCCGCGGCCCCCGTGGCCAGCGCGCCCTGCAGTTGCAGCAGGTCGTGCGGACCGATGAGCTGGTCCTGCAGCCCGTCGCGCACCTCGGCGAGCATGTTGAGCAGCGCGTTGCGCGTGGCCCGGTCGTTGCGGTTGAGCCAGTCGACGCGCTGATCGGCAGGCCGCAGCATCAGCGCGCCGAGCCAGTCCGAGGCGCGCGCCTTCATGTCCGGCGACAGGCGCTGCTGCCAGGCCTGCGACAGCAGCTGCTCCACCCGGTGCGCGATCGCCGAGGGCTGGCGCTGCAGCCGGCCGAACAGGCGCCGGCTCGGGTACAGCCGCGCCGGGAAGAAGGCCGCGATGCACTGGCGCGCCGACTGGCGGTGCTGCTCGGGCGTGGCCCACACGCCCAGCCCGCCGAGCAGGTGGGCCAGCGTGTCGGCCGACATGCCCAGGCACTGCAGCAGCTCGGCCGCGGCGCAGGGGCCGGTGCGGGCGTCGGCGGCGTGCCGGTGCAGGGCCTCGGCCAGGTACTCGATGGCGAGGAATTCGTTGTCGCGCAGGTGCGCCGCGAGCAGCAGGTGCGGCTCGATCTCGAACTCGGCCTCGTCGACGACCTCGCGCCGCTGCGCGCGCCAGGCTTCGAACCAGTCCTGCCAGAGCTGCCGCAGCCGCGGCGTCCAGCGCCCGATGCGCTCGGGGTCGTCGCTGTCCATGTCGGCGTAGAAGTCGAGGATGGTGTCCACGCCGTGGCGGCGCACGAAGGCCTCGGCCGCCGCGGCGCGCGACTTGAGCTGGTCTTTGTCGTGCTGGCGCTGCAGCGCACGCACCGCGACCGAGCCGACGTAGACGGTGCCGTTGAAGCCGCCCGGCAGGCTCACGAAAGGCAGCGCGGCGAGCGAGGCGCCGGCGGTGACGGGCGCCAGCCCGAGCGAGACCGCGCCGCCGAGGATGGCGGTGACCACGGTGGCGTAGCTCGCCATGCCCTTGGTGCGCCGGATCTTGGCCTGCCCCGTGGCGCGGTGCAGGGTGCGCAGCGCGCGTTGCTGGGTGGTGATCATGGCGCCGCCCACGGCCCGGTGCAGGGCCCGGGTGTGCGGGTCGTCCAGGTGCGCGCTGTCGCGCAGCAGTTCGGCCGCGTGGCACAGGCGCTCGGTGGCCGCGCTCTTGGCCGCGCGCGCGTTGATCTGCTCGCGCTTGCCGTCCTTGTTGTCGGCGCGCGCCATGAACCCGAGCAGGCACTGGCTCACGGCCGACAGGCCGAACAGGCCGAACTGCGCGCCCACGATTTCCACCGCGAGGCCGGCGAGTGCGAGCGCCGTGTGGGCGCTTTCGATCGCCGCGCGCGGCAGCTGGATGTGCACGTCGCGCAGGCGTTTGATGTCCTGGTGCGCGAGGCCGTCGAACGGACGGAATGCGTCGGTCCAGGCGCGGCCGAAGGCCTCGATGGCCTGTTTCAGGTCGCGCTCGAGCGCGAGCAGCGCCTCGGTGCCGGACGGATCGCCGCTGTCTTGCGCCTCGGCCAGCCGCTTCTGCACCGCCTTGAGTTCGCGCTGCGCGGCCTTGCGCAAGGCCTTGCGGCTGAGCAGGCGGTCCACGCGATCGAACAACTGGTCGACCTCGTCGCCGAGCGTGAGCATGCGCTGCGCGACGCGCTCGCGTTCGGCTTCGAGCGCCTCGAGCGGGCACTCGACCTCGAGCAGGCCTTCGGGCCCGCGCTGCGCGGCGATGCGGGCCAGCAGGGCTTCGTGGTGCGCGGTGAGCCCGTCGACCTCGGCGTGCTTCTGCGCCACCGTGGCCGCGGCCTGCTCGATCTGCCGGCGGATGCCCGCGAGGTAGGGCTGGTGCGAGGCGGGGTAGTAGGCGCGCTCGAAGTTCTCCTGCAGCCGCGTGAGGGCGCGGATCTGGAAGCCGAGCTGGGAAATCAGCGTCGGCTCGACCGCCTCCCCCAGCGCCTGCGCGGCCTCCAGCGAGCGCAGCCAGGCCTGCTGGCGCACCAGCAGCACGCTGGCGCTCAGGTAGTCGTGCCGGGCGTGGCGCGCGTCTTTCTCGGCGCTGTAGCCGTCGAACAGCATGCCGATGGTGGCCATGATCGCGAACAGCGCGGCGGCCTCGGGCGATCCGCCGAGGTTGCTGAGCGCGCGGCCCGCCACGCCCGCGGCCCATTCGCCATAGAAGAAGCCCTTGCCGCCGTCGGTGAGGCCCGCGCGGTGGCTGACCGCGCGCTCGGCCACGAGGCCCTCGGGCGTGAGCGCCGGGGCCTCGCGGCCGAACTGGGGGCTGTGTTCGTGCGACAACAGCAGCGCCTTGCGGTGGGTGACGCGGCGCGGCGAGCGTTGCAGCGAATCGCCGCGCGCGCCGAGGCTGCGTACCACCAGCTTGCGCGGGCTGCCGCTGGGGCTGTCGAGCGAGAGCGGCGGCGACGAGGCCGGGTCCGACAGGTTCAGCAGCACGCTGCCGCGCGGCGAGGACGAGTCCGACAGCCGCACCAGGGGCTCGTCGCGCGGCGAGACCGGCGCGGTCTGCGATGCCACCGGTGCGGCGGGCCGCGGTACCTGCCCGCGCCGGCCCACCTGCACGGGCGTGTCGGGCGGCGCCGGGTCGATCAGGCGCAGCAGCGGCACGGTGAAGACCGTGTCGGCGCGGTCGGCTTTGGCGGTGCGGTTCATGGCGGTGGCCTGCCTCAGGCGCGCAGCAGCGTGGCGGGCGCCTGGGTCTGCTCGGCCAGCACCTGGGTGCAGCACTCGATCCAGACCCCCTGCAGGTCGTCGTGCACCTCGACCAGCAAGGTCTTGAGGCCCTGGGCATCGAGCGTGGGCGACGCGGCCAGCGAGGCCATGCCCACGGTCTGGCCCAGGGCCTCGATCACGCCGAAGCCCAGGCGGTCCGTGCCGCCGGCTTCGCGCCATTGCCAGGCCAGCAGCGCGCGGTACAGGCGCAGGCGGCTGTCGTCGTCGTCGTCGAGCAGCTCGGGCAGGGGCACGGTGAGTTCAAAACGTTGGGCCTCGGCGTCCCATTCGACATTCACGAGCGTGTCGCGGATGCGGACCTCGGTGGCGTCTTCGATCACCGTGCTCGGCCGCACCAGGTGTTCGTCGCCCAACGCGATCATGAGCGTGTGCATCTGCGACCGTGTCATCGCGGAACCTCCCAGAAGAGGCCGCATGGTCGCAGCGCGCGGATACCCCCAGCCTCATCCGGATGGCTGGTCCGAACTAAGCCGCTCGGTCGGACTACTACCGACGTTCTAGCGCTCGGGCGCGGGCCCGCGCAGGCGTTCGCGCAGGGCCTGTGTCTGCAGGCTCTGGCGCAGCAGCCGGCTCAGGCGCGCCGTGGCGCGCAGGCGTTCGATCAGCCGCCGGTGCCGCTCGGGCAGGGGGCCGGCGCCGAGCTCGCTGGCGCGGCGCGTGTGCTCGGCCTGCACGCCCGCCGCGCTGTCCTCGGCCACGACCTCCACCGCGCGCAGGCTGCGCTCGAGGAGGTCTTCGGGGTCCAACCCCGGGCTGCCGGGCGGTGCATCGGACAGGTGCAGGAATTCGAGCAGGATGCGCGCGCACAGGTCCACGCGCTGCTCGGGGCGGTGCTCGCGCCGCAGCAGCGCCAGCGTGCGGGCCGGCGTGGCCAGGGGGTTGGGGCCGGTCTGGCGCAGCCGCTTGCTCACGCTGTCGGTCTGCCGCCAGGCGCTCCGCTGCAGCTCGCGCACGAGGGCGGCGCTGGTGTGCCGCAGCCGCCAGCGCTCGGGGTCCAGGCGCCCGCTGGCGCGCTGCGCGCTGGCGCCGGGCCGCCTGCCGAGCCGCGCGTTGGTGGCGCGCTCGTGATCGCGCAGCCGGCGGCCCGCGGTCTTCATGGCGGCCATCAGCCGGGCCAGCAGCGCCGGGCCGGCCTGGCGCACCGCCGGTGGCGGCGGCAGCCGCAGCGCCACGCTGGTGTGCAGGGTGCCGGGGTCGGCGAGCAGCTCCAGGCACAGCGGTCCGATGGGCTGGTTGAGCAGCGTGAGGCCGCGCCGGCCCAGGCGCTGCCGCGCCGTGGCGTCGCCGGCGTCCAGCAGGGCCTGTTGCAGCGCGAACAGCTCCACCGGGCCCACGAAGCGCTGGTGCAGGGCCTCGCGCACCGTCTGCATCCAGGACCGCAGCGCGGCCAGCACCTCGGGCGGCGCCAGCGTGAGCAGGGCGATGCCGCGCGAAGGCTGGGCATGCAGGGCTTCGAGCAGGCCCAGCACCGCGTGGGCATGGGTCAGCGGGCGCAGGGCCCCGTGCAGCAGCGCGTCGACCCGGCGCACGATGTGGCGCGGCGAGCCCCGCACGTGGGCCGGCAGGCGGTGGTCGGGAAAGAGCCGCAGCCCCATGAACGCCGCCACGAGCTGGCGGGTCGAGGCCCGGTGCCGGGCCGGCGTCTCGAAGGCGCCGTGGTGCTGGAGCAGGTGCTTGAGCGTGTCGGCCGACATGCCCAGTTCACCGAGCAGCTGGGCCGCGGCGCTGCCCTGGCCCTGACCCTGTCGGCGTCCGCGCGCGTGGCGGTGCAGCAGCTCACCCAGCAGGTTGAGCGCGAGGAAGTCGTTGTCGAGCAGCCGCGCGCAGCCGAGCTCGTCGGGATCGATGTCGCGGAACTGCTGCACCTCGTCGATCAGAGGGTTCGTGAAATCGTCGGCCCCGTACCAGGCGTGCAGGAGCTGCTGCAGCCGTTGCTGCCAGGCGTGCAGCCGGGCCGGGTCGCGGCTGTCCATGTCGGTGTAGAAGTCGAGGATGGCGTCGATGCCGAAGCAGCGCACGAAGGCCTGGGCCACCGCGGCCAGGGCCTTGTCGCGGTCCTTGTCGTGCTTGCGCTCCAGCGCGTGCCAGCCCACGCTCACCAGGTAGGGTCCGCCCACCAGCGCGGCCGGAATGCCCATGAAGGGCAGGGCCGCGCCGCCGGTGCCGAGCGCGATCGCGCCACCCACCACGGCGAGCGCGTTCACCAGGTAGCTGAGCTCGCCCTTGGTGCGCCGCGTCTGGGCCTGCCGCGTCGCGCGGTGCAGGGCGGCGAGCGCGCGCTCCTGGCGCACGATGAAGGCGCCGCAGACCGCCCGGTAGAGCGCCCGCCCGCGCGGGTCTTCGAGCAGCGCGCCGCGCTCGCGCGCCTGCGCGGCCAGGCACAGCCGGCTCCAGGTGGCTTCCTTGGCGGCCGATGCCCGGCGCTGCTCGCGCTTGCCGTCCTTGTTCTCGCCGCGCGCGATGTAGAGCGAGAACAGGCTGCTCAGCGCGGTGAGGCCATAGCCGCCGAAGGCCGCGCCGATGAGGTGGGCCGCGAGCGAGGCGATGGTGAGTGCGGTGCTCGAGGCGTCGACCGCGGCCTTGGGCAGTTGCAGCGCGGCGTCGCGGAAACGCTTGGTCTCGGCATGGCCCATGCCCCGGTAGGGCGAGAACGCGGCTTCGCGCCAGGGCCGCTTGAACGCGTCGATCTGCCGCTGCAGCTCGGCCAGTTCGTCGGCCGCGTCGGCGCCGCGCTGCGCGCGCAATTGCCTGTACTGCGCCTTGGCGCGGCGGCGCAGCCGGCGCCGCGAGAGCAGCCGGTCGACGTCGAGCAGGCGCGGCTGCAAGCCCGCTTCGAGCGCGCCCAGCTCGCGCGTGAGCGCTTCGATGCGCGCCTCCAGCGCGGCGCGCTCGGCGGGGTCGACCCGCCGGTCGAGATCGCGCGCCAGCGCGAGGCGTTCGCCGGCCAGTCGGTCGAACCGCAGCAGGTCGTCGGCGATGGCGCGCGCCGACTGCTCGATCTGGGCGCGGATCTGAACCATGTAGGGCAGTTGCCGCCGCGGGTAGTACGCGGTCTCGAAGTTCGCCAGCATGGTTTCGAGCGCGGCGATGGTGAAGTCGAGCTGCTCGAGTTCCAGCGTTGGTGCGGACCGCGCGGTGTCGCGCGCGCGTTGCCGCAGCGCATGCCGCAGGGCCAGCGCCTGGTGCAGCAGGATCGATCCCATGAGGTAGTCGTGCCGCGCGCTGCGCGCGTCCTTGATCACGCTGTAGCCGTCGAACAGCAGCGCGGCCACGCTCGCGATGCCGAACGCCGCCTGGCCCTCGGCGAATCCCAGCGCGGCGCTGAGGCTGCGCGCTTCGAGCGCCAGGCCCCACTGCGTGTAGACGCCGGCCTTGTGCGTGTGCGTGAGCAGCGCGTGCTGCAGCACGGCGCGCCGGGCCTGGTGGTCCTCGGGCCTGAGCCCCAGCACGGGCCAGGGGTCTTCGTGCTGGGGCAGGTGCGAGATCTGCAGCCGGCTGCGGTCGCTCACGCGCGGCAGGCGCGCCGAGCGCGCGGCCGGACGCGCCGGCAAGGCGCGCGCCGGCTGCAGCGGCGAGGACACGGCCGATGGCTCGGTGGGCCAGGGGGGCGGCGCAGCGCTGCTGCCCAGGGGCGGGAAATGCGGTTGCGAACGGCTGCGCGGCCGGCCGCTGCCGCCGGTGCTTTTGTCCACCGGGCGCCGTTCAGACCGCGAGCACGGGCCCGGTGGGCACGGCCGCCGCGCAGGCCGTGTCTTCGATCACCTGCGCGCCCAGGCGCACCCAGACGGCAAACAGCGCGTCGTGCGCCTGCTCGATGGCCGCGTAGAGCGCCTGGGCGTCGTGCAAGGGCTGCGCCTCGATCGAGGCCAGTCCCACGACGGCGTCGTCGGTGCCGTGGGGGGTGATGCCGAAGCTCAGGTGGTTCGCGCCCGTGGGCTCGGCCCATTGCCAGGCCAGCAGGGTGCGGTACAGGTGGCAGCGCGCGGCCTCGCTGCAGCCCGCGTGCAGCGGGTCGGGCAGGGGCACGGTGAGCTCCAGCCGCTGCTCGGGAGCGTTCCATTCGACACAGACCGGGTGCCGGTGCACCTCGACCTCGGTGGCGTCTTCGGTGGTGGCGCTGGGGCGGACCGGGTGGGTGTGGGCGAGGTCGCGCAACAGCGCCTGCAGCTCGGCGAAGGTCGCTGGCATCCAATCTCCTGAAGGGGCGGGCATCGGCGCAGCGCCGACGCGAACAGGCGTGTGTGCACGGTGCCGGGCCGCCGTTCCGGCCCGGGGGCAACCGTGATCGAACCGTGTGGCTCAGGCGCGCAGCGGAAAGCCCTCGGCGAGCGCCGTGCGCAGCCAGGCCACGAAGGCCGTGACCGCGCGCGGCACGTGGCTCGCGTAGGGCCGGATGGCGTAGATGCGGTCGCTGAACACCCCCACGGGCTCCCAGGCGTCGAGCACCGTCACGAGCTTGCCCGATTGCAGTGCCGACTGCGCGCTGAAGTCGGGCAGCAGCGCGATGCCCAGGCCCGCAATGGCGGCGTCGCGCAAGGCCTCGCTGTTGTTGGCGCTGAACGGGCCGGCGACCGGCACCGTGGTGCGCGGCTCGCGGGCTTTGCCGCGGGCCCGGCCGCGCGGCTCGACGGCCTCGAAGTGCCAGGTGGGCGTGTCCTGGCCGCGCGGGTAGGGCAGGCAGTCGTGCTGCGCGAGTTCGGCCGGCGTGGCCGGCGTGCCGCGGCGGCGCAGGTAGGCGCGGCTGGCCACCAGCACCGAGCGCGTGTGGCACAGCGTCCAAGCCACGTGGGTGTCGGGCGGGGCCGCGGTGTGGCGGATCGCGAGGTCGAAGCCCTCGGTGGCCAGCGGGCGCAGGCGGTCGGACAGGTCGAGCTCGAGGCGCACCTGCGGGTGCTGGCGCGCGAAATCGGCGATGCGCGGCACGAGCTGCTGGCGCGCGAAGGCGACCGGCGCGGTCACGCGCACGCGGCCTGCCGGCCGCTCGGCCAGGTCGCGCACGCTGGTGAAGCCCTGGGCGATGCGCTCGAAGGGCTCGCGCAGCTCGTCGACCAGGCGCTGGCCCGCTTCGGTGAGGCGCACGCTGCGCGTGGTGCGCTGCACCAGCGATACGCCGGCGGCGCGCTCGAGCTCGCTGATGCGCTGGCTCATGGCGGCCTTGCTCACGCCCAGGCGCTGCGCGGCCGCGGTGTAGCTGCCCTGCTGCGCGAGCACGGTGAGCCAGTGCAGGTGGGCCCAGAGCTGCTCCACTTTTCCGGTGTTCATGAGCCTATTGTTCACCAACGCGAACAATGCGTTCAAGCCAGCGGTCTTGGCATGCCGCCAGGCGCTGCCTAGACTGGTCCGATTCCCCCATTCCCCGCACCGGAGCCCCCCATGCCGTCCCCCGTCCAGCCGATCGATCACTTCATCCAGGGCCAGCGCGCCGCGGGCCAGTCGCCGCGCCACCAGGACGTGACCAACCCCGCCACCGGCGCGGTGACGGGCCGTGTCGCCCTGGCCCACGCGGCCGACGTGGACCGCGCCGTCGCCGCCGCGCAGGCCGCCTTCCCCGCCTGGGCCGACACGCCGCCGATCCGCCGCGCGCGGGTGATGTTCAAGTTCCTCGAGCTCGTGAACCAGCACAAGGACGAACTCGCGCGCCTGATCACGGCCGAGCACGGCAAGGTGTTCACCGACGCGCAGGGCGAGGTCTCGCGCGGCATCGACATCATCGAATTCGCCTGTGGCATCCCGCAGCTGCTCAAAGGCGACTTCACCGACCAGGTCTCCACCGGCATGGACAACTGGACCCTGCGCCAGCCGCTGGGCGTGGTCGCGGGCATCACGCCCTTCAACTTCCCGGTGATGGTGCCCATGTGGATGTTCCCGGTGGCGATCGCCGCGGGCAACACCTTCGTGCTCAAGCCCAGCCCGCTCGACCCCTCGCCCTCGCTGTTCATGGGCGAGCTGCTCAAACAGGCCGGCCTGCCCGACGGCGTCTACAACGTGGTGCAGGGCGACAAGGAAGCGGTGGACGCGCTGCTCGTGCACCCCGACGTGAAAGCCATCAGTTTCGTGGGCTCGACGCCGATCGCCAACCACATCTACGAAACCGGCGCGCGCCACGGCAAGCGCGTGCAGGCCCTGGGCGGCGCCAAGAACCACATGGTGGTGATGCCCGACGCCGACCTCGACCAGGCCGTGGACGCGCTGATCGGCAGCGCCTACGGCAGTGCCGGTGAGCGCTGCATGGCCATCAGCGTGGCGGTGCTGGTGGGCGATGTGGCCGACAAGATCATGCCCAAGCTGATCGAGCGCACCAAGACGCTCCAGGTGCTCGATGGCATGAACCTCGCGGCCGAGATGGGCCCCATCGTGACCGAGGCGGCGCGATCGCGCATCACCGGCTACATCGAGGCCGGCGTGAAGGAAGGCGCGAAGCTGCTGGTCGACGGCCGCGGTTTCGACGGGGCGCAGGCCGGCGCGGGCTGCGAGCAGGGCTTCTGGCTCGGCGGCACGCTGTTCGACCACGTCACCACCGGCATGAAGATCTACAAGGAAGAGATCTTCGGCCCGGTGCTCTCGTGCGTGCGCGTGCCCGATTTCGCGACCGCGGTGCAGATCATCAACGACCACGAGTTCGGCAACGGCGTGAGCTGCTTCACGCGCGACGGCAACGTGGCGCGCGAGTTCGCGCGCCGCATCCAGGTGGGCATGGTGGGCATCAACGTGCCCATCCCGGTGCCCATGGCCTGGCACGGTTTCGGCGGCTGGAAGAAGAGTCTGTTCGGCGACATGCACGCCTACGGCGAAGAGGGTGTGCGCTTCTACACCAAGCAAAAGAGCATCATGCAGCGCTGGCCGGAGTCGATCGGCAAAGGCGCCGAGTTCGTGATGCCGACGGCGAAGTAAGCTCCAGCCCGCAGACCGCGGGCGACCTTGCCCGCCTCGACCGACAACAAGCGACAGAGCGAGACAAGGCATGAGCAGCGACACCACCTTCGACCACATCGTCATCGGCGCGGGCACCGCGGGCAGCCTGATGGCGAACCGCCTGAGCGCCGACAAGACCAAGCGGGTGCTGCTGATCGAAGCGGGGCGCAAGGACGACTACCACTGGATCCACATCCCGGTGGGCTACCTGTACTGCATCGGCAACCCGCGCACCGACTGGCTCTACCAGACCGAGGCCGAGCCCGGTCTCAACGGCCGCTCGCTGCGCTACCCGCGCGGCAAGGTGCTGGGCGGCTGCTCGAGCATCAACGGCATGATCTACATGCGCGGCCAGGCGCGCGACTACGACCACTGGGCCGCGCTCACGGGCGACGAGGCCTGGCGCTGGGACAACGTGCTGCCCGACTTCAAGAAGCACGAGAACCACTACCTCGGCGACGAAGCCAACGCCGCGCAGCGCGACCCGCACTTCAAGGCCTACCACGGCCACGGCGGCGAGTGGCGCGTGGAGAAGCAGCGCCTGCGCTGGGACATCCTCGACGCCTTCGCGCAGGCCGCGCAGCAGGCCGGCCTGCCGCACAGCAGCGACTTCAACCGCGGCGACAACGAGGGCGTGGGCTACTTCCAGGTGAACCAGAAGGACGGCCTGCGCTGGAACACCGCGCGCGCCTTCCTGCGGCCCACCTGCTACGGCCGGCCCAACTTCGAGCTCTGGAGCAGTGCGCAGGTGATGCGCCTGAACACCGAACGCGACGAGACCGGCCGCCTGCGCTGCACCGGCGCGCAGGTGTGGGACGGCGAGCAGGTGGTGAACGTGCGCGCCACGGGCGAGGTGGTCCTGTGCGCGGGCAGCATCGGCTCGCCGCAGCTGCTGCAGCTGTCGGGCATCGGCCCCGCGGCGCTGCTGCAGCAGCACGGCATCGCGGTGCAGGCCGACCTGCCCGGCGTGGGCGCGAACCTGCAGGACCACCTGCAGATCCGCGCGGTCTACAAGATCCAGGGTGCGCCCACGCTCAACGTGCTGGCGTCGAGCGCGCTGGGCAAGGCGCGCATCGGGCTCGAGTACCTGCTCAAGCGCAGCGGGCCCATGAGCATGGCGCCCTCGCAGCTCGGCGCGTTCACGCGCAGCGACCCGTCGAAGCCGCACGCCAACATCCAGTACCACGTGCAGCCGCTCTCGCTCGACGCGTTCGGCGAGCCCTTGCACACCTTCCCGGCGTTCACCGCGAGCGTGTGCAACCTCAATCCCACGAGCCGCGGCACGGTGCGCATCCGCAGCGCCGACCACCGCGATGCGCCGCTGATCGCGCCCAATTACCTGAGCACGGCCGAAGACCGCCAGGTCGCGGCCGACAGCCTGCGCGTGACGCGCCGCATCGTGGCGCAGCCGGCGCTGGCGAAGTTCCGGCCCGAGGAGTTCAAGCCCGGCCCGCAGTACCAGACCGACGAGGAGCTCGCGCGGCTCGCGGGCGACATCGCGAGCACCATCTTCCACCCCGTGGGCACCACCAGGATGGGCCGCGACGACGACCCGATGGCGGTGGTGGACAGCCACCTGCGCGTGCGCGGCGTGGCGGGTCTGCGGGTGGTCGACGCGGGCGTGATGCCGACCATCACGAGCGGCAACACCAACAGCCCGACGCTGATGATCGCGGAGAAGGCGGCGGGCTGGATCCGCGCGGGGGTTTGAGATTTTCTTGCGGGGCGTTGGCTCAGGGCCGATGGAGCGGGTGCCCGTGCTCCGGCGTGCTCGCGGGCGGCTGCTTGTGCGAGCAGACAGCGCTCCGTCAACGCCGTGATCGAGACGCCCCTTCTGGGGCAACCGCGAATGGCGCCTGCGCACGGGCACCCGCTCCATCGACCCCGGCGAAGGGCAGGCACACCAGCGCTGGTGCGCCCATGCTGCTTCGGGGCGGGTGGTGGGGTTCGTGGGCGCAGGCGCCATTCGCGGTTGCCCCAGAGGCTGCGCACCAACCAATGCGTTGACGAAGGGCTGTCTGCGCGCATGGGCAGTCGCCCGCGAGCACGCCGGAGCCCGCGAACCCCACCACCCGACCTCGCGAGGTTCCCGCGCGAAACCTCAGCGCGCGAACCCACCCCCTCAACGCAAGCCGCCCACGTACCGGTCCTCGCCCCCGGCGTCCGGCGACGCGGCGGGCGAGCGCAAGGCCTCGGCCGCCACCTCGAGCAGGGTCCGCCGCGGCGACGCGCCCATCGCGAAGATCGCCGCCTCCAGTTTGTCGGCCAGCGGCAGCAGATCGGCGTGGCCCTCGCTGCGCGCCTTCTCGCGCGTGAAGCGCACGATCTCGCGCGCGTACTCCGGGTTCACCGTGAGCCACTCGGTGTCCGTCACCCGGCCCGTCTTGCGGCGCAGCAGCACATGCAGGTGCGCCGCCACCGCGAACAGCTCGTTGCTGCCGCTCATGCCGCGCTCATCCCCCCAGCTTCTCGTTGTGCAGCGACAGGTCCAGGCCCTGGCGCTCCTCGCCTTCGCGCACCCGCAGGCCCGCGAAGCGCGACACGATGAACAGCACCAGCGTGGTCATGACCAGGCTGTAGGCCAGCACCGCCACGCAGGCGATGAGCTGCGTGAGCACGCTGCCCGAGGCCCCGCCGATCGCCGGGTCGGCGAAGACGCCGGTGAGAATGGCGCCCACCAGCCCGCCCACGCCGTGCACGCCGAACACGTCGAGCGAGTCGTCGGCGCGCAGCAGGCGCTTGAGGCCGGTGGCGCCCCAGTAACACGCCAGCCCGGCCAGCACGCCGATGGCCAGCGCCGCGCGCGGGCCCACGAAGCCCGCGGCCGGCGTGATGGCCACCAGGCCCGCGACCACGCCCGAGCACAGGCCCAGCAGCGTGGCGCGCTTGCGCGCCCACCATTCGGCCGCCATCCAGGCCAGGGCACCCGCGGCCGCGGCGATGTGCGTGACCGCGATCGCCAGGCCCGCGCGGCCATCGGCCGCGAGCGCCGAGCCGCCGTTGAAGCCGAACCAGCCCACCCACAGCAGGCCGGTGCCGGCCATGGTCAGGCCCAGGTTGAAGGGCAGAAAGGGCTCGCGCCCGTAACCCTGGCGCGGGCCCAGCGCATAGGCGCAGACCAGGGCCGCCGCGCCCGCGTTGATGTGCACCACCGCGCCGCCCGCGAAGTCGAGCGCCCCCAGTTGCGCGAGCCAGCCGCCGGGCTCCCACACCCAGTGCGCGATCGGCGCATAGACCAGCACCAGCCACAGCCCCATGAAGCCCAGCAGCGCGCCGAACTTCATGCGCTCCACCAGCGCGCCCACCACCAGCGCGCAGGTAATGACCGCGAAGCTGAGCTGGAACATGGCGAACACCGATTCGGGCAGGTGCGGTGCCACGTGGCTCACCGCCACCTGGCCCGCACTGCCGAGGAACTCCAGGCCCGAAAAGCCGATGCGCTCGAAGCCGCCGATGAAGGCGCCGGCCGCGCCGCCGGGCGTGAAGGCCAGCGAGTAGCCGAGCGCAAACCACAGCAGGCTCACGAGCGCGGCGATCGCGACCACGCTGGCCAGGGTGTTGATGACGTTGAAACGCCGCACCATGCCGCCGTAGAACAGCGCGATGCCCGGCAGGGTCATGAGCACCACCAGGGCGGTGCTCACCATCACCCAGACGGTGTCGGCGCGGTTCAGTGTGTCGGCCGTGGCCAGGCCCGGGCCGGTGCTCGCCGGGGCCTGCGCCAGGGCGGGCAGGGCGAGCGCGCCCAGCACGAGCGCCGCGCCGGGTGCGGCATGCTTCACGAATCGGAGCAAGGATCCCAGACAGGACGAGGCTTTGCGGCCAGAAGCTTGCGTTTGGTGCATGCACTATCCCCCAAGTGTGTGGGGCCGCGGCCAGCATTTCCTGTGCCAGCGGCCACCGCGGTGCAAGGGAAACCCCGGATGCACCTGCTCGGTGCGAACGGCTACATTCCATGTATTCGCTGGTTCCCCCTGGGGTATCTGGCGCTTGGAGACCGAGGAGACACCAACAGCCGGCACCGCCGGTCGTGCCCACAGGCACCCCACACGACAGAAAGAGCCGACCCAAAAGGTCGGCTCTTTTTCTTGGTGTTGATATTTCGACTTTTCTCGTATGATCGTATCTATGCCCGACGATCCCCAACGCGACCAAGCCGTCCGCTCCCTCGCCGCCCTCGCCCACCCGGTGCGCCTCGACGCCTTCCGGGCGCTGGTGGTGGCCGGCCCCGACGGCCTCACGCCCGGCGTGCTGCAGGAACGCCTGGGCATTCCCGGCACCACGCTGTCCTTCCACCTCAAGGAGCTGGCCGGCGCCGGCCTGGTGAGCGTGGAGCGCGCGAGCCGCAACCTGGTCTACCGCGCGGCCTACGCGCACATGAACGGCCTGCTGGCCTACCTCACCGCCCACTGCTGCCAGGGCCAGCCCTGCGCCGTGACCGCTGCCGGCGCTCCCGCCTGCGAATGCTGAACCGACCGATCCCCATGAACACGCCCTTGAACGTCCTGTTCCTTTGCACCCACAACTCGGCCCGCAGCATCCTGGCCGAGGCCACGCTCAACCACCTGGGGGCGCCGCGCTTCAGGGCGTTTTCGGCGGGCAGCAGCCCGCGCGAGAACCAGCAGCCGAACCCGCTGGCGATCGAGGCGCTGCAGCGCGCGGGCATCGCCACCGAGGGCTTGCACAGCAAGAGCTGGGACGTGTTCGCCGGCCCCGACGCGCCGCGCATGGACCTGGTCATCACCGTGTGCGACAACGCCGCCGGCGAGACCTGCCCGTATTGGCCCGGCCAGCCGGCCACCGCGCACTGGGGCTACGCGGATCCGTCCGAGGTGCCGGGCACGCACGGGCAGCGGCTCGAGGCCTTCCGCCACACCCTGCTGGCGATCCGCCGCCGGCTGGAGCTGCTGGTGAACCTGCCCCCCGATCGCCTGGACCGGCTGGCCCTACAGCACAGCGCGCGCGCGCTGGCGGGCGAAGAGGCCCGCGCATGATCGGCTTCTTCGAACGCTACCTCACGCTCTGGGTGGCGCTGTGCATCGTGGCGGGCGTGGCGCTCGGCCAGCTCGCGCCGGGCGCTTTCCAGGCCGTGGCCGCGCTCGAGGTCGCGCGCGTGAACCTGGTGGTGGGGCTGCTCATCTGGGTGATGGTCGTGCCCATGCTGCTGAAGATCGACTTCGGCGCCCTGGGCCAGGTGCGCCGGCAGGCGCGCGGCATCGGCGTCACGCTGTTCGTCAACTGGGCCGTCAAGCCGTTTTCCATGGCCCTGCTGGGCTGGCTGTTCGTGCGCCAGCTGTTCGCGCCCTGGCTGCCCGCCGACCAGCTCGACAGCTACGTGGCCGGCCTGATCCTGCTGGCCGCCGCGCCCTGCACCGCCATGGTGTTCGTGTGGAGCCAGCTCTGCCGCGGCGACCCGTACTTCACGCTGTCGCAGGTGGCGCTCAACGACGCCATCATGGTCGTGGCCTTCGCGCCCATCGTGGCGCTGCTGCTGGGGCTGTCGTCCATCACCGTGCCCTGGGACACGCTGCTCGCCTCGGTGGTGCTCTACATCGTGCTGCCCGTGATCGTGGCGCAGTTCTGGCGCCGCGCGCTGCTGCGGCGCGGGCCGGCACGCCTGCAGGCCGTGGCCGCGGCGCTCGGACCATGGTCGATCGCGGCGCTGCTGCTCACGCTGGTGCTGCTGTTCGGCTTCCAGGGCGAGGCCATCCTGGCGCAGCCGCTGGTGATCGCGCTGCTCGCGGTGCCCATCCTGATCCAGGTGGTGCTCAACGCGGGCCTGGCCTACGCGCTCAACCGCCGGCTCGGCGTGGCGCACTGCGTGGCCGGGCCCTCGGCGCTGATCGGTGCCAGCAATTTCTTCGAGCTCGCGATGGCCACGGCCATCGGGCTCTTCGGCTTCCAGTCGGGCGCGGCGCTGGCCACGGTGGTGGGGGTGCTGATCGAGGTGCCCGTGATGCTCGCGGTGGTGGCGGTGGTCAACCGCAGCCGCGGCTGGTACGAGGCCGGCGCGGCCTGAGCCGCGGCGGAGCGTGGGGGGCCCGGCAGCGACAATCGCCGCATGCCCCTGGACCTGCTGCTCGCTTCCGCCGCCTCGCTGCTCGCCGGCTTCATCGATGCGATCGTGGGCGGTGGCGGTCTGGTGCTCGCCCCCGCGCTGTTCGCGATCTTTCCCAACACGCACCCGGCCACGCTGTTCGGCATCAACAAGGGCGCGGCCGTGTGGGGCACGGCCGTGGCCACAGCGCAATACGCGCGGCGCGTCGACATGCCCTGGGCCGCGCTGCTGCCTGCGGCCGCCATGGCCTTCGCGGGCGCCATGGCCGGGGCCTGGACGGTGACCGTGGTCTCGCCGGGCTTTCTGCGCCGCGCGCTGCCCTTCATCCTCGGCGCGGTGCTGCTCTACACCCTGATGCGCAAGGAACTGGGCCGCGAGCACGCGCCCGCGTTCTCCGGCGCGCGCCAGGCCGCGGCCGCCAGCCTGCTCGGCGCCACCATCGGCTTCTACGACGGCTTCTTCGGCCCGGGCACGGGCAGCTTCTTCGTGTTCCTG
Organism: Hydrogenophaga crocea; assembly: GCF_011388215.1. Taxonomy (NCBI): domain Bacteria; kingdom Pseudomonadati; phylum Pseudomonadota; class Betaproteobacteria; order Burkholderiales; family Comamonadaceae; genus Hydrogenophaga; species Hydrogenophaga crocea. The sequence continues at coordinate 3,836,181 of NZ_CP049989.1, forward strand.
TTCGTGCGCTGGCTGGGCTTTGATTTCCTGCACGCGAGCGCGAGCGCCAAGCTGCTCAACACCGCGTCCAACGGCGCGGCGCTGCTGCTGTTTGCGTGGAAGGGCCACGTGTGGTGGCACTACGCGCTGGTGATGGCGGTGGCCAATGTGAGCGGCAGCCTGCTCGGCACGCGGCTGGCGCTCAGGCACGGCAGCGGCTTCGTGCGCGGTGTGTTCATCGTGGTGGTGAGCGCGCTGATCCTCAAGACCACCTACGACGCCTGGCTGCGCTGAGCGCGGCCCCACTGCCCGGCTTCATTGCGCGGCCGAGGCCCCCGTGGGCAGCGGCGGCCAGGGCACGTCGGCCACCGCGCGCGGCGTGCCGATCGGCGGGCCGCCCTGGCCGGCCTGCAGCGCCGCAATGTCCTGCTCGCTCGGGTACTTGTCGAGCAGCAGGTAGTCGAACACGCGCCGTGCGATGGGCGCGGCCGCGGCAGCGCCAAAGCCCGCGTTCTCCACGATCAGCGCCACCACCACGCGCGGCGCATCGGCCGGCGCGAAGGCGAGGTAGAGCGAGTGGTCGCGCTGGTGCTCTTCGAGGTTCTTGGCGTTGTAGCGCTCTTTCTGGCCGATGGTGACGGCCTGCGCCGTGCCGGTCTTGCCGCCGCTGGTGTAGCCCGCGCCCGCGAACACGCGCGCCGAGGTGCCCTCGGTGGTCACGGCCTGCATGGCGCTGAGCACGGTGCGGATGTGTTCGGGCTTGTAGCCCAGGCTCTCGCCGGGCGGACGCTCCACCGGCTCGACCTGGCCCGACAGCGGGTTGCGCCGCGCCAGCGTGAGGTGCGGCGTGTGCTTGACGCCGCCGTTGGCCAGCGTGGCCATGGCGTGCGCGAGCTGCAGCATGGTGAAGTTGTTGTAGCCCTGGCCGATGCCCAGCGAGATGGTCTCGCCCGCGTACCAGCGCTGCGCCTCGGGGCGCTTGTAGGTGGCGCGCTTCCAGGCCTGGCTGGGCAGCACGCCGCGCAGCTCGCCCTTGAGATCGATGCCGGTGATCTGGCCGAAGCCCAGCGGCTTCATGAAGTCGTGGATCGCGTCCACGCCCATCTCGTTGGCCAGCGAGTAGTAGTAGACGTTGCTCGACTTGACGATGCTGCGCCGCATGTCCACCGCGCCCAGGCCGCCGTCGCCGTGGCTGCGGAAGCGGTGGTTGCCGAGCATCCAGTAGCCGGGGTCGTTGATGACGGTCTCGGCCTTGCGCGCGCCGGTCTCGAGCGCGGCCATGGCCATGAAGGGCTTGTAGGTGGAGCCCGGCGGGTAACTGCCGCGCAGCGCGCGGTTGAGCAGCGGCTTGTCGATCGACTCGTTGAGCGCGCGCCAGTTGTCCACGTCGATGCCATCGACGAAGAGGTTGGGGTCGAAGGTGGGCTTGGACACCAGCGCCAGCACCTCGCCGTTGCGCGGGTCGAGCGCCACCAGGGCGCCGCGGCGCTCGCCATACAGCGTCTCGATCAGGTGCTGCAGCTTCACGTCGATGGTGAGCATCACGGTGTCGCCGGGCGTGGGCGCGGTGGCCGCGAGCGAGCGCACCGCGCGCCCGCCGGCCGAGGTCTCGACGCGCTCGAAACCGGTGGTGCCGTGCAGGGTCTGCTCGTGCTGCTGCTCGACGCCGAGCTTGCCGATGTATTCCGTGCCGCGGTAGTTGGCCTGCTCTTCCTCGGGCCAGTCGGCGATGAGCTCTTTCTCGCGCTGGTTGATGCGGCCGATGTAGCCCACCACGTGGCTCGCGGTCTCGCCCTGCGGGTAGCTGCGCAGCAGCCGCGCGCGCACCTCGACGCCCGGGAAGCGGTAGCGCTGGGCCGCGAAGCGCGCCACTTCCTCGTCGCTCAGCCGGGTGCGGATGGGCAGCGAGTCGAAGCGGTGCGATTCTTCGAGCAGCTTGCGAAAGCGGCGCTCGTCGCGCGGCGTGATGTTCATGAGCCCGCGCAGCTCGGCGATGGTGGTGTCGAGGTCGCCGGCCTGCGAGGGCGTGATCTCGAGCGTGTAGGCCGAGTAGTTGCTCGCGAGCACGCGGCCCTGGCGGTCGGTGATCTGGCCGCGGTTGGGCACCACCGGCAGCACCGCGGTGCGGTTGCTCTCGGCCTGCGCCATGAAGCGCTCGTGCTGCGCCACCTGCAGCCACCACATGCGCGCCACGATCAGGCCGAAGGCGAACAGCACCGCGAGCGCGATCACGATCACGCGCGTGCGGAACTGGGACAAGTCGGCTTCGACGTTGCGCAGTTCGGTCATGTGGCCCCCACGCTCCGCCGCTGCGCGGGTCGCTGCCCCCCAAGGGGGCTGTTTCGCCTTGGGGCGGCCCGGCGGCGAAACGGCATGGCGCGGCTGCGGGTGTTCATCACAACGGTCGGTTGTCGTCCGGGTTCGGCGCGCGGCGCTGCGGGGCCAGCAGCATCACCGTGACCACGGGCCACAGCATGGCCTCGATCAGCGGCGCCAGCAAGTGGTTCCAGCCCGGGAAGGTGCCGCCCGCGAGCAGGCGGATCACCAGCGTGAGCACCGAGGCCACCACGAACAGCGGCAGCACCTGCAGCGACTGCGCGGGCACCGGAAACCACAGCAGCCGCCGGTGCATGGCGACCGCGCCGAAGGCCATGGCGGTGTACGACAGCGCGTGCTGGCCGAGCAGCGCGCCCTGGTGCACGTCCATGGCCAGGCCGAAGAAGAAGGCGGTGCCCACGCCGATGCGCAGCGGCTGGTGCACGCACCAGAACACCAGCACCACGGCGAGCAGGTCGGGCACCCAGGCGGCGCGGCCGAACAGGCCCATGTTGAGCAGCATGTTCAGCGCCAGCGCGGTGATCAGGCTGAACCAGATGAAGACCGGGTTGGCGGGCAGCAGCAGCTGCTGGCCGGGGCGCATGATCACGAGGCGCTCCCTTTGGCGGCGGGCGCCGGCGGCGGGGGCGGCAGGCTGTCGCCCGCGGGGTTGAGCACCAGCACGTGCAGCGTGCCGTCCATGCGCGCCGTGGGCTCGGCGCGCACGCGCAGGAACGAGGACCCGCTCTGGCGCTCGACCAGCGCCACGCGCGCCACCGGCAGGCCCGGCGGGTAGACACCGTCGACGCCGCTGGTGGTGAGCACGTCGCCCTCGCGGATGTCGGTGCCCACGGGCGTGTAGCGCAGCTCCAGGCCGTCGCCCGCGCTCGAGGGCTGGCCATAGGCCAGGCTGCGCACGCCCGAGCGCGCGTTCAGCACCGGGATGGCCTGCTCGCGGTCGATCAGCAGGCTCACCTCGGCGATCAGCGGGTACACGCGCGTGACCTGGCCCAGCACGCCGGCTTCGTCGATCACGGGCGCGCCGGCCTTCACGCCGTGCGTCTGGCCGCGGTCGATCACCACGCGGCGCGAGTACGGGTCGGCCGCGTCGTAGATCACCTGCGCACCGATCGCGCCCGTGGCCACGCGCTCGCGCATGGACAGCAGTTCGCGCAGGCGCTTGTTTTCGTTGAGCAGTTCGTCCACCTGCAGGCTGCGCTGGGCCTGCACGGCCAGGCGTTCGCGGGCCTCGGCCTCGCTGCGCTGGGCGCTGTGCAGCGATTGCAGGTAGCCCCCGGCGAGATCCACCACATGCACCGGCTGCAGCACGGCCCACTGCACCGGGTAGAGCGCCGTGGCCAGCGCGGCGCGCAGCGGATCGGCCACGCGAAAGCGCAGATCGGCGACCATGAGGAACAGCGCCACGGCGCTGAAGACCACCAGCTTGGACAGGGCCGAGGGGCCCTGCTTGAAGAACGGCGGCGGGGTGCGGTCCAGCGTGCCCAGTGGCATGGCGGCGAGGCCCTGTTCAGGCGGGCGCGGCGCGCTCGGTTTATTCGCTGGTGAAGATCGTGCCCAGGCGCTCCATGCGCTCCAGGGCCATGCCGCAGCCGCGCACCACGCAGGTCAGCGGCTCTTCGGCCACCAGCACCGGCAGGCCGGTTTCTTCGGCGAGCAGGCGGTCGAGGTCGCGCAGCAGCGCGCCGCCGCCGGTGAGCATCATGCCGCGCTCGGCGATGTCGGCGCCCAGCTCGGGCGGGGTCTGCTCGAGCGCGTTCTTCACCGCGCTCACGATCTGGTTCAGCGGCTCGGTGAGGGCCTCGAGCACCTCGTTGGAGCTGATGGTGAAGCTGCGCGGCACACCCTCGGAGAGGTTGCGGCCCTTGACCTCCATCTCGCGCACCTCGGAGCCCGGGAAGGCCGAGCCGATTTCCTTCTTGATGGCTTCGGCCGTGGGCTCGCCGATGAGCATGCCGTAGTTGCGGCGGATGTAGGCGATGATGGCGTCGTCGAACTTGTCGCCGCCCACGCGCACGCTGCCCTTGTAGACCATGCCGCCCAGGCTGATCACACCCACCTCGGTGGTGCCGCCGCCGATGTCGACCACCATGGAGCCCGAGGCGTCGGAGACCGGCAGCCCGGCGCCGATGGCCGCGGCCATGGGTTCCTCGATCAGGTAGACCTCGCTCGCGCCCGCGCCCAGCGCCGATTCGCGGATCGCGCGGCGCTCGACCTGGGTCGAGCCGCAGGGCACGCAGATGATGATGCGTGGGCTCGGCTTGAACATCGAGCGCGGGTGCACCATCTTGATGAACTGCTTGAGCATCTGCTCGGTGACGGTGAAGTCGGCGATCACGCCGTCCTTCATCGGGCGGATGGCCTCGATGTTGCCGGGCACCTTGCCCAGCATCGCCTTGGCTTCGCGGCCCACGGCCTGGATGGTCTTCTTGCCCTGGGGACCGCCTTCGTGGCGGATCGACACGACCGAGGGCTCGTCGAGCACGATGCCCTTGTGGCGCACGTAGATCAGGGTGTTGGCGGTGCCGAGGTCGATGGCCAGGTCGGTCGAGAAACTCCGACGGAACGCTTCAAACATGGTGGGTGGATCCTGTGGGATGCGCGCGGTCACGCGAACGCGTGCAGCCGGGGGTGGGGCCGTGGAGCGGGCCGGGCATCGGAAGCTTCGGGGAGCTAAGTGGTTGATTCGGTGGCGAAAAGCGGGCGCAAAAGCCCCTTTTGCTGAACGCAGGATAATACCCGACTCCCTGTGCACAACCGCACGAAAACAGGCCCGTTTGCCCGGCAAACGGGGCGATCCGGGCGCGTTTTTGCATCCGGTTGCAGGCCGGGCCGCCTCCCGCGGGCCCGCCGAGTCTTTCCCAGCACCATGTCACTGACCCTCCACGACATCGATCGCATCGCCAACCTGGCGCGCCTCGACCCGGCTCCCGAGCAGCGCGAGCGCCTGCTGGGCCAGCTCAACGGCTTCTTCGACCTCGTCGCGCAGATGAACGCGGTGGACACCACCGGCGTCGAGCCGCTGGCCCATCCCACGGCCGTGCTCGAAGACGTGCAGCTGCGCCTGCGCCCCGACGTGGTGAGCGAGCCCAATGCGCGCGAAGCCAACCAGCAGAGCGCCCCGGCCGTGGAGCGCGGCCTGTTCCTCGTGCCCAAGGTGATCGAATGAGCGCCGCCGCCACCGACCTCCACGACCTGGGCGTGGCCGAGCTCGCGCAGGCCATTGCCGAAGGCAGGACCAGCAGCGTGGAAGCCACGCAGCACCTGCTGGCGCGCGCGCAGCAGCACCAGCACCTGGGCGCCTTCCTGGCCTTCAACGAAGCCGCCTCGCTGGCGCAGGCCAAGGCCGCCGACGCGCGCGTGGCCGCCGGCGAGCGCACGCCGCTGCTGGGCGTGCCCCTGGCGCACAAGGACATCTTCGTCACGCGCGACTTCCCGACCACCGCCGGCTCCAAGATGCTCGAGGGCTACCGCAGCCCCTTCGACGCCACCGTGGTGAGCAAGCTCGCGCAGCAGGGCGCGGTCACGCTGGGCAAGCTCAACTGCGACGAGTTCGCCATGGGCGGCAGCAACGAGAACTCGGCCTACGGCCCCGCGCGCAACCCCTGGGATCCTTCGCGCGTGCCGGGCGGTTCGTCGGGCGGTTCGGCCGTGGCCGTGGCCGCGCGCCTGGCGCCGGCCGTGACCGGCACCGACACCGGCGGTTCGATCCGCCAGCCCGCGAGCTTCTGCGGCGTGACCGGCATCAAGCCCACCTACGGCCGCTGCTCGCGCTACGGCATGGTGGCCTTCGCGTCCAGCCTCGACCAGGCCGGCCCCATGGCGCGCAGCGCGGCCGACTGCGCCACGCTGCTCACCGCCATGGCCGGCCCCGACATCGACCGCGACTCCACCAGCCTGGACCGCCCCGCCGAGGACTACGGCCGCCTGCTCGGGCAGCCCCGCGAAGGCGCGAGCGCCGCGCAGCCGCTCAAGGGCCTGCGCATCGGCCTGCCGCGCGAGTTCTTCGGCGACGGTGTGGCCGCCGACGTGCTCACGCCGGTGCGCGCCGCGCTCGCCGAATACGAGAAGCTCGGCGCCACGCTGGTCGAGGTCTCGCTGCCGCGCACCGAGTTGGCCATTCCCGTCTACTACATCATCGCGCCGGCCGAGGCGAGCTCGAACCTGAGCCGCTTCGACGGCGTGAAGTTCGGCCACCGCGCCGCGCAGTACAACGACCTGGTCGACATGTACAAGCGCTCGCGCACCGAGGCCTTCGGCCCCGAGGTGCAGCGCCGCATCATGATCGGCACCTACGTGCTCAGCCACGGCTACTACGACGCCTACTACCTCAAGGCGCAGCAGATCCGCCGCCTGATCGCGCAGGACTTCCAGCAGGCCTTCACGCAGTGCGACCTGATCGCCGGCCCCGCCGCGCCCACCGTGGCCTGGGCCCTGGGCGAAAAGGCCGACGATCCCGTGGCCAACTACCTGGCCGACATCTTCACGCTGCCCGGCAGCCTCGCGGGCCTGCCCGGCATGAGCCTGCCGGCGGGCTTCGGCGCCGGCGGCATGCCCGTGGGCCTGCAGCTCATGGGCAACTACCTGAAAGAAGCCGAACTGCTGCAGGCCGCGCACGCCCTGCAGCTCGCCACCGACTGGCACCGCCAGGCGCCCGCGGGGATCTGACCATGAGCAAGACCACCACCTCCCTGCTGGTGCAAGGCTACGAAGTCGTGATCGGCTTCGAGACCCACGCCCAGCTCGCCACGCAGTCCAAGATCTTCAGCCGCGCGGCCACCGCCTTCGGCGCCGAGCCCAACACCCAGGCCTGCGCCGTCGACCTGGCCCTGCCCGGCACGCTGCCCGTGATGAACCGCGAGGCCGTGGCCTGCGCGATCCGCTTCGGCCTGGCCGTGGGCTCGCACGTGGCCGAGCGCAGCGTGTTCGCGCGCAAGAACTACTTCTACCCCGACCTGCCCAAGGGCTACCAGATCAGCCAGTTCGAGATCCCGGTGGTGCAGGGCGGCGCGGTGAGCTTCTTCCTCGGCGACGAGAAGAAGACCGTGCGCCTGGTGCGCGCCCACCTCGAGGAAGACGCGGGCAAATCGCTGCACGAAGACTTCATCGGGCAAAGCGGCATCGACCTCAACCGCGCGGGCACGCCGCTGCTCGAGATCGTGACCGAGCCTGACATCCGCTCCAGCGCCGAGGCCGTGGCCTACGCCAAGGAGCTGCACAAGATCGTGACCTGGATCGGCATCTGCGACGGCAACATGCAGGAGGGCTCGTTCCGCTGCGACGCCAACGTGTCGGTGCGCAAGCCGGGCCAGCCGCTGGGCACGCGGCGCGAGATCAAGAACCTGAACTCGTTCAAGTTCATGCAGCAGGCCATTGACTACGAGGTGCGCTGGCAGATCGAGCAGATCGAAGACGGCCATGCCATTCAGCAGGCCACGGTGCTGTTCGACCCGGACAGCGGCGAGACCCGCGCCATGCGCACCAAGGAAGACGCGGCCGACTACCGCTACTTCCCCGACCCCGACCTGCCGCCGCTGGTGATCGCGCGCGACTGGGTGGCCCAGGTGCAGGCCGCCATGCCCGAGCTGCCGCGCGCCATGGCCGAGCGCTTCGTGGCGCAGTACGGCCTGCCCGAGTACGACGCCACCACGCTCACGCAGAGCCCTGCCATGGCGGCCTACTTCGAAACCGCGGCCCAGGCCAGCGGCCAGGCCAAGATGGCCAGCAACTGGGTGATGGGCGAGGTCTCGCGCCGGCTCAACGCCGAAGAGCGCGGCATCGCCGAGGCGCCCGTGAGCGCGGCGCAGCTGGGCGCGCTGCTGCAGCGCATCGCCGACGGCACGGTGTCGAACAACGCGGCCAAGCAGGTGATGGACGCGCTCTGGAGCGGCGAGGGTGCGAGCGGCCAGGTGCAGGACGCGCGCGCGCAGATCGACGCCGTCATCGAGGCCAAGGGCCTCAAGCAGGTCAGCGACAGCGGCGCGATCGAGAAGATCATCGACGAGGTGATGGCCGCCAACGCCGAGATGGTGGCGCAGTTCCGCGCCGGCAAGGACAAGGCCTTCAACGCGCTCGTGGGCCAGGTGATGAAGGCCAGCAAGGGCAAGGCCAACCCGCAGCAGGTGAACGACCTGCTGCGCCAGAAACTCGGCTGAACAGGCTCCCGGCCCGCCGCTTCAGCGGTTGGCCGGGACCTGCGCGCTCCAGAGCTGCTGGAGCTTGGCGAGTTCTTCGTCGAAGCGCTGCGCCACGCGCTTCTTCTCCTGCTCCTGCTCGGCCAGGAAGCGCTTCTGCAGTTCCATCTGCTTCTCGTTGTCGTCGCGCTTGCGCTTGAGCCAGGCTGGCGCCTTGGCCGGGTCGGCCTTGTAGAACTCGAACTCGGTGTCGATCTCCTTGCGCTGCGCGGCCAGCGCGAGCTCGCGCTTGTTCACGGCCGCGATCACCTCGTCGATCTGCGACAGCGCTTCCTGGCGCTCCTTGTCGTGCACCGCGGCCGAGGGGTAGCGGATCAGCAGCGCGCGGTTGCGGCGCTTCTCTTCGGCCAGGCGCGCTTCCTTCTCGGCCTCGGCGCGGCGCTGGGCTTCCACACGCTCGCGCTCCTCGCGGGTGTAGCTCGGCGGAATGGTCTCGCGCACGGTGCCGGTGCGGCCCATGCGCTGCTGTTCGCGGTCGAGGCAGTCGGTGATGGGCCGGTCGGAGGTGATGCGCCGGCCCTTGCTGTCGGTGCAGGTGTAGATGCTCTGCGCCGCGGCCATGCCCGACACCAGCGCGCCCAGCGCGAGGACGGCGGCGGCGCGCATCAGGGTCGGGGGCAGCGGGGCAGGTCGGTGCATGGTGGTGTTCGGTCCTAGACGCCGTAGCGTTCGCGGTAGGCCAGCACCCGTTCGCGGTGGATGGCGATCTCGCCACCGGCCTGACCGTCCAGATACTGGAGCAAATCCTCCAGCCTCGCAATCGCACAAACCTGCAGGCCGAGCTGGCGCTGCACGTATTGCACGGCACTGTGATCCACGTCGCGGACCACGCCGTCGGTACCGACCTCGGTGGCCTTTTCCTGGCGGTCCAGCGCGATCGCCACCGCGCTGGGCGTGGCGCCCGCGGCGCGGATCAGCGCGATCGACTCGCGCGCGGCCGTGCCCGCGCTCATCACGTCGTCCACGATCAGCACCCGCCCCCGCAGCGGCGCGCCCACCAGGGTGCCGCCCTCGCCGTGGTCCTTGGCCTCCTTGCGGTTGTAGGCGAAGGGCACGTTGCGGCCCAGCCGCGCGAGCTCGATCGCCACCGCCGCGCCCAGGGGAATGCCCTTGTAGGCGGGACCGAAGATCATGTCGAAGGCGATGCCGCTGTCGATCAGGGCGCGTGCATAGAATTCCGCGAGCCGGCCCAGCTTGGCGCCGTCGTCGAACAGGCCTGCGTTGAAGAAGTAGGGCGAGAGCCGGCCGGCCTTGGTCTTGAACTCGCCGAACTTCAGCGCGCCGGCCTCGACGCAGAACTTCACGAATGCCTGTGCCAGCGCTTGCTCGGCCGGGGCGACTGCCTTCACCATGGAAATGTCCTTGTGTTCAACCTGACCAGCCTCAACCTCAACGGCATCCGCTCGGCCACCACCAAAGGGCTCGAAGCCTGGGTCGCCCAAAGTGCGCCGGATTGTATTTGCGTGCAGGAAGTCAAGGCCCAGGCGGCCGACGTCGCCGGTCGCTTCGAGACCCTGGCCGGGCTGCGCGGCCATTACCACTTCGCCGAGAAGAAGGGCTACGCGGGCACCGCGGTGTTCACGCGCCATGAGCCCAGTGACGTGCGGACCGGCTTCGACGGCGGCGAATTCGACACCGAAGGCCGCTACACCGAGCTGCGCTTCGACACGCCGCAGCGCAGGTTCTCGATCCTCAGCGTGTACTTTCCCAGCGGCTCCTCGGGCCCCGAGCGCCAGGAAGCCAAGTACCGCTTCCTCGCGGCCTTCCTGCCGCACCTGATCTCGCTCAAGGCCGAACGCGAATTCATCCTGTGCGGCGACGTGAACATCGCGCACACGCAGAACGACCTCAAGAACTGGCGCAGCAACCAGAAGAACAGCGGCTTCCTGCCCGAGGAGCGGGCCTGGATGTCGCACCTGCTCAGCGACGACGTGGGCCTGATCGACGTCTACCGCCGCCTGCAGCCCGACACCACCGACGCCTGCTACACATGGTGGAGCAACCGCGGCCAGGCCTGGGCCAACAACGTGGGGTGGCGGCTCGACTACCACCTGGCCACGCCCGCGACCGCGGCGCTCGCGCGCACCGAGTCCATCTACAAGGCGCAGCGCTTCTCGGACCACGCGCCGATCACCATCGGCTACGACATGACGCTCTGAGATGCTGCGCTACCTCACCGTCCCCGTCACCGCCTTTGCCCAGAACTGCTCCATCGTGTGGTGCGACGCCACGCTGGAGGCCGCCATCGTCGACCCGGGCGGCGACCTCGATCGCCTGCTCGCCGAGGTGCAGCGCCTGGGCGTGACGCTCAAGGCCATCTGGCTCACGCACGCCCACATCGACCACGCGGGCGCCACGGCCGAACTCGCGCAGCGCCTGTCGCTGCCCATCGTGGGCCCGCACGAGGGCGACCGCTTCTGGATCGACGCGCTGCCACAGCAGGGCGCGATGTTCGGCTTTCCGCCGAGCCAGGCCTTCACGCCCACGCGCTGGCTGCACGACGGCGACACGGTGCAGATCGGCCATTGCACGCTGGCCGTGCGCCACTGCCCGGGCCACACGCCGGGCCATGTGGTGTTTCACTCGGCCGAGGCGCAGCGCGCCTTCGTGGGCGACGTGCTGTTCGTGGGCAGCATCGGCCGCACCGACTTCCCGGGCGGCAACCACGCCGAACTGCTGGCCAGCATCCGCGAGCGGCTCTGGCCCATGGGCGACGAGACCGTGTTCATCCCCGGCCACGGGCCCGAGGGCTCGTTCGGGCAGGAGCGGCGCTTCAACCCCTACGTGGGGGAGCGCGGCTAGAGCCGCGCGATCCGGCGCCGGGCCGCCCCAAGCCGGATCAGCCCCCTCGGGGGGCAGCGACCCGCGCAGCGGCGGAGCGTGGGGGCCCGTTGGTTTCAGTCCAGGGTGACCTTGCTCTGGCGCACCACCTCGCCCCAGTGCGCGTACTCGCTGCGCATGTAGGCGGCGGCCTCGGCCGGGCTCGCGCTGAAGCGCGGGATGGCGCCGATCTGCAGCAGGCGGGCTTCCACCTCGGGCGTTCGCATGGCCTTGTTCATGGCTTCGAACGTGGCCTGCACCAGCGCCTTGTCGGTGTTGGCGGGGTAGATCAGCATGAGCCAGGTGCTGGCGCTGAAACCCTCGAAGCCCTGTTCCGCGATGGTGGCCACGCCGGGAAAGGCCGCCATGCGCTGCGGCGTGCCCGTGCCCAGCGCCTTGAGCTGGCCGGACTGCACGAAGGGCCGCACCGCGGCCGCGGTTTCGAGCGCCACCGAGACCTGGCCGGCCACCACGTCGGTGAGGCCGGGCGCGCTGCCGCGGTAGGGCACGTGCAGCATGTCGATGCCCGCGCGGCGCTTGAGCGCTTCCATGGCCAGGTGCGACACCGTGCCGTTGCCCGATGACGCGTGCGTGAGCCGGCCCGGGTGGGCCTTGGCGTAGCGCACCAGGTCGGCCACGTTCTGGAAGGGCAGCGAGGGGTGGCACACGAGCACGAAAGGCAGGTCGCCGAGCAGGCCCACGGCCTCGAAATCCTTGAGCGCGTCGTAGGGCACGGACTTGTACATGTGCGGCGTGGCCGCGACCGCCGACATGTGGGTGAGCATCATCACGCTGCCATCGGCCGGCGATTTGGCGACCTGGCCCATGGCGATGCTGCCGCCCTGGCCGGGCTTGTTGTCCACGATGTAGGTGTCGCCCGTGACGCCCTTGAGCTGGTCGGCCAGCAGGCGCGCCACGATGTCCGTGGCCTGGCCCGGCGGAAAGCCGACCACGATCTTCACGGCGCGCGCGGCGCGGCCTTGCGCGCCGGCGGCCGATGCCAGCGTGGCGCCCGCGGTGGCCAGCACCAGGGTGCGGCGGTTGATGCCAGGGGTTTTCATGTTGGTGTCTCCTCTAGGGGGGTGGGTTGTCGCGCAAATCGGCTCAATGCGCCAGCGCCAGGCCGACCGTGGCGGCCAGGGCGCCCGCCAGGGCCGCCGCCAGCAGCCAGCCGCCCGACAGCCGGCGCACGGGCTTTGGAGGGGTGGGGGTATGTGGCACGGCGCGGGGTGCGAGGTCCGCCGCGGCGGCCGGGGCCGGCGCGGCCGCGGCGAGCTGGGCCGTGAAGGCCTCGAAGAAGTCGCCGGCCATCTTGCGCGCCACGCTCTCGATCAGCCGCGAGCCCACCTGCGCGAGCTTGCCGCCGACCTGGGCCTGCGCGCTGTAGCGCAGCTCGGTGCCCTCGGCGACCGGGTCGAGCCACACGTCGGCGCTGCCGCGGCCGAAGCCGACCGCGCCGCCCTGGCCTTCGAAGCGCAGGGTGCACGAGGCGGGGACGGTCGCGTCGTCGATGTGCAGCTGGCCGTTGAAGCGCGCGCGCAGCGGGCCGATGGTGGCGGCCATGACCAGCTCGAAGCGCTCGGGCGCGGCGCGCACCACGGACTCGCAGCCGGGCAGGCAGCGCTGCAGCACCGCGGGGTCGTTGAGGGCGTCCCACACGCGCTCGCGCGGGCTGGGAATGGAGCGGTTGCCGGTGATGTTCATGCGGGTCTCGTGGGCGGTCAGTGGGCTTTCTTCTTCATGGCGCTCGCGGTGTTCACCATCGAGTGCAGGCTGCGCGCGTAGTCGATCGCGCCCTGTTCGTCCATGCGCGGCGCCACGCGCAGGTATTCCTTGAGACCCAGCAGCGCGGGCCGCGGCCGCGACAGCAGCAGGCCCAGGAATCGCTCGACCTCGGCATCGAGCTGCGCGGCGGGCACCACCTGGCTCACCAGGCCGTAGGCCAGCGCGCGTTCGGCGGCGATGAAGTCGGCGCTGTAGGCCATCCACAGCACGGCGTTGCGGTTCATGCGGTCGTACAGCGCCGACATCACCATGGTCGGCATCACGTTGTGGCCGATCTCGGGGATGTTGAAGCGCGCGCTGTCGGCCGCGAAGCTCACGTCGCACAGCGCGGCGATGGCGGCGCCGAAGCCCATGCAGCGGCCTTCGATCACGCCCACGATGGGCACCTTGGCGCCGCGCATGGCCTGGTAGCTGCCGAAGATGCCGTCGTACTCGTCGCGGCGCAGGTAGGCCTCGGCGGTGGGCGGCGTGGTGCCGGCGTCGCGCACGCGGCCGGTGCAGAAGTCGGGACCGGCGCTGCGCAGCAGCACCGCGTCGGCGCGCTCGTGCGCCGTGAGCAGCAACTGCGAGAGCGCGCTGGCCATGCTGTCGGAGACGCCGTTGTCTTCGGTGCGGTTGAGCGTGATGCGCAGCAGGCGGTCTTGTGCTTCGATGAGCAGGTGCGGGTGCATGGGTTCTCCGGTGGGGTGGGCGAAGGGATGGCTCAGTGGCCGTGGCGGCGGAAGTGGCGCAGCAGGGACTCGTTGAAGGCGCGGGCCTGCTCGATGTTGGGCAGGTGTCCGGCGTCGGCGATCACGTCGAGCGAGGCGCGCGGCATGCGCGCCTGGATGTCGCGCATGGCCTCGGGCAGCACGCCGTCGCGCGCGCCGACGATCAGCGTCGTGGGCGCGGCGATGGTGTGCACGCGGGGCAGGTAGTCGAGCCCCTGGATGGCGCGCGCGCAGCCGATGAAGCCCGAGACGGTGGTGTGCGCCGCGAGCTGGCGGAAGGTCTGGGCCACCTCGGGGTGGGTGTCGAGGTAGCGGTCGCCGAACCAGCGCTGCACCGTGGCGCGCGCCAGCGGCTGGCAGCTGTTGCTCTGCAGCGCCTGCTCGATGCGCTCGCTCCAGGGCGCGGCCACCTCGGGGGGCGCGTCGGCGCGCGCCGCGCACAGCACCAGGCTGATCACGCGGTCGGCGTGGTGGATGCCCAGGCCGAAGCCGCTCATGCCGCCGAGCGACAGGCCCACGTAGTGCGCGCGTTCGATGCCCAGCGCGTCGAGCACCGCGACCGCATCGGCCGCCAGCCCGTTCATGGTGACGGCCGCCATCGGGGCGGCCGAGGCGCCATGGCCGGTGGCGTCGACGCGCACCACGCAGTAGCCCTGGGCGAGCAGCTGCACGGCCTGGCTTTCCCACAGCGCGCTCGAGGTGAGGATGGAATGCCCCATCAGCACCACGGGGTCCTGCAGGTCGCCCTGGATCTGGACCGACAGCTCGCCATGGACGCCGGGCACGCGATGGCGCTGGATGCACAGACAGCTCATGATCAACTCCTGGTGGGGCGCGCGGCCTGCAGGGCGCGCCAGATGGCTTGCGGGGTCATGGGCAAGGCGTCGATGGCGGCGCCGGCCGGGGCCAGCGCGTCGTTGACGGCGCTGGCGATGGCGGCGGGGCCGCCGAGGTAGCCCGCTTCGCCCGAGCCCTTCTGGCCGAAGGTGGTGAGCGGGGAGGGGGTGCAGTGGTCGACGATGGTGATGGCCGGCACCTCGGCGGCGCTGGGCAGCAGGTAGTCCATGAAGGTGCCCGACAGCAGCTGGCCTTCGGGCGAGTAGGCGAACTTCTCGAACAGGGCCGCGCCCAGGCCGTGCGCGACGCCGCCCAGGGTCATGCCGTGCACGACGTCGGGGTTGATCATCACGCCGCAGTCGTGGCCCACCACGTAGCGGTGCAGCCGCACCTGGCCGGTCTGCGGGTCGAGGCTGGCGAGCACCAGGTGCGATTCGAACGAGTGGCACGGGTACATCTGCACGCGGCCGTCGGCCGTGGGCAGCTGCCCGCCCGTGGGCACCTCCCAGCAGAACTTCTCCTGCAGGCCCGGCTCCATGCCCGCGGGCATCTCGTGGTAATGGCGGTGCGCGATTTCCACCAGTTGCGCCCAGCCGATGCGGCGCGCGGGATCGGCCTGCACGAACACGTCGCCGTCTTCGTACACCAGGGCCTCGGGCGCCACGCCGAAGCGGTGCGCCGCGATGGCCAGCAGCTTGCTGCGCAGCAGCCGCGCCGCGCCCGCGGCCGCGCCGCCGAGCATGATCGCCATGCGGCTGCCCACGGGGCTGTTGGAGGGCAGGGCGTTGAGCGAGTCGGCGTGCAGCACGCGGATGCTGTCGGGGTGGCGCTGCAGCACCTCGCCCACCACGGTGGACACCAGGGTCTCGTGCGCCTGGCCCGCGCTCGACGTGCCCATGAGCGCGGTCACCGCGCCGTTGAGGTCGATGCGCACCAGGCAGGCGTCCATCCAGGTGGTGGTGAGGTTCTTGGGGTTGAACAGCGGCTCGAAGGCCGAGTTGCCGCCCGAGGGTTCGAGGCAGGTCGACAGGCCGATGCCCGCGAGCAGGCCCTGCGCGCGCAGCGCGTCGCGCTCGCGGCACAGCTCGGCGTAGGGCGCGGCGGCCAGCGCCTTGTCCATCACGGTCTCGTAGTCGCCCGAGTCGTAGTGCGTGCCGCTGGGGATGAGATAGGGAAAGGCGTTGGCGGGGATGAGATTGCGCCGGCGCAGCTCGATGCGGTCCATGCCCAGGAAGCGCGCGACCTTGTCCATGCCGGTCTCGATCGCGTAGTTGGTGGGCGACTGGCCGAAGCCGCGCACCGCTTCCTGCGGCGTCTTGTTCGTGAGCACCGCACAGGCGTCGTAGGTGACGCTCTCGATCGTGTAGGGGCCCACGATGGCGCCCACCGGCTTGCCCAGCTGCAGCGGCGAGCGGCCCGAGTAGGCGCCGATGTCTTCCAGGGCGCGCATGCGCATGGCGCGCACGCGGCCGTCGCCGTTGAAGGCGAGCTCGACGTCGAACAGCCGGTCGGGGCCCTGCATGTCGCCGCCGCGCATGTTCTCGAGCCGGTCCTCGAGGAAGCGCACCGGGCGGCCCAGCCGCTTCGCGAGGTAACCCACGAGGATGCTGTGCTTGAGGCCGCGCTTGACGCCGTAGCTGCCCCCCACGTCGACGTCGAAGTGCACGCGCACCGCGTTGCCGGGCAGCTGCAGGCAGGCCGCGAGCAGGTCGGGGTACTTGGGCATCTGGATCGAGGCCCAGACGTCGAGCATCTGCGTGGCGTCGCTCCACAGGCCCGTGACCACGAAGGTCTCGATCGGCACCGTGGCGCTGCGCGACCAGCGCACGCGGTAGGCCAGCGTGTGCTCGGCGGCCGCAAAGTGCGCGTCCACCGGGCCCCAGTCGAAGCGGCGCTGCCAGATCACGTTGCTGCCGTGCGCGGGGTGCACCAGCGGCGCGCCGGGCGCCATCGCGGCCTCGGGGTCGACCGCGTGCGGCAGCGGCTCGTACTCCACGTGCACGAGCTCGGCCGCGTCTTCGGCCAGCGCCCGCGACTCGGCCACCACGGCCACCACCCATTCGCCCGCGTAGCGCACCACGCCGCGCGCCAGCGGGTAGCGCGTGACGCTGGGCGCGTCCACGCCGGGCAGCATGGGCTTGATGGCGTCGTTCATCTGCTCGCCCGTGAGCGCGGCGTGCACACCGGGCAGTGCGAGCGCGGGCGAGGTGTCGATGGACACGATGCGCGCGCTGGCGTGCGGGCTGGCCACGATGGCCACGTGCAGCAGGCCGGGCAGGTGCACGTCGGCCGCGAAATGGCCCTGGCCCAGCACGAAGCGGCGGTGCTCCACCGCCCGGCGCGGCCGGCCGATGTACTTGAAGGCCTCGTAGGCCGGGTGGCGCGGCGCGCTCATTTCGACACCTCCGCCGCGGGCGCGGTGGCGCGCTTCACCGCGTCCACGATCTGCTGGTAGCCGGTGCAGCGGCACAGGTTGCCGCCGATGGCTTCGCGGATCTCGGCCTCGCTCGGGTGCGGCGTGCGCTCGATCAGCGCGTGGCACGCCACCAGCATGCCGGGTGTGCAGTAGCCGCACTGCAGCGCGTGCGCTTCGCAGAACGCGTCCTGCAGCGTCGAGAGCTGGCCCCGCTGCGGCGCCAGGCCTTCGACCGTGGTCACGGCCATGCCCTTGGCCTGCACCGCGAACAGGCAGCACGAGCGCACCGGCTCGCCGTCGAGCAGCACCGTGCAGGCGCCGCAGACGCCGTGCTCGCAGCCCACGTGGGTGCCGGTGAGGTGCAGGTGGTCGCGCAGGAAGTCGACCAGCGTGGTGCGCGCTTCCACCGTGCGCGGCTGGATCACGCCGTTGACGGCGATGTCGATGGAGACGAGCGGTGTGGCCATGGCGGGTGCGGTATCAGGGTTGAAGGGCGGCGGTGTGGCCTTGCGCGGCCTGCTGCAGCACGCGCGAGAGCGTCACCACGCCGAGGTGGCGCCGGTAGTCGGCGCTCGCGTGCAGGTCGGTGCCGGGCTCGGTCTGCGCCACGGCGGCGTGCGCGAGCTCGTCGGCCAGCCGCGCATCGATGCGTCGGCCCACGAGCTGCTGCGCGAGTTCGGGGAAGGCGCGCGGCGTGCCGTCGAGGCCGCCGAGGCCGAAGCTCGCGCGGCGGCACACGCCGTCGGCGTCGAGCTGGAGCTGGCAGGCGGCCGCGGCCATGGCGAAGTCACCGTGACGCATCGAGACCTCGCTGAAGGCCGTGCGAATGCCCTCGCCGGACCACACGGGCCAGTGCAGGTCGACCAGGCATTCGGTCTCGCCGGTGGCGGTGAACATGGGGCCGAGGAAGAAGTCGCGCGCGGCGATGCGGCGCTCGCCGCCGGCGTGGCTGCGCAGGTGCAGCGAGGCGTCGAGCACCACGGCGGCCAGCGGCAGCTCGGCCGCCGGGTCGGCGTGCACCAGGCTGCCGCCCACCGTGCCGCGGTTGCGGGTCTGGATGTGGCCGACCCAGCGCAGCGCATCGCGCACCAGCGGCAGCGCGCGCGCGAGTTCGGCGCTGTGCTCGACCACGCGCTGCGGCGTGGTCGCGCCCATCTGCACCCCGCCCGGCCGGACCGCGAGCTGGCGCAGCTCGGACAGGCGGTTGATGTCGAGCAGCACCGCGGGACGCGCCAGCCGCATGGCCATCATGGGCACCAGGCTCTGGCCGCCGGCGATGGGCTTGGCCTCGTGGCCGTGGCGCTCGAGCAGCTCGAGCGCGTGCGCCAGCGAGTCGGCCAGGATGTATTCGAACGGGGCGGCTTTCATGGCGGTGCGGCGTGGATGTTGCGGTGCAAAAAATTCACGAACGGCTTGCGGGTTTCCCGGGCTCCTGGGAACATCGGTTTTCCCTGCTGCCTTGGGGAAAATTCTCGGCTTCGAGCCCCTGTCCAGCAATCGATCAAAGCTGGCGTAGCGTGAGAAAAACTCACGCTAAAACCACCCCACCCGAGCACCCGATGAGACGCCTGCCCCCCATGAACGCCGTGCGCGCCTTCGAGGCCGCGGCCCGCCACGTGAGCTTCACCAAGGCCGCCGACGAGCTCAACGTGACCCACGGCGCGGTGAGCCGGCAGGTGGCGCTGCTCGAGGAATGGCTGGGCACCGCGCTGTTCCACCGCGCGGCCTCGCAGCTCACGCTCACGGCCGACGGGCGCGCCTTCGCGACCGAGCTCACGTCCATGCTCGACCGGCTGGCCGTGCTCACCATGCACATGACGCAGAAGGCCGCGCCGACGGCGCTGGGCGTGAGCGCGCCGCCGACCTTCACCATGCGCTGGCTGATCCCGCGCATGTCGGGCTTCCAGCGCCGCCGCCCCGAGACCGAGGTGCGGCTCACCACCTCGCTGGCACCGGTGAACTTCCAGGAGCACCCTTACGACATCGCGATCCGCGGCGCGCTCGAGCCGCTCGCGGGCTGCCATTCGGTGCCCTTCATGACGGAAATCATCGTGCCCGTGTGCCACGCCGATCTGGTCGAGTCGGGCGGGCTGCGAACGCCCGCCGACCTGGCGCGCCAGACCCTGCTGCACTACGCGACCGAGCCCTACCCCTGGTCGGCCTGGCAGCGCGCCGCGGGCCTGGCGCCCACCGCGGGCGCGAGCGCGCTCAACTTCGAGCAGATGTACTTTGCGCTGCAGGCCGCGGCCGAAGGCCTGGGCGTGGTGCTGGTGCCGCTGTTCCTGGTGGCCGACGACATCGGGGCCGGCCGGCTGGCCGCGCCCTTCGGCCTGCAGGGCGCGATGCAGCGGCGCTACTACGCGAACACGGCGCTGGCCTCGGCGCGCAACCCCGCAGTGGCCGAGTTCCTGGCCTGGCTGGCCGAGGAGGGCCGCAGCACCGAGCGCTTCATCGCCGAGTGGGCGAAAGAGATGGGCTGGGCCCTGCCGTCGGCCGCGCCGGCCTGAGCCGCGGCCCCAACCCCGGTGTCAACCCCGGTGTCAGCCGCGCCGGGCCTGCTCGTACAGGCCCTGCACCTTGGGGATGTTGGCCTGCAGCTGGCGGATGCGGTCGGGGCCGCTGGGGTGGGTGGACAGGAAGCCCGGGGCCGCACCGCCGCCGGCCGCGGCCATCTTCTGCCACAGCGTGACGCTGGCCTGCGGCTCGTAGGCCGAGCGCGCCGCGAGCTCCAGGCCCACGAGGTCGGCCTCGGTCTCGTCGTCGCGGCTGTATTTGAGGCTGAGCAGCTGCGTGCCGAGGTTGGCCGCCACGTCGCCGAGCTGGCCCAGGCCCAGCAGCTGGGCCGCGATCGACAGGCCCATGCCGGTGGCGTTGGTCTTGGCCACGCGCGAGCGCGCGTGTTCGCGCAGCGCATGCGCCATCTCGTGGCCCATGATCATCGCGGCCTCGTCGTCGCTGAGCTGGAGCTTGTCGAGGATGCCGGTGTAGAAGGCGATCTTGCCGCCGGGCATGCAGAAGGCGTTGATCTGCTCGCTGCGGATCAGGTTGACCTCCCACTGCCAGCGCTTGGCGCGGTCGTTCCAGGGCGCGGCGTGCGGGATCTGGCGGCGCGCGATGTTGCGCAGGCGCTGGAGCTGCGGGTCGCTGGCGGGGGCCAGCGCGCCCTTGGCCCGGGCCTCGGCCATCATCTGGTCGTACTGCTTGTCGGCGGCGTTCTCGAGCTGCTCGGCAGGCACCAGGTTGCGCAGGGCCGACCCCTGGCCCACGTCGACCTGGGCGAGCGCGGGCGCGGCCGCGGCGGCACCGGCGGCGAGCACGAAGGCGCGGCGCGCCGACCACACGGGGTCGGGCCGGGGCCGTGCGGGTTCGGGAGCGAGGCGGGTCTTGAGGTCGCAGAGCAGGCACATGCGCGAATAATAGGCAAAGCCGATCACCCGTGCGTGACGGCCACACACCACCCATCGCATGCCGCCCGACCACGCCACCCCCGAGCCCGCCCCTCCCACCCGCCCGAGCTGGGCCCAGGCGCTGCGCGTCTACCTCGAGCCCGCGAGCCTGCGCATGTTCGCGCTCGGCTTCGCGGCCGGCCTGCCGTTGCTGCTGGTGCTGGGCACGCTGAGCTTCAGGCTGCGCGAGGCGGGCATCGACCGCACCACCATCGGCTACCTGAGCTGGGTCGGCCTGGCCTATGGCTTCAAGTGGTGCTGGGCGCCGCTGGTGGACCGGCTGCCGATCCCGCTGCTCACGCGCGCCCTGGGGCGGCGGCGCAGCTGGCTGCTGCTGTCGCAGCTGTGCATCGCGGCCGCGCTGGTGGGCATGGCGCTGGCCGATCCACGCCAGGGCCTGGAGGTGGTGGTGTGGTGCGCGCTCGCGGTGGCCTTCGCCTCGGCCACGCAGGACATCGCGCTCGACGCCTTCCGCATCGAGTCGGCCGACGCGCAGCGCCAGGGCGCGCTGGCCGCCACCTACCAGACCGGCTACCGGCTGGCCATGATCTGGGCCGGCGCGGGCGTGCTGTGGCTGGCCGCGCGCAACGAGATCGCGGGCGCGGGCTACCAGCAGGCCGGCTGGAGCACCGCCTACCTGGTGATGGCCGCGAGCATGGCGGTGGGCGTGGTGACCGTGCTGCTCTCGCGCGAGCCCGCGCGCGTGGAACTGCCGCCCGCGCGCAGTGCCGCCGAGTGGCTGCGCGGCGCGCTGATCGAGCCCTTTGCCGATTTCCTGCGCCGCTACGGCAAGCAGGCCGTGCTCATCCTCGCGCTGATCGGCGTCTACCGCATCAGCGACGTGGTGATGGGCATCATGGCCAACCCCTTCTACGTGGACATGGGCTACACCAAGGACCAGGTCGCCGCGGTGAGCAAGGTCTACGGCGTGATCATGACCCTGCTGGGCGCTTTCATCGGCGGGGCCATGGCCATGCGCATGGGCGTGATGCGCGTGCTCATGCTGGGCGCGGTGCTCTCGGCGGGCAGCAACCTGCTGTTCGCCTGGCTCGCCGGCGAACTGGGCCACAGCGCCAGCCTGACCGCGCTCATCTTCGTGATCTCGGCCGACAACCTCAGCGCGGGCGTGGCCTCGGCGGCCTTCATCGCCTACCTCTCGAGCCTCACCAACGTGAGCTACTCGGCCACGCAGTACGCGCTGTTCAGCTCGATGATGCTGCTTGCGCCCAAGTGGCTCGCGGGCTATTCGGGCGCCTTCGTCGATGCCCACGGTTACGTGCCTTTCTTCCTGGGCACGGCGGCGCTGGGCCTGCCGGTGCTGCTGCTGGTGTGGCTGGCCACGCGCTGGGTGGCGCGGCCGGCGCGTGGCCCAATTCTCTGAGGCGGCAGCAGAAGCGTCTGCGATAAGGGTCTCGTAGCGCCTGCTTCATGCGAGCGGCGCAGCCCTCCCGCGCCCGTTCATCTCCTGATCATTGCAACGCTGATTGCGCAGAGCGCGCAGGGTTTCCTGTCCCGAACAATGGGTCGGTGTCCATGGAAGGCACGCCCCGTTTGTATCCATCAGGAGACCATCATGTCGCACATCGCATCCAAGGCTCTCTCTTACGCCGCGCTCACCGCAGGCGAACCATCCCTGTTCCAGCGCACATTGCGCACCCCAGAGCAGCGCACGTCCATCGCGGAACTGCGCAAGCTATCAGCATCTGCGGTGGAAGAGGATCTTCGGCTAGGGCTGGGGCATGTGGATATCGTGAGAGACCAGATCGGAATGGTGTTCGCTTACGAGCGTGAAGGCCGCGTCGTGGCAACTTTGCGATTCGTGCCCAGTGGGCACGGCCTGACGGGTTTGGAGCGCCTGGCTGGAAGGGTAAAACTGCCTCTTGGCATCGTGGCCCCGGGCAGCTGGGAGGTAGGCCGTGTGGTGGTGGCTCCCGAGGCGAGGCACCCCGATCTCCTGGGGCAATGCTTTTCCCTGGCCTTGGTTGAAATCGTCCGCGCGCAAAACGCTCGCCGCTTTTATGCCATTGCAACACCTCTGATCGCTCGCTTGTGGCGGCGCTATGGGATGCAGGAGACGGCCGCGATTCGCGGCGTCAGCGGCAAGGAATACAAGATCATGCAAGGGCGTCCGGTCGACGTGGGAGCGGCGCTGCATATGCCCGCTGGCCTGTTGACGTCGGCAACCGGACCGACCTCGGTTCGCACTGTTAAGGCATTGCCTTCGTGCCCGGCGGTGCCCTTGGGCTGAGTCGTCATCGCGCCCATCGGCGCTTGCCAGACGCAGGAACTGAGGGGGAGTATGAGTCTCGCGCCTTCCCTATCGTCTCGCGCAAAGGAGGAAGGCGATGCGTGCATTGATTCGGCGTCTCTCAGAGAGCTACCGTTCCTACCATGAGAGCAACAAATCTCTGCTCGAATGGATTGGCGTGGTCGGTGCAATTGCCTTCCCGCTTCTGTATGCCTTGAGGCTCACAGGAAAGTTGCCGCCGCTGTACGACGACTTCGCCCTGCGTACGGTGGCGACGTTGTGCTGTTTGCTGCTGGCCCTGCGCCGATGGTGGCCTGAGCGCTTGCAGCCAAGCTATGCCTTGTTTTCCTACGGTGCGGTGCTGTATTGCCTCGCGTTCATGTTGCCGCTTACGTTGCTGCACAACCGCGCCACCACACCCGTGGCCGTAAACATGGTGGTAAGCGTGGTGCTGGTGGTGCTGCTCACGGATTGGCGCAATACCTTGGTCATGCTGACGTGCGGCTACACGCTCAGCGCGATCACCTACTGGTTCACTGCAGCCGATCCCCGCTGGCCCGTCGACTTTCTGCTGTGGTGGTTTCCAGTGTGTGGCGTGCTGGTTGCGGGGGGTGGGATCGGCAAGCACGTGGAAAAGCAAGCCGAGCTCGAGAGATTGCGCCGCCTCTATGCAGGCCTTGCTGGTTCGATCGCTCATGAGGTGCGTACCCCCCTGGCCCAGATTCAGCAGGTCATCGATTTGGCCGTTGCCCGCCTGCCTCCCGCATCCGATGCCGCCACTCTGCTTGTGCAAGGCCAGCAGGCCGTGCGCCGCGGCCTCCAGGCCGTGACGATCACGCTGCAGCAAATCAGCGGTAAGCCCTTGGACCCCGCGGATTTCAAGGTCCTGTCAGCGGCGCATTGCCTGCGCAAGATTCTCGATGCCTACGCCTACGACACGGCGTTGGCCCGTGAGCGGGTTCATCTGCAGGTCGAGGAGGACTTCTGCTTCCGAGGCGACGAAACCGCCTTTGAGCTGACCGTGTTCAACCTGCTCAAGAATGCTCTGTACTACCTGCCGTTGCATCCGCAGATGGACGTACAGATCCGGGTCTTGCGGCACCCGCAGCCGTGCGTCGTGGTGCGCGACAGCGGCCCGGGCATGGATCCTTCGCTGCTGCCGCGTCTGTTCGGCGAATTCGAAACCCGTGGAAAGACCGAAGGCACCGGCCTGGGTCTGGCCTTTTGCCGCCGGGTGCTGGACGCGTTCGGGGGCAGTATCCAGTGCCGCTCCCAACGCGGTGTGTTCACCGAGTTCATGTTGAGCCTGCCTGCGTGCACGGCGTCCGAGAGTGCGCGGGCTTGCCTGCCCGATCCAGAGCCAGGTGGGCTCAGGGGACGCACCTTGTTGGTGGTGGACGACCAGACATTCAATCGCGTGGTCGCCAAGACCATGCTGACCCGCCTTGGAGCCTATGTGTTGCAGGCGGAGCACGGTGAACAAGCCCTCGGCCTGCTGCGCGGTGGTTGTGTGCCCGACGCCATCCTGATGGACGTGAGCATGCCCGGCCTGGACGGCATGGCCACGACGCGCTTGTTGCGCGCGATGCCGGGTCCGGCGGGCAGGGTGCCGGTGTTGGCCCTGACCGCCAACGATTCCACCGCCCAGGAAAGCGCGGCCCACGCGGCCGGGATGCAAGGGGTGCTGGGCAAGCCGATCGATGCCCAAGCACTCGAGCACGCGCTGCTCAGGATTTGCCGACAGCGCTTGGCAATGCCTTCAGGGCATGCTTCCGGGGCCTGAGGGCAGGCTCCGCCGCGTGCGGCCTGGGGCGCTCGCTCAGCGCTGGCTCACCAGCCAGGCCCGGATCGCCGGCTTGACCAGCTTGCCCAGCGCGGTGCGCGGCAGCGCGTCGACGCGGCGCCACTGGCGCGGCCACTTGTAGCGCGCCAGGCGGCCGTGCAGCGCGGCCTCCACGCCGCTCACCCAGTCGTCGGGCGCGCCTTCGCGCAGCACCACCACGGCCACGCAGACCTCGCCCCAGCGCTCGTCGGGCTGGCCCACGACCGCGCACTCGGCCACCCAGGGGTGCTCGGCCAGCAACTGCTCGATCTCGGCCGGGTAGATGTTCTCGCCGCCCGAGATGATCATGTCCTTGGATCGGCCCACGACCACGTAGTGGCCTTGCGGCTCCTGGCGCGCGAGGTCGCCGCTGTGGAAGAAGCCTTCGGTGTCGACCGCGTCCACGTCGGGCCAGTACAGCGCGACCACGTTGGGCCCGCGCACGCAGATCTCGCCCACGCGGCCGCGCGCCACGGGCTCGCCCTGCGGGTCGACCAGCTTCACCTCCACACCCGGCGCGGGCCAGCCGCAGGAGCCCGCGAATTCCTGCGCGTGCTCGGGGCCGAGCGCGATCGAGAACGGGCCGGTTTCGGTGCTGCCGTAGACGTTGCACACCGGCACGCCGCGCGCGTGGCAGGCGCGCAGCAGCTCGGCCGGCAGCAGGCTGGAGCCGGCCCAGATCGCGCGCAGGCACGACAGGTCGACCGCGCCCCAGTGCGGGTGCTGCACCAGGGCCTGCAGCGTGGCGGGCACCTGCAGCGTGAGCGTGGGGCGCTCGCGCGCGATCGTGTCGAGCACGGCGCCGGGGTCGAAGCGGCGGTGCAGCAGCACGCGCGCGCCCACCGACAGGGCCGGCAGGGTCTGGATGCACAGGCCGCCGACGTGGAACAGCGGCAGCGCCGTGAGCACGGTGTCGCGCTCGCTCAGGCCCTGGGCGGGCGCGGCGATCGCCAGGTTGGCGAGCAGGTGGGCCTGGGTGTGCACCGCGCCCTTGGGGTTGCCCGTGGTGCCCGAGGTGTAGACGATGAGCGCGGCGTCGCCCGGGCGGCCCTGGTCGGGCAGCGGCTCGACGGGCGTGGTGTCGAGTGTGTCGACCGCAATGGCGCGCAGGCCTTCGGTGGCCGCGAGCGCGCGCGCGGGTTCGGCAAAGGCCTCGTCGTGCACCAGGCACAGGGGCGCGCAGTCGTCGAGGATGGCGGCCCATTCGGCCGGCGAGAGGCGGTGGTTGAGCGGCACCAGCACCGCGCCGCGCAGGGCCAGCGCGAACAGCAGCGCGATCTGGGCCGGGTGGTTGAAGCCGAGCCAGGCCACGCGCAGCCCGCGCTCCACGGGCAGGGCCCGCGCCAGCGCGTGCGCGCGTTCGGCCAGGGTGGCGTAGTCCAGCCGCTGCCAGCGGGCGTCGGCGCCGTCCCATTGCAGGGCGGTGTGCCGCGGATGGGCGGCGGCGCGCTGCGCGAGCAGGGCGCCCAGGGTGCTTGCGGGTTCCAACGACATTTACCGGACTTTACGTGGGGCTCAAGCGGCGGACACCGCCACTGGTCAGCATCGCGATACTGCGCGCGGCGCCCGCGCCCGCGCAACCCCGTGGCTACACTGATCCGCATGACGCCCCACCGACTCCTGATGATCGAAGACGATGCGCGGCTGGCCCACATGGTGCAGGAGTACCTGGGGCAGTCGGGCTTCGAAGTGACGCACGCCCCCGACGGCGAACAAGGCCTGTCGCAGCTGCCGCTGGTGCAACCCGATCTGGTCATCCTCGACCTGATGATGCCCGGCATCGACGGCCTGGAGGTGTGCCGGCGCATCCGCGCGCTGAGCAACGAGCAGGCGCGCGTGCCGGTGCTCATGCTCACCGCCAAGGGCGATCCCATGGACCGCATCATCGGCCTGGAGCTCGGCGCCGACGACTACCTGCCCAAGCCCTTCGAGCCGCGCGAGCTGCTCGCGCGCGTGCGCGCGGTGCTGCGCCGCCGCGCCGAGGGCGGTCCGGCCGGCGCGTCGCGCACCACGCCGGTGCTGCGCTTCGGCTCGCTCGAGATCGACCGCGATGGCCGCACCGTGACGGTCGCCGAGCAGCCGGCCGAACTCACCTCGTACCAGTTCGACCTGCTGGTGGCCATGGCCGAGCGCGCGGGCCGCGTGCTCACGCGCGACCAGATCATGGAGGCCGTGCGCGGCCGCGAGCTCGAGGCCTTCGACCGCTCGATCGACGTGCACATCGGCCGCATCCGCAGCGCGATCGAGGTGGACAGCAAGAACCCCAAGCGCATCCTCACGGTGCGCGGCGTGGGTTATGTGTTCGCCAAGCAGCAGGACTAGGGACGACCGCGTCCGATGAGCATTCCCGTCTTCGCCCAACGCCTGTACCTGCGCATCTGGCTGGCGGTGGTGGCTGCGGTGACGGTGCTCACGCTGGTGGTGGGCTGGCTCTGGCAGCAGGCGCTGGAGAGCGACCGCGAGGAGCGCGAGGCGCGCGTGATGCGGACCATCGTGGTGCAGAACACCGCGGGCGACGTGCTCGGCGACGCGCCCGCGCGCGCCGAGCGCCTGCCCGGCGAGGGCTGGCGCTTCGAGGTGGTGATGAAGGACGGCGACAAGGTCTATGTGCTGCTGCCCTTCTCCAACCGCGGTGCGCCCAGCAACCCGGGCAGCCGCGCGCCGGCCTGGCTGCTCACGCCGGCGGGCTTTGCCTGGCTGCTGGGTCTGGTGGCCTTCGCGGTGGCTCTGGGCGCCTACCCCATCGTGCGGCGCCTGACCAAGCGGCTCGAGTTCCTGCAGAAGGGCGTGGAGCGCTGGGGCACCGGCGATCTCTCCTCGCGCATGCCGGTGAGCGGCGAAGACGAGGTGGCCTTCCTGGCCGAGCGCTTCAACGCGGCCGCCGAGCGCGTGCAGTCGCTGCTGCAGGCGCACAAGCGGCTGCTGGCCAACGCCTCGCACGAGCTGCGATCGCCGCTGGCGCGCATCCGCATGGGGCTGGCGCTGATCGGCAACGACCCCGCGCACGCGGCCCAGCGCGCCGAGATCGCGCGCAGCATCGACGAGCTCGACCAGCTGATCGACGAGATCCTGCTGGCAAGCCGGCTCGACCTGCGCGACGCGGCCGACCCGGTGGCCTTCGGCCCGCAGGAGGACGTGGACTTGCTGGGGCTGGCGGCCGAGGAGTGCGCGCGCCTGGACGCCGACCTCGACGTCGCGCCCGACGTGGGGCACGTGGTGGTGCAGGGCCACGCGCGGCTGCTGCGCCGCGTGGTGCGCAACCTGCTCGAGAACGCGCGCCGGTACGGCCGTGCCGGCGCGGGCGAGGCCGAGGTGAGCCTGGGCCTGCGGCGCGATGCGGCGCATCACCAGGTGCTGCTCACCGTGGACGACTGCGGCCCGGGTGTGCCCGCGGACCTGCGCGAGCGCATCTTCGAGCCCTTCTACCGCCTGCCCGGCGCGAGCGAGCGCGAGGGCGGCGTGGGCCTGGGTCTGTCGCTGGTGCGCACCATCGTCGAGCGCCACGGCGGCAGCGTGCATTGCGAGGACCGGCCCGGCGGGGGCGCGCGCTTCGTCGTGGCCCTGCCGGCCTGACCGGCGTCATACCCCCTAGGGGTTCCCACAACTGGGGGATGGCACTGGACGCCCTGGCCAGGGAAAATCCCTGTGTTGCTGTCACAACAGCCCCGTCGTCGGGGCCAGCCAGCCATTGAGGCGCTCTTCAGCGGCGTCCGGGGATGATCAGGTCTCCCAACGACGTCCTTCCAAGGACTTGAGAAAGCCACCGCGAGGTGGCTTTTTTTTGCCGCTCACAGCGGCGCGGGCCGGCTCTGGCCCTCGCCGGGCGTGGTGTGCAGCCAGTCCACCACCTCACCCGCGGGCTGGTAGCCGTGCACGGCGCGCTGCAGCAGCGCGCGCAGGCCGGGCACGTCGTTGGCGAGCAGGGTGCGGTCGAGCTGGGCCAGCAGGGCCATGAGCTCGTCGTGCTCGAGCCGCACCTCGCGCGCGCGCCAGATGCGCGCGTGCGGCGTGGGCTGCGGGTCGTCGCCGATCAACAGCTCTTCGTAGAGCTTCTCGCCAGGGCGCAGGCCCGTGACCTGGATCTCGATCTGCCCACCGGGCTGTTCGGGGCTTTTCACCTGCAGGCCCGAGAGCTCGACCATGCGCATGGCCAGGTCCATGATGCGCACGGGCTCGCCCATGTCGAGCACGAACACGTCGCCGCCCTCGGCCATGGCGCCGGCCTGGATCACGAGCTGCGCGGCCTCGGGAATGGTCATGAAGAAGCGCGTGATGTCGGGGTGGGTGAGCGTGATGGGCCCGCCCGCGGCGATCTGCTGGCGAAACAGCGGCACCACCGAGCCGCTCGAGCCCAGCACGTTGCCGAAGCGCACCATGCTGAAGCGCGTCTGCTCGGCGTGGCGCTCGGCCAGGGCTTGCAGCACGAGCTCGGCCAGGCGTTTGCTCGCGCCCATGATGTTGGTGGGGCGCACCGCCTTGTCGGTGCTGATCAGCACGAAGTGGCGCACGCCCGCGGCCAGCGCCGCGCGCGCGGTGACCCAGGTGCCCCAGACGTTGTTGCGCAGGCCCTGCACCGCGTTGTGCTCCACCAGGGGCACGTGCTTGTAGGCCGCGGCGTGGTAGAGCGTGTGCGGGTGCCAGGCGCCCAGGATCTGCACCATGCGGGCCTCGTCCTGCACCGAGGCGAGCAGCGGCACGATCTCGACCGCGTCGCCGTTGGCGTGGCGCTGCAGCTCCTGGTGGATGGCGTAGAGCGCGTACTCGCTCTGGTCGATGAGCAGCAGCGTGCGCGGGCGCAGCGCGACGATCTGGCGGCACAGCTCGCTGCCGATGCTGCCGCCCGCGCCGGTCACGGCCACCACGCGGTCGCGGATCAGGCGTTCGAGCAACGCCGGGTCCGGCGCCACGGGCTCGCGGCCCAGCAGGTCTTCGATATCGAGCTCGCGCAGGTCGCTCAGGTCGGTCTTGCCCGAGGCCAGATCGGACACGCCCGGCAGGGTGCGCACGTGCAGCGGCAGGCCGCGCAGCGTTTCGAGAATGGCGCGGCGCCGCTGGGGCGTGGCCGAGGGCAGGGCCAGCAGCACGTCGGTGGCGCCGATGGTCTGCACGAGTTCGGCCAGGCGTTGCGGCGGGTAGACGGTGCGGCCGTCCAGGCTGTTGCCCTGCAGCGCGGGATCGTCGTCGATGAAGCCGATCAGGCGGTGCTGGGGGCTGCGCAGCAGCGCGGCCGCGAGCTGGCGGCCCGCGCTGCCGGCGCCGTAGATCAGCACGCCCGGCAGGGTGCGGCGCGCAAGCAGGTGGCGGTAGAGCCCCCCCAGCCACACCCGCACGAACAGGCGGCTGAGCGCGACGAACATGAACAGCAGCAGCGGCTGGATGATGCCCACCGAGCGCGGCACGCCGGGCACGCCGAACACGGTGAACACCGTGGCGTAGAGCAGGCCGTACAAGGCCATGGCCTGGCCCAGCGAGAGCGTGGCGTTCCAGCCCGCGTAACGGAAGATGGCGCGGTACAGGCCGAAGCGCACGAACAGCGGGATTGCGATCAGCACCGCGCCGATGGCGGGCCAGAGGTAAGGCGGCTCCAGGCGCAGCCAGACCTCCAGGCGCAGGTAGAGCGCGATCCAGACGGCGAGCACGCACAAGGCCATGTCGACGGCGACGGCAAGCGCGCGCTTGGCCGGGCGCGGGATGGCGAGCAGCGTGCTCGCCAGGCTGTCGTCGTCGTTGCCGGACTCGGGGTGCATGGGCCTCATGGGCGGCCCTCTCCGGGGGCGACGACGGTGTCGTCGGGCAGGTGGGTGTGGTAGCCGAGGGCGCTGCCGGCCTGCAGCCAGGCGCGCGCGCCGATCGAGGTGCCCCCGGCCATGGTGGCGTTGGCGCCCAGGTGGCCGTGGTCGCCGACGCGCGCGTGGTGGTCGACCACCGCCCCGACGTTGACGATCACGCCATCGCCGAGCTGCGCTTCGGTGCCGATCACGGCCAGTGCCATGACCACGCAGCCCGTGCCCAGGCGGGCGCTGGGCGATACACAGGCGCGGGGGTGCACCAGGGTAGCGGCCTGCAGGCCGGCCTCGCGGACGCGCGCCAGCAGCGCGGCGCGCGTGGGGTTGTGGCCGATGGCCACGTGCACCGCGGTGACGCCGCGCTCGGGCAGCCGCGGCAGTTCGGCCGTGCCGCCCCACACGGGCACGCCCAGCACCTCGGTGCCGGGCGGCAGCTGGTCGTCCAGAAAGCCCGCCACCGTGTGCGTGCCGGCCAGTTGCACGAGCTCGCTCACGCTGCGCCCGTGCCCGCCGGCGCCGACGATGACCAGCGGCGTGGGTGTCTGTGCGGTGTTGCTCACGTGTTCTTGTCTCCCCGGGAATGCCGATGCCATGCGGCCCTTCAGTGTTGCACGCCCTCGCGGCGCAGCACCTTGATGGCGGTCAGCCAGAGTATGCGCAGGTCGAAGCCCAGGCTTCGCCGGCGCAGGTACTCGGCGTCGAGCGCCACCTTCTGCGGGATCGGCAGCTCGTCGCGGCCATTGACCTGGGCCCAGCCGGTGAGCCCGGGCACAAGTTCGTGCACACCGGCTTCGGTGCGCAGCGCGATGAGGTCGTGCTGGTTGAACAGCGCGGGCCGCGGGCCGACGAAGCTCATGTCGCCCTTGAGGATGCTCCAGAGCTGGGGCAGCTCGTCGAGGCTGCTCTTGCGCAGGAAGGGGCCGATGGGCGTGAGCCAGCGCCGGGGGTCTTCGAGCAGGTGCGTGGCCACGGCGGGCGTGTCGGTGCGCATGCTGCGGAACTTGGGCATGCGAAAGAGGCGGTTGTGGCGGCCCACGCGGTCGCTCCAGTAGAGCGCGGGGCCCGGCGAGGTGAGGCGCACGGCCAGCGCCACGAGCGCGATGGGCACGAGCAGGAGCAGGGCGGCGGGCACGGCCAGGGCGAGGTCGAACAGGCGCTTCATGGGGTTTGCAGCCCGGCCACGGCACGGCGCAGGCCATCGTCCACGGACAGGGGCGGTGTCCAGCCGAGCGTGTCGCGGGTGTGGGTGATGTCGACCTGCAGGTTGCCCAGCAGGCGCTGGGCCATGTCGCGTTTGCCCAGCAGGGCGGCGCCGGCCTGCAGCAGCGCCGGCGGCACCGGGAGCAGCCGTGCAGGCCGGTTCATCGCGCGGCCCAGGCGGCGCAGCAGATCGGCGGTGGAGAGGTCTTCGCCATCGCTCACCAGGAAGGTCTGGTTGGCGGCTGCGGGGTGGTCGATGCAGGTGATCAGCAGGTCGACGAGGTTGTCGAGGGCGACGAAGCTGCGGCGGTTCTGGGTGACGCAGGCCAGGGGGAGGGGTAGGCCGCGTTGCACGGCGCGCAGAAGCACGCCGAAATTGCCGGGCGCCTGCGGTCCGTACACGAGCGGCGGCCGCACCACGGTCAGCTCCAGGCCGGTGTCGTTGCGCACTGTGGCCAAGCCACTTTCGGCGGCGGCTTTGGATCGGCCGTAGGGCGTTTCGGGCGCGATGGCGCTGTGTACGCTTAGGGCCGTGTCTCCCGTGCCGTGACCATGCACGCCGATTGAACTTGCAAAGACAAAGCGCTGCACTCTCGCGCGGGCTGCGGCCTTCGCGCAGGCGATCGAGTTCAGGACGTTGGCCGAGTGAAAGGCCAAGTCCGGGTCCTCATGGGATTCGCGCAACACATGCGCGCGGGCTGCGAGATGGATGACGTGGGTGCACCCATGCATCGCATCGGCCCAGTCCGCGGCTGCCAGTCCCTGGGCGTGAACCTGCGCGTAGCTGGCATCGGCGACGGCAGGAGTGCCGCTTGCATGTCGCAATGCAACACGCACGGGAACTCGGCGTCGCAAGAGTTCGGACACCAGCCGCCGACCCACGAAGCCCGATGCACCGGTGACCAGGATCCGCATGGTCAAACGCCTGCGCGCGAACTGGCCCAGCGCTGCCAGACCCGACTGGCCACCTTGCGCACGAAGAACACCAGGCGTGAATAGGAAATGCGGTTCTTTTCGAGCGCGTCGAAAATCTCCAAGTTCTGCTTGGCGATGTTGCCAAGACTCCGATTGGTGGCGCCTCCCACCCGCATTCGGACCTGTACTTGCGGGATGTAGACCGATCGAACTCCGCTTCGCTCGAGGTAGCGGATCATGAATTCGGTGTCGGCGGCCAATCGGTACGTCAGATCGAACGGCCCCAGCCGTTCGAGCGCTGAACGGCGGATGTAGAAGGTCGGATGTGCGGGGCACCAGCCGCGCGCAAAGCTCCCCTTGCGATATGGCCGAGACTTCCAGTACCGCACGACGCGGTCGTTGTTGCCCGTGACGTACACAAGATCGCCGAAGCAAGCCTCCACGGAGGGGTCTTCGAACGCGGTCGATACCCGAGCGAGGACCTCGTTGTCGGCGAAGAGATCGTCCGCGTTAAGGAATCCGATCACCTCTCCCCGCGCGAGGCGAAAGCCCTTGTTCATCGCGTCATAAATGCCTTTGTCGGGCTCGGACACGATGACAGTGTCCGGTGTGCTGTGGGCCCTTGCCACGGCCACGGTATCGTCCTTGGACGCACCATCGATGACCAGGTGTTCCTTGTCTGAGTAAGACTGCCTGGCAACGGAATCCAGGGTGTCGCCGATGGTCGCGGCGCTGTTGTAGGCAACGGTGATGACGGTGATTTTCACGTGGCGGCTTCCGGTTCGCGAGGGGGCTTTCCGGCAACGCGTCGCACCAAGTCGACAAAATCGTCTGCAAAGCGTTGAACCGGGTCGGCATCGGGCGTGTGTTGTGCGCCAATGCCTGGCATCACGTGTTGTGGCTCACGCCAGACATCGAGCAGCACATTCGCCAGAGAGGCCGCGCTCGTGCGGTCGAAGAAGTGGGCGATGCCCGCGGCCTGTTCGCGGTGCACGGCCAAGTCCGACAGCACCATGGGCACCGCGAGCGCCCTCGCCTCTTCCACAGTGGTGCTCCATCCTTCGAAGAGGGAAGGATTCAGAACGGCCACGCTGCCCACCATCAGCGGAGCAATGTGCTCATAGGGAATCAACCCCAGCAGGCGGAACCGCTCTTCCAGGCCGGCCGCTTTCAAGCGCGACAAGATCCGCTGAAAATGCCCGGGCTTGTACGGGTCAAGCTGCTTGCCCGACGCGACGACGACAACATCGTGGCCAGCCTGCTTCAGCAGGGCCAGTGCCTCGATCACCAACAGATGGTTCTTGTGCTGCCAGAATTGGTTGGGCAAGTAAAAGTAACGTTCAGGAAGGCCATGGGCTTCAAGTGCCCGGCGGACCATGGCGGCATCGGGTCGGGAAATTGGGGGGACGGCGAAACGCACCACATGGGTTCGTCCTACCGTGGCAGGGTAGTGGCGCTCACATGCGTCGCGCGCATCGGCGCTGCTGAGCATGATGGTGCGGCCCGCGCGGATCTGCGCCCGAAATCCCAGCTCCCGCTTCCACCATGCCGCCCTTGAGAACAGATGGGGCAACTCGCGGTGCTGAAAATCAGGAATCCAGGCGATCGCTGGAATTCCCAGGCGTGCCCCATGGAATTGGGCGTTTTCAAACACGACATCAATCCGGTGTTCATGCAGCAAACGCCGTATCTGCGGGTCGGCGCCCAACACCAGGCTTCGAGCCAGCGCTGGCAGGCGCCTGTGCAGGTTGAACGCTGGTGAAGTAACGATTTCAACACCCTCCAGGGTTCGGAAGGGACGCTCATCTTCGGCATCGGTGTCAGTGCCGAAAAACAAAACGGGCTGCAGGGCGCCTGGATGGCGCGCTGTGATCACGCGCAGCAAGTTGAGCAAGTAGTTGTACCCACCTGTCCATGACTTGCCACCGATCAACGTGAAAGCGATACGAATCATCTCAACGTGCGGTGGCATGGCGGAACCAGTCCACATAGCCGCTG
Source organism: Hydrogenophaga crocea (assembly GCF_011388215.1). NCBI lineage: Bacteria > Pseudomonadati > Pseudomonadota > Betaproteobacteria > Burkholderiales > Comamonadaceae > Hydrogenophaga > Hydrogenophaga crocea. The sequence goes on from NZ_CP049989.1 coordinate 3,870,671, forward strand.
ATACCGGTCGCCAGCGGTGTCTGCCAAGCGTGGCCCAGCGCCATCAATCGCTGAGGATCCGCCACGAGGCTGAAGGGATCGCCCGCTCGCGACTGGCCAGAGAAGCGCAAGGGCGTTGGACCTGATCTCCCGGAGTTGTTGCCATACCAAGCATCGATCAGAAGCTGTGCGATCTCGTGCACGGGCACCCCGGTGCCCGTACCAATGTTGAAGGTCTGGTCTGCTTGCACTGGAGCGTCATTCTGGGCGATGAGCGCTAGGGCCGCGACCACGTCGCGAATATGGGTCCAGTCTCGGATCTCCTGTCCCGTTCCACCAAGGGTCAGCGGGCTTTCTCCCGCGGCCAGCCGCGTGCACATGTCCCATAGCAACTGCTTTTTCAGCTCGGGCCCGTAAACGGAGAAAAGGCGCGCGACCCGAAAGTCGAGTCCATAGCTGTCTCCGTAAGACCGGCACAGCATTTCCATCATTCGTTTATGGTGGCCGTAGGGCGAATAGGGAACGCCGGCAGCGCATTCTGAAATCGGTCCCAAAGTACCGGCACCGTAGATGGCTGCGCTTGAGACGGCAATCAGGCGTGCGCGTGGCAGATCCTGCCGCATCCATTCGAGCAATTCGACCGTGCTCGCGACGGTGCGGAAAAAATCCTCGCGAGGGTTCGCGATGGCTGCACCAACGGTCGATCCGCCAGCCAGATGGAAGACCAGGTCGGGTTCATTGCGGGCCTGGAGCGCACGCAGGTTGGCCGTGTGCACATCCCCATTCGTCCAGTCTGCTACTCCCCACATAGAGGCTTCCGACGACGGCCAGATGCCATGGCCCAACCCGCTCACATGGTGTCCCAGTGAGGCCAGGTGCTTGGCGAGGTGTTTGCCAATGAAGCCGTGGGCTCCGGTGATCAGAATGCGCTGCATGAAGCGTTAGCAAGGGCGGTTGGCCACAAACGAATAAAGGCGCCCGGGTCGATGGTCGACGCGGGCAAGCAGTGGCCGCACCATCGACCAGATGCCTGGCCAGCCGAGCGCTGTGCTAACGGCCGTTTCGATCCAAGGCAAGCCGCGGCTCGCCTTGGCTGCAACTTCTCTTTGCAGCGACTCGAGGGTATGCGGCGCAAAGTTCACGGCGCTTTCCAGAGGGTCGTAAATTTGCTCGATTTGAAAGCCCGCCGCGCAGATAGCTGCTTCATATTGTTCTAGCAGGAATGCGTTTTCGCCACCATATAAATGGTGCAGCGGGTGCAGTTTCAGAAAAGCGTCCAGATCCGCAGGGCGCGAGATGACGTGTTCACGAACGGCCAGCAAACGGCCCCCAGGTTTGAGTACTCGAAAAAACTCTTTGCAGGCTGCGGTCAGGTCGCGCGTGTGATGCAGCACGGCGCGTGCAAACACCAAGTCGAAGCTGCAGTCCGCATACGGCAACCGCTCAGAGAATTCCTGCGTGACCTCGATGGGCAGGCCCGAGTGGGCGGCCAGCGAGCGAATGGCCTCAGCGCCCACCAAGGCACTGGCGTCGGGTTCCAGCGCCGTTACTCGATAACCTTCGTGGGCGAGTGCGTAGCTCGCGATGCCTCGGCCAGCACCCACGTCGAGTGCCTGTGTACGCGCCGGGGGAAGGAGCGCGCGGATTGCAGTCCATTCTTCGCTTAGCCGGTAGCGCTCCGCCGCAGCGGGCAGCGGATCGTCGTAATAGGCGGCCAGCACCAGCTCGCGTTGTTCTGGTCGGTCGCGCAGCCATTGGACGGCCTCTTCCCAACTGGCGAATCGCGGAGGGGTGACTTCAGTTTGCATTATTGGCATTTTCGTGGATTCGCTTGATCACGTTGGCCGGGTTGCCAGCGACCACCGTAAAGGCTTCAACGTCCTTGGTCACGACGGCACCGGCCCCGACGATCGAGCCCTCTCCGATCTCCACGCCTTTGAGAATCGTTGCGCCAAAGCCGATCCACGCCTTGTCTCGAATGACCACAGGGCGCACTTGAATATGCGTCCAGTCCTTCCGTCCTTGGGCCCAGTCGACGACGTCAGATTGCCGATGTTCCCAGTCCAGCGCGTGGGAATTGTGATCGACGACCGTGACTCCCCACGAGATGACTACGTCATCGCCGATGGTGATCCTTTCCCGGCAAACAAGATGACTCTTACCGATAAAGCAGCGATTGCCGATATGCACACTTCCGTCGGGGCCGTCGAAATCGATTCGGCAATTGATGATGCATTGATCGCCAATGGCCAACTGACCTTGGCTTTGGCCAAGCAAGCCGGCCCAGCGCACCCGGGTGTTCGAGCCAACAACCACACGAACACGGCGTTTCACCGCCAAAGCGGCGACCGAATGAAACAGCCAGCGAACGACGGATTTCATGCTGCGGCCGCCAACTGCACGAAGGCCTTCCACTGCTCGGCTTTGGAGTATGCCGTCGCCACCATGTGATGACCGCTGTCGGCGATGCGTTTGAGTCGGAGAGGGTCGCCCAGCAGCGCGCGGATATGCCTAACTGCCTCAGCAGGCGAGGAATAGGTGACCATACTTTCTCCGTCGCACATGCCCTTTGGATAATTTCCAGCATCGCTGAGCATAAGTGCACCACATCCAAGCGCTTCGAAGCACCTCATGTTTCCCCTGTCATTACCAGCCATGTCGATCGCTCCATTCAGGACTATTTTTGCTGAACCCAGCGCTGCGTAGAGGTCTAGCCCGAAGACGGGATCGAGCGCTAATGATTGAATGGAGCGAGGACGTCGGTGCTGCTTCACCGGCAACAACAAGCCTAGTGGCGACTCGGCGAGGCGAGTCATTCGCGAGTTGTCTAAGTGGAAACGCAACTCGAAATCGCCTGCAAGGTCTGCTACCGCTTCCAGTAGCGCAGCACGCCGAGAGTGATGCCTGGAATATCCACCGACAAAAACCACATCAACCGGGCGCTCGCTCTGCATCGCGAAACGGTCCATAGCGGGGTCGTGAGCTGGTGAGAAGTATCTCGCTCGCCAACCTCTGTCGGCATAGGATTTCAGAATACTCGGGAAGTTACACAGCACCAGATCATATGCGCTGAAATCAGCGCCAGGTGACGGAGCCGCTCGCCAAGCGAAGCTTAAACGCACGCTGCCAGGCAATTTTCGTACGAAATCGCTGCCGTAACGCATGGGATCAAGATTGTAAAAAATCTCGGTCCGGTGGTGCTCTATCTGGGCCAAAAGGATTGCCTCTAGCGACTGCCCGTTCGGAAGTCCTTGTTCTTTTGCCCAAAGGCGTTGTGCTGATTCGTCGTCCCCATTGGTGAAAAAGGCGTTTGCTGCCCCCTGCAAAACCGGCTGGAGATAGTGCGCTGTTCCGTATCGATCAGCGAGGAAAGCAGACATCCATTCTGCGTAGCCACGCTGGTGCTTGCGTAACGCCTCCAATCTATGCCGGTAGGCAGGATACAGACCAGAATTCTGAAAAATTCGCATGTAATTCAGGGGTGGGGGTCAGTCGTGGTCGGCGTGGCCTCGCTCTGGCCAAGGCCATTTGCATTCCAGCAACGCCACCATCGGCACGATTAGGAGCAGGCCCCCGGTCAGCAAAGAGGTTTGAAACGCCGTCGACATTCCAATAAAGACGCCGTGGTGGCCAAGCCCCAAACCCGCTATCGTGGTGCCCGTGCGACCACGTTTGACGATGAGCTGGACATCTATCCATCGCAACAAGCATCCGAAAATGAAGGCACAGGTCACTATGCCGGCCCAGGAAAAAGCAGCCCACGCATCCGCCATGAACATGGCTGTAGTTGTAGAGCCAGGCGCGCCGCGCATCAGCTCAGCGACGCGCCAGAAGCTGGGTTGCAATGGCTCGACACCCTTCAGTATCGCCAGCCAACGAATGTCGTTCCCCAGTGTGTGCGGCAGTTGGCCCGGAAATATAGCGAAGTACTCAACCAGACTTTCATTGGGAATCATGCAGACCCGGTAAAAGAGAAACAGCAACGACTCTCTCGCGCCCCCGAGATCTGAATTCGCTACGAAAGTCATTATCGAAAAAAGAGTCAGCGCGACAAGACCCAGTGTAATCGCCTGTCGGACCGTAAAGTCCAGCGAACCTCGCGCAATTTCAAGTGCCATCAACTGCAGGACGAAGATAGCTGCGGGCGCCTTGCTCAAGGTTGCCAGTTTTGCAGTGACCACGAGAACCAGCATTGCGGTTGCGAGGCCGCCCACGCCTTTTCCTCCCCCCTCTCGCCACCACGTCCACAAGGCGAAAGCAACAAATGGCAACAACGTGCTCAGCAGCAAATTGAAGAGGTAGCTGGGACTGCCGCCCATTTCTCTCCGCATAGCGATCTTTTCGAATTCGCCGGCGGCTGTCGCAAAGTAAACGTACACCTTTGGCAGTTGGTTGTCGTGAAAAAAAAAGTACAACAAGACAACAAAGGCGAGTCCTGTCATTGACAGCAGTTGTTTTGACCGATGTGGGGCCATCGGCAGAAAAGCCTGCTCATGCCATCGGCGCAATGCCTCGTCGTGAACCCGCGGCGGGCACTTAAGTATCCTGTCGGTTAGCCATATCCCCAGGCAGAAACAAGCGAACGTCAAACCCACCGCGAAATCTAGCGACTGCATCACCTCTGTGTTGCGAACCGCTGCTGAGAGGCTCGAATAGAACTGCGAACTCGCGGTATGCAGCGCATCGCCGGCGCCGCTGTGTTCTGGCCAGGCCTCTCGGTAGAGATCAAATGCTGAGCCTTCGCCCAAGGCCCAGCGCCGCGTGTAATACCAGAAAGCCGGGCCATGGAAGAAAAGCAGCAAACTCAGGGCGGTCGAACTGAGGGACAGTGTCGGCCGCACATAAAACCATAGGAACGCGGCAGTGGCCGCGCAGCTAAGAACGAAAAAGGACAGACTGAGCGTCACTGTTTGCCTCGTGTAAAGGAAGCGCGCAGCAGTGTCTTGAGATCCCTGGAGGCATTGAATAAGTGAAGGTTGTTTGGATAGTCGGCGTGTTGTCGTGCCGGAGCATCCACGAGTTCAATCAACTCCGTCGGCGTAACCCCCAGTTTTTTGGCAACGAATTTGATGTCGCGTTTGATTTGCTGCTCGGTGATGGGGGGCTCTGACAGTTCCGCCAGCGCCGCCTCGCGAGTCATCTGTCCCGCTACGATCAGACTGGACAGGTGCAGCCGTCTCTTGTCGAACCCAAACTTTCGAGGCAGATAAATGTCTTGATAAAACTTGGTGAATCGAGATTCGCTGTGTTTGCCACCATAATCGCGCCAGCCATAAATGGTTTTGAGCTGGGCTTGGGCTGACTGCTTGTCGTACTGGATGAAGTTCAGCGGTCGGTGAATCGTTAGTTGGCGCCGCGCACGAGTCATCCAGAGGTACTCCCACACCCCCATGATGGGGTAACTCTCCAGCGAAGATTTGCCAAACAGGTTATGGATTGCGCGGATGTGTCTGCCGTCGATCGATGGGTAGCCGAAGTTGGGCGGCACAATACTTTCGGAAGCAAAGTTGACCCCACTCAAAAAATCGCGAATGCCGAACCGCGCCGCTGTTCTGTACAGCGTGGCGAAGAAGGCGTGGTCCTGCGGCATATCCTGATTGAGAACAGCAGCCTTGAGGAACGCGACTTGAAGGTCTCGCATCTCGTGCCACTCAATCACGTGTGTGTGGAAATCAATGTCCAGGCCACGAACGATGGACTCGATGTTGGCCACTGCCGGCTCGGAGTTCCAGCCCCCATCCACGTGCACCGCGAGCAATCTCAGTCCATGCTGTCGACTGGCAAGGTGGGCAAGGTAGGCGCTGTCGATACCCCCACTGAGCCCGATCATGGCGTCATAGGTTTGGCCCTTGCCTCGCTCCTTCAGATGCTCGACGAGCTGGGCCATACGCATTTCGCCCTCAGGACCTGGCCACCATTCGCTTGGTCGTCGAGCAAGTGCGTCGCGGCAGCAGTTGCATTGCCCTCGCTCATCAAACTGGATGGCGGGATTGCTGTCATCCATGACGCAAAACGTGCAGGTTCTAGCCTTCGTGATCATGACAGCGAGTCGTTTAATGCGTCCATATGAAGCATGCTGGGATAACTAACCAGCACCGCACGAAGCCTGCCGATGAACACAAAGGCACTGCCGGATGCAGCGGCCGAGGCGCCGGCGTGCAGGGCCTGTGCAAGATGAATCGCTTCACCTGCTCCGCCCAGGGCGACAGTGGGAACCGATAAATGGGGTGCCACGGCCCGGATGAGGTCAAGGTCATATCCGTTTCGTGTGCCATCGCGATCGATGGACTGGAGGATGATTTCGCCCGCTCCGGCGTCTTCGAGTCGTTTGCAGTGGTCCAGAGGATTCAGCGAAACGCCGGGTCTGCCTGCTTGCACAACATGTCTCGTTGCCTTTGAGTCGTTGGCCACGTCGACGCACGCGACCGTGGCTTGACTACCGAAGGTGCTGGCGAGTTCGCGGACCAGCCCGAGGTCCGAGGCCGATCTGCCGAGAACGAACTTTTCGATACCTGCGCGATTGAGCGATTCGCACTGGCAAGCTGCTGTGATGCCTCCGCCATAGGCCATGGGCATAAAACACTCACTGGCCAGCTCGCGGAGAAAGCCGAGATCGGGACTGCGGCCCAGCGGGCTCGCGTCGATATCGAGCACGCAAATCTCGTCAACCTCCTTTTCATTGAATAGACGAATGACATTGAAAGGATCGCCGACATAGGTCCTCGGCCCGAAGCCTATGGTCTTCACCAAGCGGCGGCGCTGGTCAACCAGCAGCACGGGGATGATTCGCTTCCTCATGTCAGTTGCTCAAAGCTTTTCAGCAGCCGCATGCCGAAGCGGTGGCTTTTTTCGGGGTGGAACTGCACACCGAAGACGTTGGCCTGTTCCAGTGCGCAGCACAGCTCAGCGCCATAGGCAAAGGTTGCGCTCACGGCTTGTGAGTCTTCGCAAACCACGTGGTAACCATGGTCGAAGTAGAAGCGCTCTGGGCCCTGCGCGGTGCCAAAAAGCTGGCCTCGGCCAGCCGGCTTGACTTCCATCCAGCCGATATGCGGCACCTTCAGTCCGGAATCTTGCGGAACCTTGATGCGCTTCACTTCGGCGTCAATGTAGCCAAGTCCGTCCTCCTGGCCCTCCTCACTTCGGCGTGCGAGCAGTTGCATACCCAGACAGACCCCCAGCACAGGAACGCGTCGAACGAGGACCGCGGTGTTCAGCGGATCGATCAGTCGCCTCTCGCGCAGTGTCACCATGGCCTTGTCGAACGCTCCAACGCCAGGAAGTATCAGTTTTTCAGCGACGACGATCTCTTCGCTGTCACTGGATGCCTGGGCATCGATGCCGAGGTAGTCCAACATGTTGAGAATGGCGCCAACATTGCCGACGCCGTAGTCAACCACTGTGATCATGGCTGGTCTCTCCGAATGGATCGAGCAAAGCGAACAATGATGCCCCGCCCGGTCGATGTCACGCCCGTCACGAGCAGGCAGGTCAGTCCAACCACGAGGGACAGCCCCCCATACATAATCGCCAGCTGCGTCCATCCGTCAGCGTGCAATTGGAAAAAACTGCGAAACAAGGCGGCGAGTCCGCAACCCACCAACAGGGGTAGCGCGGTGCTGACGAGTAGTGCCGACCATTCGAGGTCTGTGAAAAACAGTCGCTTGGTCAGAACCATTGAAGCCAATACGCGGGCGACACTGGCCAGTAGCAGACCCGCACCAGCCGCTGCCACGCCGAATACAGCCACCAGCAAGATCGTCGAAATCACCGTGAGCGCCGAGAAGAGCACCGAAACACCGGCGACGGGCTTGTTCCTGCCCATGCCCATGGCGTAATAGGTGAATACATTGGTGGCTGAGCCCACCACTCCACCCAGCACCAGCACGAACAACATGTGATCGGCGCCCTTGGCCACCTCAGCCCCTACCCAGAGTGAAAGCACGCTTGAGGCCAGAACTGCCAACGGAACGAGCAGGGCAGCGCTGATAGTGCCGAGCCCCCAGGACGCCAATTGGAAGAATGCGAGTCGATCGGCAAACGAGTCGCTGCTCATCGTGCCAAAGCGCGGAAAGAGCACTTCACCTGCCTTGATAACACCGATGTAGGCAGCCTCCTGTAGGCGGTTCGCGACCGTGTATTGGCCCACGACCGATACCGGGGTCATGGCCCCCAGTGCGTAGCGATCGATCTGGTTGCCCAGCACGCCCGCGAGTTGGGCGACGCCCTGCCAGCGGCTGAACCGCAGTAAGGCGGCGGAGGCCTCACGGGCTCGGCTGGAAAACACCGTGCGCCAACACAACATTGATCGCCACCGCCAAAACCACACGGCTGCGACGAGTACAAAGCCAGCGGCCACGCCCGCCAGATAGCCCTGCGCTTGCGGCCACATCCAAGTGATGCCTAGCGTGACGGTGCTGCCCGCCAGTGCTGTGTAAAGTGCCATGCGCGCGATCGTCTTGTAGTCTTGCTTTGCTGCACTGACACTCTGAAGCACCAAGCCCACTTGTTGCGCCACCGCGCCTGTGGCACCAATCAGCAGCGCTGGCCCCAGGCCTGTAGTGGCGGCATCACTGATGAGCAGGCGGGCCATTGCGGGGCCGAATACCGCCAGAATGCACCAGCCCGCCATGCAGGCAACCATGCACCAGCGCATTGCCACACTGGTGAATGCCTGCATTGAGGCAGGCGCCTGATCGGCCTTGTTCCTGGAAGCGAGTTCGCGGATCAGCGCTTGGCCAAGCACGGTGCCCACCAAGCTCAGGGGTGCGCACAGGGCAAGAACCACGGCCGCAGCCCCGAATGCGTCGAGACCGATCCATCGAACAACAAGTGGGACGGTAAGGAACTGAGCGGCCAGCCCGGCGCCGAAGGCAACGAGATTCCACCGGGAGTTCGACAGTACGCCTCCCGTGGAGTTGTCGGCCCCCTGGACTGTCATCTGCCCACGAACTCGCGAATGCCGGCGACCACCGCTTGGACCTGTGCATCGAGCATCTCAGGAAAGATGGGAATGGAGAGGATGCGAGATTGGTTGTGGTACGCGTTTGGGAAATCTTCTGGCTGGTAGCCCATGTGCGCGTAGCAAGGCAGAAACGGCAGCGCCACCGGATAGTTGATGACAGTCTGGATACCACGCGCATTCAGGTGGCGCGCCAACTCGTCTCGCCGGTCGTGGCGAATGACGTACAGGTGATAGACATGCTCGCGGTCCGGGAAGGTTGCAGGTGTCGTGATGCTGGGGACGTCGCCCAGCAGGGCGTCGTACTGTCGCGCGATTTGCTGACGCCGCTGTGTCCAGCCCGGCAGATGGGGAAGCTTGACGGACAAGATGGCCGCTTGAAGGCCATCGAGCCGGCTGTTGATGCCTTCGATTTCGTGCTCGCCCTTGTTAATTCCGCCGTGACGAGCCAGCATGGCCATACGGCGTGCCAGTGCCGCATCGTCGGTGGTGAGCGCACCTGCGTCTCCCATGGCACCGAGGTTTTTGCCGGGGTAGAAAGAATAGGAAGCGGCATTGCCGAAGCTGCCCACCATTTGGCCCTTGTAGCGAGCCATGTGGGCCTGCGCACAGTCTTCGATGACCCAGAGCTTGTGTTTGCGTGCGATCGCCATGATCGCGTCCATGTCCGCCGGCTGTCCGTAGAGGTGAACAGGGATGATCCCCACCGTGCGCGTGGTGATGCGATCTTCGATTCTCTGAGGGTCGAGCGTGTAGGAGAACCCGTCGGTGTCGCAGAAGACCGGCGTGCCGCCCGCCTGGCTGATGGTCTCGCTGCTGCTGATCCACGAGTGGGCGGTGGTGATGACCTCGTCGCCCGCTTTCACGCCGAGGGCGCGCATAGCGATGTAGAGCGAGTCGGTACCGTTTGCGCAGGACACGCAGTGGCTCGCCCCGGTGGCTTGAGCAAACGCCTCTTCGAACTTCTGAACGAAGGGGCCACGGATGAACGACGAAGTCTTGATGACGGCCGCGATGGCTTCGTCAATGCCTTCGCGGATGGTCAGGTACTGGCTGTGCAGATCGGCGAACGGAACATTCATGTGGTGGTCTTGGTTGGGGTAGTCAATAGCGGAGCTTGCGGCCGGCTTTGGTGAGCGGACGCTCTAGGAACTTGAGGCTGAAAGCTGCCCAGATGAGGGTCGCGCAAAGCGCTGCTGCAGCCAGCCCTGCGTCGTAAAGTGTGGAGACGCGCTCAGGCCGGCGAGCAATAAGGAACGCACAAGCCAGGAAGAGCGGGTGAAACAGGTACACGGTGTATGAAACCGCGCCCAGCCGCGTTAGCCATGCTTGTCGCAAGGCGCCTATGCCTCCCCGGTCCAGTCGCTTAAGGATCAATAGCACGGCCAGCGCGTAGACGACCGTCAGGTACGAATGCCCCCAGAGCGCCATGTTCAAGGGCAAATTGATCCGAATCGCGATCAGGAACAACGGGATCAACCACAGCAGGCGCGTGAACAGCCGCTGCAGGGCCGCACCGTGTCGGGTCATCCAGGCCTCGAAGCCCTGGTGCCGGCAGGCCCACGCAATGACTGCTCCGGCGGCCAGGCCGTCGAGGCGGCTGAGGGTGTGCACATACATGGTGAATGCACTGTCGTGCAGTAGCCAAGCCATGGCGCGGAAAACTGCCGATCCCAGCGCAATGGCGAGCAGCAGAACCGGCAAACGCTTGTAAGGCGTCAGAAGCACCATGAGTGGAAACGCCAGATAAAACTGTTCTTCTATGGCGACTGACCATGTCACCGAAATAGCCGATGGTCCCCACCGATCGTGTTCAGCCATCCACCAGTTCTGCGTGAAGGTGAGGTGGTGCCAAAGGGGTGTGTCGCTGTTGAACACGTCGTTGCGTGCACCAGCTGCTACTGCGGCCCAAAAGATGGCAACAAGCACCAAGTAGGAGGGGGCAATTCGCAACAGCCGTCGAACGTAGAAGCTTTGCAGAAAGCGCGCAGGGCTCTGGCGCCGGTCGAGCAAGATGCCGGTGATGAGAAAGCCCGACAGCACGAAGAACAGATCGACGCCAGTGCGACCGAAGATGGTGAGCCCATAGACCAGCTTGGTCCAGCCGCCCAACCCCTGATCGATCAGCGCACCCACAAAATGCCAGACCAGAACCATACCGACCGCGATCCCTCGCAGTCCATCCAGTTCGGCAATCCGCCGCTCGGAGACCATGTGCGTCGATATCACGGTGTTCAGCCGGCCGAGATGGTCCGGATCAGCCGCGCGGGATTGCCGGCGTAGATGCCGGGCTCGGTGATGTTCCGAGTGACAACTGCCCCGGCGCCGATGACCACGTCGTTGCAGATCGACACCGGAAGCAAAGTGGCGTTGGAGCCAATCGACACGCGATCGCCGATGCGGGTCGACCGCCAGAGGCTGCGGTCGCCGCGAGCCGGACCGCCTTTGGCGAATATATCGTTGGTGAACATCACCCCATGACCGACGAAGCAGTCTGCGCCGATCTCGACCAGCTCACAGATGAAGGCGTGCGACTGGATCTTCGTGCGGGGGCCGATGCGCACGCCTTTCTGGATTTCGACGAACGGGCCAACGAAGCAGTTGTCGCCAAGTTCGCATTCGTAGACGTTGGCCGGTTCCACGATACGAACGCCTTCGCCGGCGGTCACGTCGCGTACCTGGGCCCTGAGCAGCGTGGGGGTATTCATGTGCGGCCCAGCTTGCAGTGCTCGACTTTCAGGGGCAGCGTCACTTCACGCCCGGAAGCGATGGACTCGTACAACGCCATGATCAGCTCCAGGCTTTGACGGCCCTGGTGCCCGTCCACGAGGGCCTCTGTCCCGTTGGTGAAGCAATCGACCACATGCTCGTAGTACGCCTGATGGCCGAACCCGTACACATTGGGTGGATTGACCGAGAAGCGCTCCACCACATCGGCATCGGAGGCCAGTGGGTTGGTGAACTGCCATGTCCGGATCTTGTTGACCGAGAACCCTGCAATTTCGACCGCTCCCGTGGAGCCCAGCACCGACAACGATCCCTCCATGTCTTTGGGTCGTGCCGCCGAGGTGGCTTCAATGATGCCGAGCGCACCGTTGCGGAATTTGATCGTGGCGACAGCAGTGTCTTCGGCTTCGATTCGCGCCAGGGCGGTGACGCCGCGGGCATGCACGCTTTCGACATCGCCCATGAACCAGCTCAGCATGTCCACGTGGTGGCTTGCCTGGTTGGACAGCACGCCGCCATCTTGGGCCCAGGTGCCGCGCCAGTTGTCATTGTCGTAATAGGCTTGGTCTCGGCACCAGCGCACGCGCACGGTGCCCAGCACAAGCTTGCCGAAACGGCCTGCGTCCAGGGCTTCCCGCGCCTTCACCACCGGCACGTTGAAGCGGTTCTGCTTGACAACGAACAAGCGCACGCCATTGGCGTCGCAGGCCTCGATCATCGCGTTAGCGTCGTCCAGGGTCAGCGCCATGGGCTTCTCCACGACCACGTGCTTGCGGGCCTTGGCAACGGCGATCGCGTGTTCGGCGTGCATGCCACTGGGCGTGAGTATGGACACCACATCGATGGCGGAATCCATGAGCATCTCGTCCAGGGTGTGGTAGGCCGGCACGTTGTAAGTGGTACCGAAGCGATCAGCACGATCGGTCTGGATGTCGCAGACAGCCGCCAGGCGCGCGCCCGCGATCTGGCCGGTGCCCAGCAGCTCGGCGTGGCGTTTCGCGATGCGGCCGCAGCCCAGAATGGCAAAGTTGATCATGGTTCTAGAGGCAATGGATCGGTAAGGAAGAACGCTGCAGCGCGTTACTCGGCGCTGACGTTAACGGCATAGCCATGGCGCTTCAGAAGCGCGTGCTGCTTGGCCTGGGCAAGGTCAGCGCTGACCATCTCAGCGCACATTTCTCGGGCTGTGATCACGGGTTCCCATCCAAGCTTCTCGCGCGCCTTGGTTGGATCGCCCAGCAAGGTTTCGACCTCGGCGGGCCGGAAATAGCGAGGGTCGATCTGAACCACCGGTTGGCCGGCGGCTCGTCCCAGCGCGGCTGGGGCATTAACCCAGTACGCGCGCTCTTCGACGCCCTGACCCTCCCAACGCAGCTGCATACCCAGTTCCTCGGCAGTCCAGCCAATGAACTCGCGGACGCTGTACTGTTTGCCGGTCGCGATAACGAAGTCTTCCGCCTGATCCTGCTGCAGCATGAGCCACTGCATGCGCACGTAGTCTTTGGCATGGCCCCAGTCGCGCAGCGCGTCGATGTTGCCCATGTACAGGCAACTCTCGAGACCCTGTTGGATGTTGGCCAGGCCACGCGTGATCTTGCGCGTCACGAACGTCTCGCCGCGGCGCGGGCTTTCGTGGTTGAAGAGGATGCCGTTGCAGGCGTACATGCCATAAGCCTCTCGGTAGTTCACCGTGATCCAGTAAGCGTAAAGCTTCGCCACCGCGTAGGGACTGCGAGGGTAGAAAGGCGTGCTCTCTTTCTGTGGGATCTCCTGCACGAGACCATACAGCTCGCTGGTGCTGGCCTGGTAGAAGCGGGTCTTCTTCTCCAGCCCCAGTATGCGGATGGCTTCCAGGATCCGCAGCGTGCCCACCGCATCGACGTCGGCGGTGTACTCGGGACTTTCGAAGCTCACCGCCACATGGCTTTGCGCGCCGAGGTTGTAGATTTCGTCCGGTTGGGCTTCTTGGATGATGCGCACCAGATTACTTGTGTCGCTGAGATCGCCGTAGTGCAACTTGAAGCGCGCATTCTCGATGTGCGGGTCCTGGTATATGTGATCGATGCGTGCCGTGTTGAACGACGACGCCCGGCGCTTGATGCCGTGTACGGTATATCCCTTCTCGAGAAGAAACTCGGCCAGGTAGCTACCGTCCTGGCCCGTGATGCCCGTTATCAATGCCGATTTCGTGGAGGTCGTGGTCTTAGTCATGTCGGTTCTGCGAGCGATTCAGGAAGTCTTGGTAGGCCGATACGAGGCCGGTTTCCAGCGTGATTCGGGCCTTCCACCCCAGCGCCTCCAGCCTGGCACTGCTCATGAGTTTGCGCGGCGTGCCGTCGGGCTTGGTCGAGTCGAAGCTGAGGCGGCCGCTGTAGCCCACCACGCGGGCCACCAGCTGGGCGAGCTCCGCTATCGACACGTCGTCCCCATACCCAACGTTGAGGTGACTTTGCATGGGCTTGACCTGATCACGCCAGGTGCCCGGGTCCAGGTCCATCACGTGCAGGCAGGCGGCCGCCATGTCATCCACGTGAAGGAACTCTCGTCTCGGCTTGCCCGTGCCCCAGACCGTCACCGCAGGAGACCGCTGTAGCTTGGCCTCGTGGAAACGCCGGATAAGACCGGGCACCACGTGGGAATTGTCGGGGTGGTAGTTGTCCCCGGGGCCGTACAGATTGGTGGGCATAACGCTGCGGTAGTCCACGCCGTGGCTCTCGCCATATTGGCGGTTGTAGCTTTCACACAGCTTGATGCCTGCGATCTTGGCGATGGCGTAGGGCTCGTTCGTGGGTTCGAGTGGTCCGGTTAGCAACGCCTCTTCGCGCATGGGCTGCTCGGCGAGCTTGGGATAGATACAACTCGATCCCAGAAAGAGCAGGCGCCTGACGCCCTCCCGGAAAGCTGCATCGATCACGTTCGCCTGAATCATCAGGTTCTGATAGATGAAATCGGCGGGGTAGGTGTTGTTGGCGTGAATGCCTCCCACCAGTGCTGCTGCCAGGTACACCTGGTCGGGCTTTTCGGTCTGCATGAAGTGCCGCACGGCGGCCTGATCGGTCAGATCGAGCTCCTGATGTGTGCGCAAGACGATGTTGCTGGGATCGTGCTTGCGGGCCAGCAATTGGCGCACGATCGCAGAGCCCACCATGCCGCGATGGCCTGCGACGTAGATCTTCTGAGGAGCGGACTTCATGGGGTAGTGGTGGCCTCTGGCCCGGTGAAGCAGTAATCGGAAAAGCGGCCACCTGCCTTGTCCTTGGTCGACAACAACACCTCGCCAAGCGGCCAATTGATGGCCAGCATCGGGTCGTTCCAAGCTAGGCAGCGTTCCGCGTGCGGTGCGTAATAACTGGTGGTCTTGTACAGAAAATCCGCGCTCTCGCTCGTCACGAGAAACCCGTGCGCCAACCCCGGCGGAATCCACAGCTGCCGCTGGTTCTCCTCGCTCAGCGCCACCCCCACCCACCGCCCGAACGTGGCCGACCCGCGCCGGATGTCCACCGCCACGTCGAACACGCTGCCGCGCACCACGCGCACCAGCTTGCCCTGCTCGTGGGGCGGCAGCTGGTAGTGCAGGCCGCGCAAAACGCCCTTGGCCGATCGGCTGTGGTTGTCCTGCACGAATGTCAGGTCGAGACCGGTCGCTTCGTTAAAGGCGCGCTGGTTGAAGCTTTCGAAAAAGAAGCCGCGAGCATCGCTGAACACCCGTGGCTCGAGGATGAGCACGTCGGGAATCGCGGTGGGCGTGACCTTGAGTGCATCGCTCATGCGTGACCTCCCCCGAAAACGCGGGCTTCGAGCAAGCGCAGCAGGTACTGCCCATACCCGTTCTTCTTCAACGGATCCGCCAGCCGCTGCAGCTGCTCCGCACCGATCCACCCGTTGCGCCAGGCGATCTCTTCGGGGCAGGCGATCTTGAGCCCTTGCCGGTGTTCGAGCGTGGCGATGAACTGGCCCGCGTCGAGCAGGCTGTCGTGTGTGCCCGTGTCGAGCCAGGCATAGCCGCGCTGCAGGATCTGCACGTTGAGCTGGCCGCGCTCCAGGTAGGCCTGGTTCACCGCGGTGATTTCGAGCTCGCCGCGCGCGCTCGGCTTCACGGCCTTCGCGATGTCGACCACCTGCGCGTCGTAGAAGTACAGGCCGGTGACGGCGTAGCTGCTCTGGGGCTGCGCGGGTTTCTCTTCGATGCTGGTGGCCTTGCCCTGGGCGTCGAAAGCCACCACGCCGTAGCGCTCGGGATCGGTCACGTGGTAGGCGAACACGGTCGCGCCCTGGGGCTGCTGGTCGGCCTGGCGCAGCAGGCTCGCGAAGTCGTGGCCGTAGTAGATGTTGTCGCCCAGCACCAGCGCGCTCGGGCCCTGGCCCACGAAGTCGGCGCCGATGATGAAGGCCTGGGCCAGACCGTCGGGGCTGGGCTGCACCGCGTACTGCAGGTGCATGCCCCAGGCGCTGCCGTCGCCCAGCAGCTGCTGGAAGCGCGGCGTGTCCTGCGGCGTGCTGATCACCAGCACCTCGCGGATGCCCGCGAGCATCAGCGTGCTCAGCGGGTAATAGATCATGGGCTTGTCGTACACCGGCAGCAGCTGCTTGCTGATGGCCAGCGTGGCCGGGTGCAGGCGTGTGCCCGAGCCGCCGGCGAGGATGATGCCCTTGCGTTGCATGGTCGTCATGGTGCGGTGAGGATTTCCGCGAGCATACGACGCACCCCGTGCTCCCAGGGCGGCAGCCGCAGCCCGAACGCGGCCTGCAGCCGGCCGGTGTCGAGCCGCGAATTGAGCGGCCGCTGCGCCGGAGTGGGGTAGTCGCGCGTGGGGATGGGCTCGATGCGTTCGACCTGCCAGGGCAGCTCGGGCCGCAGCGCGCGCGCGGTGTCGATCGCGAAGCGCGCCAGCCCGTGCCAGCTGGTCTCGCCCGCCGCGGCCACGTGGTAGGTGCCCGCGAGCCCGGCCTCGGCGCGCAGGCGGCGCAGCGCGTGGGCGGTCACGTCGGCGAGCAGTTCGGCGCCCGTGGGCGCACCCACCTGGTCGTCGATCACGCGCAGCTCGGGCCGCTGCTGCGCCAGCCGCAGCATGGTCTTGGGAAAGTTCTGGCCGCGCGCCGCATAAACCCAGCTGGTGCGCAGGATCAGGTGTCGCGCGCCGCTCTCGCGCACCGCCTGCTCGCCCGCGAGCTTGGTGCGGCCGTACACGCTCAGCGGCGCGGTGGGCGCGTCTTCGGCGCGCGGCTGGTGGCCGCTGCCGTCGAACACGTAGTCGGTCGAGTAGTGCACGAACAAGGCGCCGCGTTCGACCGCCGCGCGCGCGAGCACGCCGGGTGCGGTGGCGTTGAGCGTGTGCGCGAGCGCGGGCTCGCTCTCGGCCTTGTCCACCGCGGTGTGCGCGGCGGCGTTCACGACCACGTCGGGGGCCACGCGGTCCACCAGGGCCGCGAGCGATTCGGGCCGGCTGAAATCGGCCGGCTCGGGCGTGTCGTGGTCGAGCGCCACCAGCTCACCCAGCGGCGCGAGGCTGCGCTGCAGCTCCCAGCCCACCTGGCCGTTGGCGCCGAGCAGCAGCAGCCTCAAACCGCCCCCTGGTACTGCGTGTCCACCCACGCGCGGTAGGCGCCGCTCTGCACCTCGGCCACCCAGTCGGCGTGGTCCAGGTACCACTGCACGGTCTTGCGGATGCCGGTCTCGAAGGTCTCGGCGGGGCGCCAGCCCAGCTCGCGTTCGATCTTGCGCGCGTCGATCGCGTAGCGGCGGTCGTGACCGGGGCGGTCCTTCACATGCGTGATCTGCGTGGCGTACGACAGGCCGTCGGCGCGCGGGCGCAGCTCGTCGAGCAGCGCGCAGAT
This sequence comes from Hydrogenophaga crocea, assembly GCF_011388215.1. Lineage (NCBI taxonomy): Bacteria > Pseudomonadati > Pseudomonadota > Betaproteobacteria > Burkholderiales > Comamonadaceae > Hydrogenophaga > Hydrogenophaga crocea. The sequence goes on from NZ_CP049989.1 coordinate 3,888,174, forward strand.
GGTGTGCACGATCTCGATGTTGGGCTTCTCGTTCCAGCCGCCCACGTTGTAGGTTTCGCCCACGCGGCCGGCCTCGAGCACGCGGCGGATCGCGCTGCAGTGGTCGCCCACGTAGAGCCAGTCGCGCACCTGCAGGCCGTCGCCGTACACCGGCAGCGGCTTGCCCGCGAGCGCGTTGACGATCATCAGCGGGATCAGCTTCTCGGGGAAATGGAACGGCCCGTAGTTGTTGCTGCAGTTGGTGGTGAGCACCGGCAGGCCGTGCGTGTGGTGCCAGGCGCGCACCAGGTGGTCGCTGGCGGCCTTGCTCGCGCTGTAGGGGCTGTTGGGCTCGTAGGCGTGCTGTTCGGTGAAGGCGGGGGCGTCGGGCGCCAGGCTGCCGTAGACCTCGTCGGTGCTCACGTGCAGGAAGCGAAAGGCCGCGCGCTCGGCCTCGGGCAGGTCGAGCCAGTGGCCGCGCACCGCTTCGAGCAGGCGGAAGGTGCCCACGATGTTGGTCTGCACGAAGTCTTCGGCGCCGTGGATGGAGCGGTCCACGTGGCTTTCGGCCGCGAAGTTGAGCACCGCGCGCGGCCGGTGCTCGGCCAGCAGGCGCGCCACCAGGCCGCTGTCGCCGATGTCGCCCTGCACGAACACGTGGCGCGCATCGCCTTCGAGCGCGGCGAGGTTGCGCCGGTTGCCCGCGTAGGTGAGCTTGTCGAGGTTGAGCACCGGCTCGTCGCTTTGCGCGAGCCAGTCCAGCACGAAATTGCTGCCGATGAAGCCGGCGCCGCCGGTGACCAGAATCATGGAGGTGTCCTCTCTGTGCGGTGTCGTGTGCCCGTCACCGCCCACCTGCCGGTATGTTCAATGGCCTTGGGCGACGTGCTCGCCCGCGGCGAGCCGGTAGACCGTGCCGCAGTACGGGCACTTGGCCTCGCCGGTCTTGGCCACGTCCAGGTAGACCTTGGGGTGGCTGTTCCAGAGCTTCATTTCGGCCAGCGGGCTGGGGCAGAAGACCCCGCCGTGCTGGTTGAGGTCGCTGGCCTTGAGTTCGACGACTGCCTTGCTCATGTTCAGACCTTGGTGAGCCAGTGCGCGTACTTCGGGTTGCGGCCGTTCACGATGTCGAAGAACGCGGACTGGATCTTCTCGGTGATGGGGCCGCGGCTGCCGGCGCCGATCTCGATGCGGTCGAGTTCGCGGATCGGGGTGACCTCGGCCGCGGTGCCGGTGAAGAAGGCCTCGTCGGCGATGTAGACCTCGTCGCGCGTGATGCGCTTCTGCACGATCTCCAGGCCCAGGTCCTTGGCGATATGGAACACGGTGTTGCGCGTGATGCCGTTGAGCGCGCCGGCCGAGAGGTCGGGCGTGTAGATCACGCCGTTCTTGATGACGAACAGGTTCTCGCCCGCGCCTTCGCTCACGAAGCCGGCGGTGTCGAGCAGCAGGGCCTCGTCGTAGCCCTCGTCCGTGGCTTCCATGTTGGCCAGGATGCTGTTGGTGTAGTTGCTCACCGCCTTGGCCTGCGTCATGGTGATGTTGACGTGGTGGCGGGTGTAGCTGCTGGTTTTCACGCGGATGCCGCGCTTCAAGCCCTCGTCGCCCAGGTAGGCGCCCCAGGCCCAGGCCGCGACCATCAGGTGGATGGTGTTGCCCTTGGGGCTCACGCCGAGCTTCTTGTCGCCGATCCAGGTGAGCGGGCGGATGTAGCAGCTCTCGAGCTTGTTCTCGCGCACCACCTGCTTCTGTGCCTCGTTCACCTGCTCGGGGGTGAAGGGAATCTTCATGCGCAGGATCTTGGCGCTGTTGAACAGGCGCTCGGTGTGTTCCTGCAGGCGGAAGATGGCCGTGCCGTTGACCGTGTTGTAGGCCCGCACGCCCTCGAAGGCGCCGCAGCCGTAGTGCAGCGTGTGGGTCAGCACGTGGATCTTGGCGTCGCGCCAGTCCACCAGCTGGCCGTCCATCCAGATCTTGCCGTCACGGTCGGACATCGAGGGCGGGGTCGGGCTCATGGGAATCCTTGGGGTGTGGGGGTATTCGGGACAACCGGCGATTTTACGGCCGCGTGCGGGCTCATTCGTTGCCCGATGTGTCGGCCTCGGGGCGCTTGAAGCCCCAGTCGGTGAGCTTGCCGTGGGTGAAGCGGGCCAGCACGCTGGCGCCGCCCGGGTCGGTCCAGCGGTAGACCTCGGGCTGCTCGTCGGCCGGCGAGGTGAGTTCGCCCAGCGCGCGCGTGAGGCCGATCACCGCGACCAGCGGCATGCCGGCGTGCAGCTTGGCGTTGAGCATCACGGCGCTGTCCACGTGGCCGATGGGGCGCTGGGCAGCGCGCCGCATCACGGTCATGAGGCGGGTGAAATGCAGCAGCAGCCACATCATCAGGCCGCCGGCCACGGCGGCCACGCCGGCCCAGCCGAATTCGGTGTAGCCCCAGTACAGCAGGGCGGCGGCCACCAGGGCCAGGGCGATCTTGATCAGGAATCTCATGGGGGGCGATTGTCGCGGAGGGGGCAGAAGCGGTCAGTCCAGGTCGCGCAGCGCGGCCAGCGCCTCCTCGATGCGCTCCACCGCCACGATCTTCAGTCCCTCGAAGGCGCGCGCGCCGCCCTTGGGCGCGTTGGCCTTGGGCACGATGGCCACCGAGAACCCGAGCTTGGCCGCTTCCTTGAGCCGTTCCTGGCCGCGCGGCGCGGGCCGCACCTCGCCCGCCAGGCCGACCTCGCCGAAGGCGATGAAGCCCTTGGGCAGGGCCCGGCCGCGCAGGCTGCTGGTGATGGCCAGCATCACCGCCAGGTCGGCCGCGGGCTCGCTGATGCGCACGCCGCCCACCGCGTTGACGAACACGTCCTGGTCCATGCAGGCCACGCCCGCGTGGCGGTGCAGCACGGCCAGCAGCATGGCCAGGCGGTCGCGCTCCAGGCCCACGCTCAGGCGGCGCGGGCTCGGGCCGCCGCTGTCCACCAGGGCCTGCAGCTCCACCAGCAGCGGGCGCGTGCCTTCGAGCGTCACCATCACGCAGCTGCCCGGCACCGGTTGGGCGTGCTGCGACAGGAAGATGGCGCTGGGGTTGCTCACGCCCTTCAGGCCCTTGTCGGTCATGGCGAACACGCCGATCTCGTTGACCGCGCCGAAGCGGTTCTTGATGGCGCGCACCAGCCGGAAGCTGCTGTGCGTGTCGCCCTCGAAGTACAGCACCGTGTCCACCATGTGTTCGAGCACGCGCGGGCCCGCGAGCGCGCCCTCCTTGGTCACGTGGCCCACGAGCACGATGGCCGTGCCCGAGGCCTTGGCCGCGCGCGTGAGGTGGGCCGCGCACTCGCGCACCTGGGCCACCGAGCCCGGCGCGCTGGTGAGCTGCTCGGAGTACACGGTCTGGATCGAATCGATCACCGCGATCGCGGGCTTGACCGCGTCCAGCGTGGCCAGGATCTTCTCGAGCTGGATCTCGGCCAGCACCTGCACCTGCGAGCCCTCGATGCCGAGCCGGCGCGCGCGCAGCGCCACCTGGGCGCCGCTTTCTTCGCCGGTGACGTAGAGCGTGCCCTGCCCGGCGCGCTGCAGGCTGTCCAGCGCCTGCAGCAGCAGGGTCGACTTGCCGATGCCCGGGTCGCCGCCGATCAGCACCACGCCGCCCTCGACGATGCCGCCGCCCAGCACGCGGTCGAGCTCTTCGTGGCCGGTGGGCGTGCGCTGCACGTCGCGCGCCTCGATGCTGGCCAGCGGCATCACCTCGGCGGTCTTGGCCAGCGCCGCAAAACGGTTCTTGGGCGCCGCGCCGCCGCCCTCGGCCACCGACTCGGTGAGCGTGTTCCAGGCGCCGCAGGCCGGGCACTTGCCCAGCCAGCGCGGGCTGGTGCCGCCGCATTCGTTGCACACGTAGATCGTCTTGTCTTTGGCCATGGCGGGTCGCTGAGTCGGGTGGGCAATATAGTCGAGCGCCCCGTGACCGCCCGCCCTCCCACCTCCACCCCGGCCCCCCTGCCCACCGCGCTGCCGCCCGGCGAGCCGCCGCTGTCGCCGGCCGCGCGCGCGCACCGCCTGCAGCGCCAGCGGCTGGACACCCTGCGCGCGCAACTGGCCGAACTCGACGCGCTCGAGCAGTCCGCGCGCCAGGAGCACATGGCCTGGGTGGCGCCGCTGCAGGCCCGCCAGGTGCAACTGCAGAAGGCGCTGGTGCAGGCCCTCGACGCCGCTCTCGACGCCGCACTCGACGCCGACGCGTTGCAGCGCCCCCTCAGCCCCGCCCAGCGCGCCACCGCGCGCGAGCGCCTGTGTGCCCTGGCCCAGGCCCTGGCCGAAGACGGCCACGCCGACATGGCCGCCCTGCACGACCGCCACAGCCCGCAGACCCTGGCGCAGAAGCGGCAGGCCCGCGCCGAGGCCCTGCGCGCGCAGTTCGAGGCCGCGCTCGGCGCGCCCATCGAGGGTCTGGACGGGGCCTCACCCGAGGCCGTGCTGCGCGCGGGCTGGCAGCGGCTGCAGGCGGCCGACGAGGCACGCCGCCAGGCCCGGCAGGACAAGCGCGAGAAACGCGAGCAGCGCCAGCAGCGCAGGAAGACCGACACGGCCCCGGGCGCGCCCGGCCTGCCGCCGCCCGATCCCGCGGCCGATGCCGACCGCCTGTTGCGCCAGGTGTTCCGCCAGCTCGCGAGTGCCCTGCACCCCGACCGCGAGAGCGACCCGGCGCGCCGCGCCCACAAGACCGCGCTCATGGCCGAGGCCAACACCGCCTACGCGCGGCGCGACCTGATGGCGCTGATGGACCTGCAGCAGCGCGCCGCGCTGGCCGACAGCGGGCCGGCCGCGGCCCCGTCCGACGAGCGCCTGGCCGCGCTCACCCTGCTGCTCAAGCAGCAGGTGGCCGCCCTGGAGCGCGAACGCGCCGCGCGCCAGGCCGCGCTCGGCCAACTGTTCGAGCTGCCCGCGGGCGTGAGCGCCAACGCCAACACCCTGCGCCAGGCGCGGCTCGACGCGGTGCAGCGGCTCGACGCGGCGATCGCCGCGCTCGAACACGCGCTCGAGCAGACCGGCGACGCCGCGCGCCTGAAGCGCTGGCTCAAAGACCCGGGCTGAAGCCCTCGGCCAGGGCCGCGGTGATCGCCGCCGCGGACGCGCTGAGGCAGCCGCTGGCGTTCTGCCCCGACCACAGCGGCGTGAAGTCGCCGCGGCCTTGCGCCTCCCAGTGCGCGCGCAGCGGCGCGATGGCCGCGGTGGCCAGCGGGAAGGCCGGCGCGGCCGGGTTCAGGGCGCCGAGCTCACGCATCGCGCGGTTGACGATGCCGCGCGCGGGCCGGCCGGTGAACAGCGTGGTGAGCTGCGTATGCCGGGCGGCTTCGCTCTGCAGCGCCGCGCGGTGCAGCGCGCTGGTGGTGGCCTCGTCGCTGCACAGGTAGGCCGTGCCCACCTGCACGCCATCGGCGCCCAGGGCCATGGCCGCGCGCACGCCCGCCGCGTCGGCAATGCCGCCGGCCGCGATCACCGGCACGCGCACGGCGGCCTTCACCTGCGGCAGCAGCGCGAAGGTGCCGCTCTGGCGCGTGAGGTCGTCGCTCAGGAAATGGCCGCGGTGGCCGCCGGCCTCCAGGCCCTGGGCGATCACCGCGTCGGCGCCGTTCGCTTCGAGCCAGCGCGCCTCGTCCACCGTGGTGGCCGAGGCCAGCACCACCGCGCCCCAGGCCTTCACGCGCGCCAGCAGCTCGGGCGCGGGCAGGCCGAAGTGGAAGCTCACCACGCGTGGGCGGAAGGCCTCGAGCACTTCGGCCGCGGCGGCGCCGAAGGGCAGGCGGCCGGGGCCCGCGGCGATGGTCGCCGGGTCGAGCCCGATCTCGGCGTGGTAGGGCGCGAGCGCGGCGCGCCACGCGGCCTCGCGCGCCGCGTCGGGCGTGGGCGGCGCGTGGCAGAAGAAGTTCACGTTGTGGGGCAGGCCGCTGGCCGCGAGCCGCTGCAGCTCCTGCCGCATCGCCTCGGGCGCGAGCATGGCGCAGGGCAGCGAGCCCAGCGCGCCCGCGCGGCCCGCGGCGAGCGCGAGCGCCGCGCCCTGCACGCCGGCCATGGGCGCCTGGATCAAGGGGAGGGCCGTGCCCAGCAGGTCGGTGAGTCGGTTCATGCGCGGATTGTGGAGCGCATGGGGCGCTCCGGGTAAACACCCATGCGGCCCAGGGTCGGGGACGTTGCCGTTTTATTTAACTTGTTAAATAATGCGGCCCATGTCGGCCCCGCCCACCCACGCGTTCACGCACCGCAACCTGCCGCGCCTGCTGCTGCAGGCGCGCGAGGCCGTGATGCAGCACACCCGCCCGAGCCTGCGCGAGCACGGCCTGAGCGACCAGCAATGGCGCGTGCTGCGCGTGTTGGGCGAGCACGCGCGCGACCCCGCGGGCATCGAGACCGGCCGCATCGCGCGCGAAGCCTTCCTGCTCGGCCCCAGCCTCACCGGTGTGCTCGCGCGCATGGAGCGCGACGGCCTGATCGCGCGCGAGCGCTGCAGCCAGGACGCGCGGCGCACCGTGGTGCGCGCCACGCCCGCGGGCCTCAAGCTCGTGCGCAAGCTCTCGGCCACCATCGAGGCGCACTACCAATGGCTCGAGCAGCGCCTGACCAAGGCGCGGCTGGCCGAGCTCTACGACCTGCTCGACGAGGTCATCGCCCTCGAGGGCGGTGTCGACGAGCCCCTGAACGAGGAAAACGAATGAGTTGGACCCCCGGCGGCACCGTGTACGGCACGCTGCTCAACTTCCAGCGCGAATGGGCGCTGTGGCGGCCGCGCATGGACGACAAGCCCTACCTCGCGCCGCCGAAAGCGCCCGTGCTCTATGTGAAAACGGCCAACACCTTCACGCCGCACGGCGGGCGCATTGCGCTGCCCGCGGGCGAGGCGGTGGAGGTCGCGGCCAGCCTGGGCCTGGTGATGGGCGCGCACGGCGCGCCCACGCACGCGGTGCTGGTGAACGACGTGAGCGTGGCGCACGACAGCTACTACCGCCCCGCGATCCGTTTCCGCAACCGCGACGGCTTCCTCGGCCTGGGCGCCGAGCCCACGCCGATCGAGGCCCTGGGCGGCATCGAAGGCCTGGCCGGCCTCGAGATCGAGCTGCGCATCCACGGCGTGCACAAGCAGACCACCGCGCTCAAGGACCTGGTGCGCGGCGTGCCGCAGCTGCTGCTCGACGTGGCGGAATTCATGTCGCTGCAGCCCGGCGACCTGCTGCTCGTGGGCAGCGAGGCGCTGGCCGACGGCACGCGTCCGCGCGTGGTGGCGGGCGACGCGGTGGAGATCAGCGCGCCCGGCCTCAAGCCCGCGGTGCAGGTGTTTGAAGAAGAGGTGCTGTCTTGAAACGCGCACGCATCGCCTGGGCCGGCGCGGTCCACGACGCCATCGAGCGCGATGGCCAGCTCGAACTGCTCACGCCCGCCTTCAAGGGCCGGCGCCTCTCGTTCGACGAGGTGGTGTGGCTGCCGCCGCTCGCGCCGGTGGCGCGCGCGCGCACCGTGCTCGCGCTGGGCCTGAACTACGCCGACCACGCCAAGGAACTGGCCTTCAAGCCGCCCACCGAGCCGCTGGCCTTCGCCAAGGGCGAGGCCTCGCTGATCGGTCACCGCGCCTTCACCGTGCGGCCCGCGGGCGTGCAGTTCATGCACTACGAGTGCGAGCTCGCGGTGGTGATCGGCCGCACCGCCAGGCGCGTGCGCCGCAGCGACGCGCCCGACTTCATCGCGGGCTACACCGTGGCCAACGACTACGCGATCCGCGACTACCTCGAGAACTGGTACCGCCCCAACCTGCGCGTGAAGAACCGCGACACCTGCACGCCCCTGGGCCCCTGGCTGGTCGACGCGGCCGACGTGCCCGACCCGATGAACCTCGCGCTGAGCACCACCGTGAACGGCCGCGTGACGCAAAGCGGGAACACGCGCGACATGGTGTTCGACGTGGCCACGCTGATCGAGTACTTCACGTCCTTCATGACCCTGCACCCGGGCGACCTGATCCTCACCGGCACGCCCGACGGCGTGGTCGACTGCCAGCCCGGCGACGTCGTGGTCACCGCGATCGAGGGCATCGGCGAACTGCACAACACCATCACCACACCCGCATGACCATCCAGCACCTCATCAACGGCAAAGCCGTGGACAGCGCCGCGCGCTTCGAAACCCTCAACCCCGCCACGCAAGCCGTGCTCGCCGAGGTCGCCGCCGGCGGCGAGGCCGAGGTGAACGCTGCGGTGCAGGCCGCCAAGGACGCCTTCCCCGCCTGGGCCGGCCGGCCCGCCACCGAGCGCGCGGCCATCGTGCGCCGGCTCGGCGAGCTGATTGCCAAACACGTGCCCGAGATCGCGCGCACCGAAACCGACGACACCGGCCAGACCATTTCGCAAACCGGCAAACAGCTGGTGCCGCGCGCGGCCGACAACTTCAGCTACTTCGCCGAGATGTGCGTGCGCGTGGACGGCCACACCTACCCCACGCCCACCCACCTCAACTACACGCTGTTCCACCCGGTGGGCGTGTGCGCGCTCATCAGCCCCTGGAACGTGCCCTTCATGACGGCCACCTGGAAGGTCGCGCCCTGCCTGGCCTTCGGCAACACCGCGGTGCTCAAGATGAGCGAACTCAGCCCGCTCACGGCCGCGCGCCTGGGCGAGCTCGCGCTCGAGGCCGGGGTGCCCGCGGGCGTGCTCAACATCGTGCACGGCTTCGGCAAGGACGCGGGCGAGCCGCTGTGCGCCCACCCCGACGTGCGCGCCATCAGCTTCACCGGCTCCACCGCCACCGGCAACCGCATCGTCAAGACCGCGGGCCTCAAGAAGTTCAGCATGGAGCTGGGCGGCAAGAGCCCCTTCGTCATCTTCGACGACGCCGACCTCGACCGCGCGCTCGACGCCGCGGTGTTCATGATCTTCAGCAACAACGGCGAGCGCTGCACCGCGGGCAGCCGCATCCTGGTGCAGCAGAGCATCTACGCCGACTTCGCGCAGAAGTTCGCCGAGCGCGCGAAGAAGATCGTGGTGGGCGACCCGCAGGACGAAAAAACCATCATCGGCCCCATGATCAGCCCGGCCCACCTGGCCAAGGTGCGCAGCTACATCGAGCTCGGCCCGAAGGAAGGCGCCACGCTGCTGTGTGGCGGACTGGACCGGCCGGGCTATGCGCCCGAGCTGCCCGTGCACGTGCGCCGGGGCAACTACGTGTGGCCCACGGTGTTCGCCGACGTGGACAACCGCATGAAGATCGCGCAGGACGAGATCTTCGGCCCCGTGGCCTGCCTGATCCCGTTCAAGGACGAGGCCCACGCGATCGCGCTCGCCAACGACATCGCCTACGGCCTGTCGAGCTATGTGTGGACCGAGAACATCGGCCGCGCGCACCGCGTGGCCGCGGCGATCGAGGCGGGCATGTGCTTCGTGAACTCGCAGAACGTGCGCGACCTGCGGCAACCTTTTGGCGGCACCAAGGCCTCGGGCACGGGCCGCGAAGGCGGCACCTGGAGCTACGAGGTCTTCCTCGAGCCCAAGAACGTGGCGGTGTCGCTGGGCTCGCACCACATTCCGCACTGGGGCGTCTGACCCCCGCACAGGAGACACCCATGGGCAAGCTCGCACTGGTCGCCAAGATCACCCACGTCCCGTCCATCGTGCTCAGCGAGTTCGATGGCCCGCGCAAGGGCTCGCGGCAAGACGCCATCGACGGCCTCAAGGCCATCGGCCAGCGCTGCCGCGATCTCGGCGTGGACACCCTCGTCGTGTTCGACACGCACTGGCTGGTGAACGCCAGCTACCACCTCAACTGCACGCGCCACTGGGAAGGCCGCTACACCAGCAACGAGCTGCCGCACTTCATCAGCAACATGCCCTACGCCATCCCGGGCAACCCCGAGCTCGGGCACCTGCTGGCGCGCGTGGCCAACCGCATGGGCGTGGACACGCTGGCGCACGAAGGCACCACGCTCGCGCCCGAGTACGGCACCCTGGTGCCCATGCGCTACATGAACCCCGACCAGCACTTCAAGGCGGTGTCGGTGTCGGCGCTGTGCATGGCGCACTACCTCAACGACAGCGCGCGCCTGGGCTGGGCGTTCCGCCGCGCGATCGAAGACGAGTACGACGGCACCGTGGCCCTCCTGGCCAGCGGCTCGCTGAGCCACCGCTTCGCGCAGAACGGCCTCGCGCCCGAATACGCGTTCAAGCTCTGGAGCCCCTTCCTCGAAACCCTGGACCGCGAGGTGGTGCGCCTGTGGCAGGCCGGCGAATGGCAGGCCTTCTGCGAGATGCTGCCCGAGTACGCGGTGAAGGGCCACGGCGAGGGCTTCATGCACGACACCGCCATGATGCTGGGCGCGCTCGGCTGGAGCGAGTACCGCGGCCAGGCCGAGGTGATCACGCCGTACTTCGGCGCCTCGGGCACGGGCCAGATCAACGTGGTGTTCCCGGTCACGCCCGTCACGGGCAGCGCCATTCCGGCCGCCCAGGCCTCGTCGGCCCAGGGCTTCCAGGCCGTCTCGCGGCTGTAGTCGGAGCGCGCCATGCCCCACCTCGTGCTCCTCTACAGCGGCAACCTCGACCGCCCCGCCGCACAGGGCGGCACCGACATGGGCGTGCTGTGCCGCGCGCTCTGCGACGCCCTGCTCACCGTGCGCGACGAACAGGACCGCCAGGTCTTTCCCACCGGCGGCACGCGCGTGCTGGCGTTCCCGGCCGCGCACTGGGCCATCGCCGACGGCGGTGCGGCCGGCGAGGCCGCGGGCCGCGGCGGCGACTACGCCTTCGTGTACCTGAACCTGCGCATGGCCCAGGGCCGCAGCGCCGCGGTGCACCAGCGCACCGGGCAGACCATCGAGGCCGTGGCCAAGGCGCACTTCGCGGCGCACCTGGCCGGGCGCGCCATCGGCATCACCGTGCAGGTGGACGAAGGCCACGAGGTCTTCGACGCCAAGAACAGCTCCATCCACCCCTTGTTCGCCCCGCGCAAGACCTGACATGCTCGACGACGCCACCATCGAACAACTCGCGGCCGAACTCGACCGCTCGGCGCAAACGCGCGAACCGCTGCGCCACTTCTCGCAGCGCTTTCCCACCATGACCATCGACGACGGCTACCGCGTGGGCCGCGCCTGGGTCGCGCTGCAGCGCGGCCGCGGCGATCCGGTGATCGGCCACAAGATCGGCCTCACGAGCCGCGCCATGCAGCTCTCGAGCCAGATCGACGAGCCCGACTTCGGCACGCTGCTGGGCTCGATGAAGCTCGTGGCGCGCGCGGGCGAAGAGCTCGAGATCCCCGTGAGCCGTTTCCTCGCGCCGCGCGTGGAGGTCGAACTCGCCTTCGTGCTCAAGGCCCCGTTGAGCGGCCGCGTGACCGTGGGCGAGGTGCTCGCCGCCACCGAATACGTGACGCCCGCCATCGAGATCATCGACGCTCGCATCGAGCAGTTCGACCGCGACACGAAAAAGCCGCGCAAGGTCTTCGACACCATCAGCGACAACGCGGCCAACGCCGCCATCGTGATCGGCGAGGGCGATGCGCGCTACCGCGTGAACCCGCTCACCACCGACCTGCCCTGGTGCGGCGCGGTGCTGCGCCAGAACGGCGTGGTCGAGGAAACCGGCCTGGCCGCGGGCGTGCAGGGCCACCCGGCCATCGGCATCGCCTGGCTGGCCGAAAAACTCGCCCCCTGGGGCGACCGCCTGCTGCCCGGGCAGATCGTGCTCGCAGGCTCGTTCACCCGCCCCGTGGCCGCCCGGGCCGGCGACCGCTTCGAGGCCGACTACGGCCCGCTCGGCGTGCTGCGTTTCCGATTCGTCTGACCTTCCTTCACCGCCCATGCAGACCCCCGTCAACCCCTTCAAGCAGG